>CAVKOT010000035.1:0-18925 GCA_963658045.1 Opitutia bacterium UBA4654
CTCCTATAGCGTCCCACCCAAAGCGAGCAGACTTTCGGCCCTCCGTGTTTCATAGCCAAGCCAGTCCCCCAATAGGGTACAAGGCCTCTGTCCAGGACAGGAGACGATGCCCCCCGAAAAACCTTTACCAGCCCCAACGCCCCACCCAACGCATCCCCCAAAAACATGCAGCGACTCATGCCCCTCCCCCTTGGGGGAGGTTGGGAGGGGGCCTCTCTTCACCCATCCCCCTTCCCACCCCTTTTGGCGCAGCGGCATGCGTTGGCTGATGCAGCGGCATGTGAGGGCTGGCGCAGGGGCATGCGTCGGCTATCGCAGGGGCATGGCTTTCCGGGGGGAGGGTGCTGTGGATATACAGAAAGGGCGGGCCTCCTGTGAGACCCGCCCTTGTCCGTGGTTACATGTGGATGCCTGGGACCATTTGCCCAGGCACCTCATGCCTGTGTGTGCCCCTGGAGGCCGCAGGCCCCCGGGGATGTCCCTGTCACTTGACCAGCACCTTCTTGCCGTTGATGATGTAGAGGCCGGTGGTGGTCTTCTGCACGCGGATGCCGTTGATGGTGTAGATGCCCGTGGACTTCACTGTGGCCTCTGCCCCTGTGCTGGCAATGCCCGTGCCCGTGTTCTTGTAGAGGGCGGCCACCTCGTCGGCGGTGATGGCCTTGCTGTACACGCGTGCTATGGCTATGTCACCGCGCCAGGCGTTGCTGGCCTTGGTGGCTGTGGAGGGGTCGCCGCCGATTCCAAACCAGTTGCACCCCACGGTGGGGAACACCACATAGCCCGGGAGCTCGGTGGTGGAGGCCAGTTCGCCGTTCACATAGATACGGGCCTCGCCTGCCTCCTTGTCCCACACGCCCACCACATGGTAGAACTTGCCTGCCTCGGGTGTCACCTTGCTGTCGCAGCGTGCCCATGTGCTGACGTACAGGGGCGATGCGTTGGCGTTGAAGCGGAACTGGCGTGCGCCGTCCACGAGTGCGGTCTCAAATCCTGTGCCACCCGTCTGCATGGCCGAGAAGGGCTTGGCCACCACGTCAGGCATGGCATCCTCATAGTCGGCCAGCAGGAGCATCTCCAGTGAGTGTCCGTTCTCCAGACCGCTACGGAAGAGCATGTTCTGCTCAAAGTTGACCTTGTAGAAGTTGTCAGCGTTTGCGCCCCAGGTGTTCTCCAGGCGGGCCACGTTGCGCTTCAGCTCCTCGTTGTAGTAGGCCGTGGGTGTGCCTATGGTCTCCACGGTCATCTTCATGCTGGATGCGTCATAGGCTGTTCCGTCCTCGTTGTAGGCGATGTCCAGGATTACCTCGGGTGCGTTGAGCCACTCGCCCTGCTGGTTGGTGAAGGTGCTGTCAGCCTTCATGCCCACCACTCCGTGTGTGGGGTCAAGCACGGGCCATGGGTCGGTGCCCAGTGTCTGGAACCACTTGGGGTCGGTGGTGTTGCCCTCGTTGAGGATGTAGCAGATGGCTCCGCTCTTCAGTTGCTCGTCGGTGATGATGGTGCCCTGTGTCCCCTTGGTCGAGAACACATGCTTCATGGTCACGTTGAGGTTGCGTATGAGGTAGTCGCTGCCGTCGGCATAGTAGTATCCGTTCACGTCGCTGTTGGTCCAGCAGTTGGTGAATGTGCCTATCTTGCCTCCGCTCCATCCGCAGATGGCCGCGCTCTCGCGTCCGCCAGTCACGGGGCCTGTCACATAGCAGTTGGTGATGTAGAGGTTGGCCTTGCTGCCCATGTTGGTGCCGTAGATGCCGGCCACGTTGGCTCCAGTGGCCAGTATCGTGCCCTCCATGCCCACGCTCTCCACCACGATGTCGCCAGCCGTGGTGTTGCCTCCGATGATGGCCGTGTAGGAGTCGCCCTCGATGGAGCAGGTGCTGTCAAGCACGAAGTTGCGGATGACAGCGCCATCGGTCACCTGGCCAAACACACCGGTGTAGCTCTCGGAACTGGATATCTGGAAGTTGCTGAAGCGGTGCCCGCGTCCGTCAAACGTGCCATGGTAGGGCGCGCTGCTGCTGCCGATGGGTGTCCATCCCAGTCCCTCCATGTCCAGGTCGTTGGTGACCACGGCCGAGGCTGCGGTGTTGCCCTTGGCGATAGTGGCAAAGGCCAGCATCTGTCGTCCTGTGGCTATCTGGTAGATGCCGTCGGCATCCTGCTTGGGCAGCAGGCTGGTGATGATGTCGATGTTGAGAGCCTCAGCCTTGCGTGCCTCCTCGGTGCTCATGCTGCCGTCGTCATAGGCCTGGTTGATGTTGTCAATGGCGGCATATATGGCATCGTTCTCCGCTTCCGTGAGTGAGGAGGAGAGCAGCATGGAGATGCTCTCGATCATCTCGGCCTTCTTGTACATGGCATAGTAGGCCTCCTTGCCGTCGATGATGGCGGCCAGTGTGCCCGTCAGGCTGGCCAGTGCCTCATGCTGTGCGCTGAAGCCTGTGGCAGCCTGTGCGGTGCCCACGTCGGCCCTCAGTTGCTCCTTGAGCGCGCTGGGATAGTTGCGTGCGGGGGCCTGGTTCGGGTCGGTGGGGTCAAAGAGGGTGAGCACGGTGTTGGCACGTGCCAACTGTCCCTCCAGCACCTGCTGGGTGCCTGTGGCGGTGGGGGTGTCGCTCTCGCTGCCGCAGTAGGTGAGGTGTGCGTTGCCAAAGAGCAACTGGAAGGAGATGCCCTCTGAGGCATTGCGGCGCAGGCCGATGGTGAGGTTGCCGTCCTCGCCCACCTGGGTGATGACGCTCACCTGATAGCGTGTCCCATTGATGGCATAGGCCATGCCCGCCAGTCCGGCAGGCACGAAGCCCAGGGTGTCATTCCCCTCCGTCTTGGCGGTGCTGAAGCCATCGTCATAGATGACATGGTCAGCATAGTTGCCCGTCACCTGGCAGTTCTCGCCGTCGATGGCACTCTCCTTGGGCATCATGTCCTCGCGCAGCGTGGGTATCACGGCCACGTCATTGTTGGCATACAGCAATGCGTGCTGGTCATAGGTGTAGCGGTTGCCACTGGCCTTGCTGGCGGCGTTCATCGTGAACAGGTAATAGCCGGGCTTCAGTCCGGTGAGCGTCTGTGAGATGTTCAGCGAGTCTGCATTGTAGCTCTCGCCCACATACCACGTGTTCTCCTGCACCTTCTGCTCCCATGTGTCGAAGCTGGATCCCTCCCAGCCATTGCGCTCGTTGCTCAGGTCGGGGTTGGTGATCAGGCTGGTCACGTCCATGCCTGGCTGGTATCCGCCGGCGATGGCCTTGTTGAGCATGTCCTGCACGCGCTCTATCTCCTTATTTATAAGGGAGTCGGCGGCCAGGTGCTTCCCGGTGATATAGGCATAGCCTCCGAGCGGCCAGTCCTGGCTGGGAGCCGCGTCACTCTGGAGATACTCCTCCAGCGCGTCACGGTCGGGGCCCACGAAGTCATGGCGCTCCTCCATATACTCTCTCACCTCCTTGCACTTCTGCACATAGGCTGCATACACCTGCGTGCTGGCCACCACGGTGTCGCGCATGGTCAGCATCTGCGTGTAGGCCGTCAGGAAGTCCTTGATGGCGGTCTGTGCCGACAGGGCCTGTGCCAGTGCCTGGCAGTCATCCAGCAGCCTCTGCTCGGCCATGGCCTCGTCCAGGTACTCATACACAGCCGTCTGCACACTGCCAGCCACGTCCTGCACGTCAGCGTCGCTGGTGAGTCCCAGGTAGTTGTCACCGGCCTTCACCACGATGCCGTGTGTGGGGTCGTTGACAGGATAGTTGTCCTCGCCCAGCGTCTGGTACCATGCCAGCTGGTCATAGGCATTGCCTGTGAGGCTGACGCAGAGTGCGCCGTTGCTCACCTCCTCCTGGGTGATGATGTTGCCCTGTGTGCCGTTGATGGAGTACACGTTCCTCAGCACGACATTGGCAGCGGGATAGGCGAGATAACTCTCCGGGGCGCGTGCCGCGTCGCACTCACCTATGGCATAGCAGTTCTCGACTGTGGCGTGGAAGCCCAGCCAGCCTGCCAGGAGGCCGTCCTCCTTCACTCCATGCACGTTGCCAGTCACATAACTGTTGCGTATGTTGACGGTGCAGGCGGTTGCCTGTCCGGGCACACAGCCGATGAGCGCGCCGCAGTTGAGGCCGCCCTCGGTGGCGTACACGTTGCCCTCCATGCCCACGCTTTCCAGCAGCACGTTGCCAGCCCACTCGCGTATCTGTCCGATGAGGCCGCCCACATGGGTGTTGCCCGTGATGGTGCAGGTCTCGTCGAGGCGCAGGTTCTTGATGTAGGCAGGGTCGGCGGCGCGTGCGGCATCGGCATCCTTGGGAGCCTGGAGCTCGCTGCTCATTACGGAGATGAGGCCCATGGGACGGCTGTTGTCGGTCAGCACGAGTCCGCTGATGGTGTGGTGCTGTCCGTCGATGTGGCCACAGAAGGGCTTGGCTGTTGTTCCGGGAGCATTGTAATGGGCATTGGTAGCCTCGTCCATCTCGATGTCATCGGTCAGGCGCATGTTGGCCGTCTGGTCCTTCAGGGCCAGTGTGGCCCACCAGGCCAGTTGGTGAGCGTTGGCCACCTCGTACCATCCGTCGGCCGCAGGCTGCATGTAGGTCTCGTCCCATGTGCCGCAGATGGAGCAGAAGCCCTCGTCCATGTCATGTGCGGGCTGGCTCTTCTCCTGTTTCTCGTTGGTATATTCCTTGTTTCCCGTGGGACTTCCGTCACACAACCATCCGTCGGCCTTGCAATAGACAAGGCTGTGTCCGTTGGCAAAGGGCACAGGCGCAGCGTCGGTGCCGATGGTCTGGTAGAAGTTTGTGCCACCCTGCTCGTTGTTGTTCAGGGCGAAGGCCAATGCTCCGCTGGCCACATCGCTGGCTGTCACCTCGGTCACGTTGGCCGGGACAAAGGTCGTGCCCACGGACACATAATAGACATTGGACCAGGATGCGCCGCCACCACGGCTCACGTAGTTGAAACTGTTGAGGCTGTTGAAGGAGAAGTCGGTGACCTCGCCGGCGAAGAGGCAGTTGGTGATCTCGCCTGTGCCTGCGCTCCAGCCCACAAATCCGCCGCAGTGTTCGGTCAGGGTGTTGCCGATGATCTTGCCCGCGAACACCACGTTGTTCATCCTGTAACTGCCTTCGGCAAAGGCCATGATGCCTCCTCCGCCGGTGTCATAGCCCTTGGTGATGTTCATCTCCACATCGCAGTAGATGTTCTCGATGACGGTGCCGCCATTGGCATGTGCGCGGCCCACCAGGGTTCCGGGGTGCTGGTTGACACTCTGCAGTGAGCCCGTCAGACGGATGTTGCGTGCCGTGCCGGCCATGTACTGGAAAATGCCGCAGTCATAGACCGCATCCTTCCAGGCGATGCTGATGGCGTGTCCCTGTCCGTCGAAGACTCCCGAGTAAGGCTTCGCTGCCGTGCCTATCATCGTGGCGTCCTCGCCCAGGTCGATGTCGGCAGTAAGTACAGCGTTGGCATCATTGGTGCCGCTGCTCACAAGAGCGGCAAATGCTTTGTAGTCATCAAGGCTCCCAATCTGGTAGATGTCATCTACCTGGTCAAGTGCCTGCGCTACGCTGCTCGCAACCAACAGTACGGCTGCGAGACAGCATCTGAGTAATGTCTTCCTCTTCATGCGCTTCCGAGTTTTTAAGTGGTTAAACAAATATGTGGTTAGTCGAAAATTCATCTGATGCTCTCCCCGCAGGGCGAGAAATGGGCCGATAACGTGGGGATAGGGTGCTCCCGAAGTGTATCTTCACGTCAAAGTTAGTGAAAAAGAGTTAATGCTGGTGCAGGAAAACTTGCAAAAGTTTGCTTCCCATCGAAAATAGTATATGAACGTGCAGTGCCAGGGAGATAAACGTCACTCTCCTGGGGATGTGCCCCCCAGGGCCCGCCCGCGCCCTCGTACCAGGACATTTCGCGCCCTGCTTGCTCGTTTTCTACATCCCGATGCGTCCTTTGTCGGTGAAAAATGGTAAATTTGTGGAGTGAACAAGCCCTTCCGCTCCCTGGAACATACAGGCCAGGCAGGACAGTGAAGGGCTTGCTATAATTAAAAGGATGAGAAAGCGAAAGATTGTGATGGTCATGGCAATGGCGGCTCTCGCCCTGGCGTCATGTGACCAGAAGACGCCCAAGCAGGACACGCCTGTGCGGCGCACTATGATTGTCGAGGCCAAGCGGCAGGAGTTGCAGACGGAGTACAGTGCCACCATCAGGGGGCGGCAGATGGTGGAGATCAGACCGCAGGTGAGCGGGCTCATCACACGCATCCT
Organism: Opitutia bacterium UBA4654; assembly: GCA_963658045.1. GTDB lineage: Bacteria > Bacteroidota > Bacteroidia > Bacteroidales > Bacteroidaceae > Physcousia. The sequence continues at coordinate 6,273 of CAVKOT010000035.1, forward strand.
CATCAGTGAGGGACAGAAGGTGAGGCGGGGCGAGACCCTGTTCCTGATAGACGCAGTCCCCTATGAGGCTGCCCTGCGCACCGCCCGCGCTGCCCTGCAGGCGGCACGTGCCGCTGCTGCCAGTGCCCAACTGGACTATGACAGCCGCAAGATGCTGAGGGATGCACAGGTGGTGGGCGACATTGACCTGCAGACCTGCTACCAGGCACTCCTGCAGGCCAGGGCCAAGGTGGCCGAGGCCGAGGCGCAGGTGGCCAATGCCCAGAACAGCCTGTCATATACCCGCGTCAAGAGTCCGGTCGATGGCGTGGCGGGGATGATTCCGTGGCATGTGGGAGCACTGGTGGGCAGCAACATCACCGAACCGCTGGTCACTGTGAGTGATGACGCACAGGTGCATGCCTACTTCAGCATGAGCGAGCGTGCCGTGACAGACCTGGCCATGATCCAGGGAGGGGTGGAGCGTTATGTGGCCTCGATGCCCCAGGTGACCATGCGCCTGACCAATGGAAGCGTATATCCCCATGCGGGGAAGGTGGATGCGGTGAGTGGTGTGGTGGACCAGGGGACAGGCAGCGTGAGCCTGCGCGCCACATTCCCCAATCCTGACCACCTGCTCCGTAACGGCGGTTCGGCCACGGTAATCCTCTCGACAGAGCGTGACAGCGCGCTGGTCATCCCCCTCTCGGCCACCTATGAGTTACAGAACCGTGTGTTTGCCTACCGTGTCGAGGACGGCAAGGCCAAGAGCGTGCCCATCGAGATAACGCCCACCAGTGACGGGAAACACTGCATCGTCGAGCACGGACTAAAGGCGGGAGACACAATCATTGCCGAGGGCGCAGGCCTGGTGCGTGAGGGGGAGGCTGTCAAATGAGCATACGCACCTTTGTTGACCGCCCCGTGCTGGCAGGAGTCATCAGCACGTTTATTGTCATACTGGGGCTGATAGGACTCAGCCAGTTGCCTGTGGAGCAGTTTCCCGAGATAGCCCCGCCCACAGTGCGCGTGAGTGCCAACTACACGGGAGCCAATGCCGAGACGGTGCAGAAGAGTGTGGTGGTGCCGTTGGAGGAGAGTCTGAACGGCGTGGAGAACATGCTGTACATGACCAGCACGGCCACCAATACGGGCAACGCCAGCATCAGCCTCTACTTCAAGCAAGGGACGGATGCCGACATGGCCATGGTGAATGTGCAGAACCGCGTGGCCAGCGCGCAGGGTATCCTGCCCGCCGACGTGACGCGAAGTGGAGTGACAGTGCGCAAGAGGCAGACCTCGAACATCAAGAGCATCTCACTCTACAGTCCTGATGACCGTTATGATGCCCACTTCCTGACCAATTACATGAAGATAAACATCGAGCCGGTGCTCAGTCGTGTGCCTGGCGTGGGCGAGGTGAACATCTGGGGAGCCAGTTACAGCATGCGCATCTGGCTTGACCCCTTGCGCATGGCGGCCTATGGACTGGAGCCGGCAGACATCAATGCCGTGCTGGCCGAGCAGAACATCGAGTCGCCCACGGGTACACTGGGAGCCGACTCGGAGAATACCTTCCAGTATGTGCTGAAGTATCGTGGACGCTATGAGAGGGAGGAGGACTATGAGAACATGGTCATCTCGGCCTTGCCCGATGGCTCATTACTTAGGCTCAAGGACGTGGCGCGTGTGGAACTGGGAGTGCAGAGTTACTCCATGCAGAACAACACCAACGGCCATCCTGGCACGAATGCCATGATAGCGCAGACGCCAGGTTCGAATGCCAATGAGATTATCGCCCGTGTGGACAAGAGCATTGAGGAGATTAAGAAGACCCTCCCGCCAGGCATGGAGATAGTGGATGTGATGAACACCAAGAACTTCCTGGATGCCAGCATACACAATGTGGTGCGCACGCTGGTGGAGGCCATCCTGCTGGTCATCCTGGTGGTGTATGTCTTCCTGCAGAATCTGCGCAGCACCTTCATACCCTCGCTGGCCATTGTGGTCTCGCTGCTGGGCACCTTTGCCGTGCTCTATGCCATCGGCTTCAGCCTCAATCTGCTCACCCTCTTCGCGCTGGTGCTGGTCATCGGCACGGTTGTCGATGACGCCATAGTGGTGGTGGAGGCCGTTCAAGCCAAGTTTGACGAGGGCTACCAGTCGCCCTACCTGGCCACTATTGATGCCATGAAGGGCATCACCAGCGCGCTGGTCACCACCACGGTCGTGTTTATGAGCGTCTTCATTCCCGTCTGTTTCGTGGGAGGCACCACGGGCGTGTTCTACACCCAGTTTGGTCTCACGATGGCCATAGCGGTGGCCATCAGCACGGTCAATGCCATGACCCTTAGTCCCGCCCTGTGTGCCCTTATGCTTCGTCCGCACAACCAGGAGGGGCGCGGCTTCTCGGCACGTTTCCACATTGCCTTCGAGACGGCTTTCCAAAGGCTGGTGGCCAAGTACCAGCGGGCTGTCCTCTGGCTCTTCCACCATCGCTGGCTGTCGGCCCTCAGCGTGCCGCTCAGCATCGTCCTGCTGGCCTGGCTGATGCTTACGACCAAGACAGGACTCGTGCCCAATGAGGACATGGGACTCATCAACGTCAATGTGCAGTGTGCCCCAGGTACCAACCTCAACGAGACTGCCCGCATCATGCGCGAGGTGGAGCAGCGCATCAAGGACATACCACAGATGAGGCTCTACAACATGAGTGTGGGGCGTGGATCCACCTTTGACCAAAGCGCGAGCAGCGGTTCGTTCAATATCCGTCTGAAGGACTGGGCGGAGCGCAAGGGCAAGCATGATGACATCCAGTCGGTGGTTGATGAGATTTACCGCCGCACCGCCGATGTGGGCAATGCACAGGTGCGTGTCTCCACCCGTCCGATGATATCCGGTTACGGGGCTACCAGCGGGTTCGAGGTGGCCGTGCAGGACAGGCATGGTGGCACGACGGAGGAACTCATGAAATGGACCACGCTGCTGATTGACTCCCTGCAGGGCCGCCCCGAGATAGACCGTGCCTACACCACCTTTGCCACCCGCTACCCGCAGTACAGGGTCGAGGTTGACGCAGCCCGCTGCAAGCGTGACGGCGTGTCGCCAGGCGATGTGCTCAGCGTCCTCTCAGAGTATGTGGGTGGAAAGTATAGCAGCAACATGAACCGCTTCACCAAACTCTACCGCGTGATGGTGCAGGCCAGCCCAGAGTTCCGGCTGGACAAGGAGTCGCTACGAAACATGTATGTGCGCAACGGCAGCGGCAAGATGTCGCCCATTGACCAGTATATGACGTTGACCAGAGTCTATGGCAGCGAAAGTCTGAGCCGCTTCAACCTATTCAACAGCATCACCGTGCTTGGCCAACCGGCCCGTGGCTACAGCAGTGGCCAGGCGTTGCAGGCTGTGAGCGAGACCGCCTCGCGTGTGCTCCCCGAGGGCTATGGCTATGAGTTCGGCGGCATGTCACGTGAGGAGGCAGGCATGGGCAACACCACGGCCATCGTCCTGGCGGTGAGCGTGCTCTTCATTTACCTGATATTGTGTGCCCTCTATGAGAGTCTGCTCATTCCCCTGGCTGTCATCTTGAGTGTGCCTTTCGGCTTGGCGGGAAGTTTTCTCTTTGCCCGCGCAATGGGTCTCGAGAATAATATCTACATGCAGACTGGCCTCGTGATGCTCATTGGCCTGCTGGCCAAGACTGCCATCCTGCTTACTGAGTATGCCAGCGACAGGCGCAGGCGGGGCATGAGCATTACTTCCGCAGCCATGAGTGCGGTGCGGGTCAGGCTGCGCCCCATCCTGATGACCTCGCTCACCATGATCTTCGGAATGCTTCCCCTGGTCTTTGCGCATGGGGTGGGAGCCAACGGCAATCGCTCCCTGGGGGTCGGCTGTGCGGGTGGCATGCTGGTGGGCACCCTGGCACTGCTCTTTGTCGTGCCAGTTCTGTTCGTGGTCATGCAGTATGTGCAGGAGGCCGTGGTGGCTCGCCTGCACTTGAAGAACTACAGGAGGATGCCTGGGGAGGCCCCTTCAGGCATTGTCGAGAGATAATGCTTGCGCACATGCTTTGTGTTCTGTAAATAAATGCGTAACTTTGTCAGTGCGGATGCGAAAATATGCAAACAAATAACCATATACATATTGATAAGATAAAAGCAAGATGAAAGACTTAATGAAAAGGTGTGGCGTGCTGGCCGCACTCCTCATGGGCGGTACTGCTCTCTGGGCTCAGAGCCTGACGCAGTATGTGGACCCGAAGATTGGAACCGGTGACCACGGGCATGTGTTCCTGGGTGCGAATGTTCCCTTTGGTATGGTCAATGCTGGTCCCACCCAGCTGGAGCAGGGCTGGGACTGGTGTTCGGGCTATCATGAGACAGGCAAGAAGATTATCGGGTTTGCTCAGATGCACCTCAGTGGAACTGGTTGTGGTGACCTGGGTGACATCTCACTCATGCCCACCTATGGCGATGTAGAACTCTCCCGTGAGGGGCTGGCCAGTGAGTACAGCCACGACAGCGAGGTGGCACGGCCTGGCTATTACAGGGTGCTGCTTGACCGTTTCGGCATACAGGCAGAGATGACCGCCACCCGCCGTGTGGCTCTCTATTGCTTCACCTATCCCAAGGGAAGCAACAATGCGAGAGTGGTCATTGACCTGGAGAACACGGTGGGCGACAACACCCGTGAGGCTCGTGTGGCCCCCCTGGACGAATACACCCTGGTGGGCTACCGCAGGAGCAGCGGATGGGCAAGCGACCAGCATGTCTATTTCTGCATCAAGTTCAACCGCCCCATGCACAACTGGTACTCCGCAGGGCTGGATGCCCATTATGGCGAGGCTACATTCGAACTCTCACCCGGTGACCAGGTGATGGCCAAGGTGGCCCTCTCGCCCACCAGCGAGGCCAACGCCATGATGAACATGAACCAGGAGATGCCTGGCAATTTTGACTTCAAGGCAGTGGCACAGGCGGCTGACGAGGCCTGGAACACCCAGCTCTCACGTGTCAAGGCCACCTTCCGCACCGAGCGCGAGAGCCGTATCTTCTACACGGCCATGTACCACTTCATGGTTGCACCGCAGACCTGGTGTGACGTGTCAGGCGACTATATGGGAGCCGATCTCCAGGTACACCGTGGTGCCAAGTATGAGACACTCACCACTTGGAGCCTGTGGGACACTTACCGCGCGGCGCATCCCCTGGCCACGCTCATTATGCCCGACCGCATGTCAGACTATGCCAACACCATGATGGCCATCTACCGCGAGCATGGCGAGCTGCCCATGTGGCACCTGACGAGTTGTGAGACCTATTGTATGGTGGGCGAGCCGGGCATCCCTGTGCTGGCCGACATGATACTCAAGGACGAGTGTGGCGACATCGACAAGGAGGAGGCTTTCCAGGCCATGAAGGCCAGCCTGCTCCCCACGGAGTATGCCAAGGTGCGCCGCTTGCCCCTGCGTGGCAAGGACTACCTGGCTGACCTGGGTTATCTGCCCTATGACGGCCGTGAGGGCGAGACGGTGGCCAAGAACCTGGAGTACTACTTGGCCAGTTGGTCCGTGGCCCAGGTGGCAGGCAAACTGGGACATAAGGAGGACAGCGTGCGCTTCTACAACCTCAGCCAGAACTACCACAAGTTGTGGGACAAGCGCGTCAAGTGCATGCGTGCCATTGACACCAAGGGCAACCTGCGTCCCCTTCCTGCCGACTTCAATCCGCAGTTCCAGACGGGTGACTACACTGAGGGCAATCCTTGGCAGTACGCCTTCCTGGTACCCCATGACGTGAATGGACTGGCCGAGTTGATGGGTGGCAAGGCGGCTCTTGGCGCACACCTGGATGCCCTGCTCAATGCTTCCAGCGACCTGGGAGACAATCACAACCCCGACATCTCTGGCCTCATTGGCCAGTATGCTCATGGCAACGAGCCCAGCCACCACGTGCTCTATATGTATAACTATGTGGGCCAGCCCCGCAAGACACAGCAGCGCGTGCGCCAGGTAATGGACGAGCTCTACACCGACCAGCCCGCCGGCCTTTGTGGCAATGAGGATGTGGGGCAGATGTCGGCCTGGTACATCATGTCGGCTCTTGGCCTTTACCAGGTGGAGCCTTGCGGTGGTGTCTATCAGTTGGGCTCCCCCATTGTCGAGGAGGCTGTCATTCCCCTGCCTGGCGACAAGACCTTCACCATCCGCACACACGGCGGCTCGGCCAAGGCCATCTATGTCAAGAAGTATGTCCTCAATGGCAAGGCCATCAAGGGAACCACCATCCTGCACAGCCAGATAATGGCGGGAGGCACCCTGGATGTCTATATGAGTGAGAAGTGAACTTACCCCAAGTATAAACATAAACCAGACTTATAATATAGTATGAAGAGAATACTGATAGGTATGATGCTGGCAGCCCCCATGGCGGGTTATGCTGCTCCCGCTACCGAAGTTCCCGCCCCCGCCCGTGTCAAGAAGTCGCATGTGGCCGTGCAGAGCACTCTCAAGAGCCTGCGTCCCGATGAGAAGGACCGCCTCTTCCGCAGCGATGCTGTCGAGAAGCAGATACTGGCCCTCAAGGACAAACTCACGGCCATTGATCCGAAACTCTACTGGATGTTTGCCAACTGCTTCCCCAACACCCTTGACACCACTGTACACTACAGCAATGCCGATGGTGACGATGACACATTCGTCTATACGGGCGACATCCACGCCATGTGGCTGCGTGACAGCGGTGCCCAGGTGTGGCCCTATCTGCGCTTCGTGGGCCAGGACGAGCCTCTGCGTCACCTCATCCGTGGCGTGATACGCCGCCAGTTTGCCTGCATCCTCATCGACCCCTATGCCAACGCCTTCAACATGGGCCCCACTGGCGGAGAGTGGCAGAGCGACGAGACGGAGATGAAGAAGGAACTCCACGAGCGCAAGTATGAGATTGACTCCCTCTGCTATCCCCTGCGTCTGGCCTATGAATACTGGCTGCGTACGGGTGACGCAAGCATCTTTGACGAGAAGTGGCTCAGTGTGGTCAGGGCGGTGCTTGCCACCTTCCGTGACCAGCAGAACTGGAACGGCATGAAGACCAACTATCACTTCCGCCGCGAGACCAAGGCTCTGCACGACACCCGAAGCAATGCCGGCTACGGTCATCCGGGCAAGGCATGCGGCCTTATTGCCAGTGCCTTCCGTCCCTCTGACGACAGCACCATCTTCCCCTACCTCGTGCCCAGCAACTTCTTTGCCGTGAGTGTGCTCCGCAAGGCGGCCACCATCCTGCGCCAGGTCAACCATGAGATGGTGTTGGCAGGCGAGTGCGAGCAGATGGCCAGCCAGGTTGACCAGGCACTCCAGGAGTATGCCGTGGTCGAGCATCCCAAGTATGGCAAGATGTATGCCTTCGAGGTGGATGGCTATGGCAGTGCTCTGTTGATGGACGATGCCAATGCCCCCAGCCTCCTGTGCCTGCCCTATCTGACAGATGTCGCCATTGACGACCCCATCTATCAGAACACCCGCCGCTTTGTATGGAGCGAGGACAATCCCTACTTCTTCCGTGGCAAGGCCGGCGAGGGCATCGGCGGTCCCCATTGCGGCCTCGATAAGCCCTGGCCCATGAGCATGGTCATGAAGGCATTCACCACCAATGACCGTGCCGAGAAGGAGTGGTGCGTGCAGCAGATACTCAAGACCGATGGCGGCACGGGCTTCATGCACGAGTCCTTCAACAAGGATGATGCCACCGACTTCACCCGCTCATGGTTTGCCTGGGCCAACACCCTCTTTGGCGAGTTAATAGTGGATATGTATGCTGACAACTAAGAGCATTCTTTTGCGGGGAGTCCTGTGCGCGGGACTCCTCGCCTTTTTCCTGACCTCCTGCAACCAGGCCGACAGGCGGGAGCGGGACGAGGCCTTGGCCTTCCTGTACCAGTACATGCCTCTGCCCGACAGTGTCGATTATCCCCGCGACTATTGGGAGCGGTGTGTCGAGACCACTCTGCGTGCGCGCCATGAGATGCCTTGGGGGCAGAGCGTGCCCGACCTTGAGTGGAGGCACTTCGTGCTGCCCGTGCGCGTCAACAACGAGAGCCTGGACGACGCACGCACCATGCTCTACCAGGAACTCAAGGACAGAGTCCGGGGGCTGAGCATGTACGATGCCGTGCTTGAGGTCAACCACTGGTGCCATGAGCATGTCACCTATCAGCCCTCGGATGGCCGCACCAGTGCCCCCCTGGCCACGATGGCCTCGGCCATAGGACGCTGTGGCGAGGAGAGCACCTTCACCGTGGCGGCTCTCCGTGCCGTGGGTATTCCCGCGCGGCAGGTCTATACGCCCCGCTGGGCGCACACCGATGACAATCATGCCTGGGTAGAGGCCTGGGTCGATGGTGAGTGGCACTTCCTGGGAGCCTGTGAGCCCGAGCCTGTGCTCGACCTTGGATGGTTCAATGCACCTGCTGGCCGTGCCATGCTCATGCACACGCGGGTCTTCGGACATTATGACGGCCCCGAGCAGATGCTGGGCCAGACTGCCTGCTATACCGAGATAAACGTGACCTCCAACTATACTGAGGTCTCTCCCCTGGTGGCGCGCGTGACCGATGCCAGTGGCCATCCGCTGCAGGGCGCCGAGGTCTCCTTCCGCCTCTATAACTATGCCGAGTTCTATCCCCTCGTGACATTCTCCAGCGACAGCCAGGGCTGTGCCTCGCTCACCTGTGGCCGTGGCGACCTGCTCGTGTGGGCATCCCAGGGCGGCAAGTTCGGCTTCAGCAAGGCCAGTGTGGGCCAGCAGGACACTGTGCAGGTGGTGCTCGACAAGGACTCCACATTCACTGGTGAACTCGACTTTGACCTTATACCTCCCCCCGAGCGTGACAACCAGCCCAAGTTGACTCCCGAGCAGCGCAAGGCCAACAAGGTGCGCCTGGCCCGCGAGGACAGCCTGCGTAATGCCTACATGGCTGCGGCCTTCACCCATGACAGCACCGACCAGTTGATGGTCAAGGCCAGGGCCAACCACCAGGTGCTGGCCGACTTTCTGAATTCCCTCTCCAACGAGGCTGACGGACGCAAGTTGCTGGGCACACTGAGTGACAAGGACCTGCGTGACGTGACGCGTGAGGTGTTGGATGACCACTTCGCCCACACGGCTGTGCAGGGCGATTCCCTGTGGCTTCAGTATGTGGCCTCGCCGCGTGTCAGCCTGGAGCCGCTCACTCCCTGGAGGGCAGTTCTGAGCCAGGCATTCTCGGGCCGCACGGCCACCGACATTGTGCGCTGGGTCCAGGACAGCATCCGTGTGGATGAGACGCGCAACCCCATCCACCTCTGTATGAGTCCCCTGGGCGTCTATCGTCATCGTGTGACCGACAGCCATAGCCGTGACATCTTCTTTGTCTGTGCGGCACGCAGTGCTGGCATTCCCGCCCGCATCCACCCCGTCACAGGGCAGGTGCAGTGGGCCGATGCCCAGGGCGAGTGGCACGAGGCATGCCTCGGTGGCACCCATGGCGTGGCAGCGGGCCAGGGCACGCTGCGCCTCACCTACAGCGACACCAGCGTCAAGGAAAATCCCGCCTACTACAGCCAGTTTACCCTCTCCCGCATCACTGCTGGCACTCCCCGCCTGCAGGAGTTTGACGAGGTGGGTACCACCTGGGCGGGCACCTTCAGGCAGGGAGTGACGATGCCGTCGGGACAGTATCTGATGGTCAGTGGCACGCGCCTGGCCAGTGGGGGAGTGTTGGCCCACCTGTCGTTCTTCGGCCTGCCCCAGGACGGGACCGCCACCCAGCCTCTGCACTTGCGCAGGAGTGGCGACCGCCTCTCGGTCATCTCCTCCTTCAACTGCGAACTGGGTTACACGACTCCTACGGGCAGGCACAAGTCCATCCTGGAGACCGTGGGACGCGGCTACTTTGTGTTGGGACTGGTGACCAGCAACCACGAGCCCTCCACCCATGTCCTGCGTGACATGTGTGACAACAACATCTATCTGTGCCGCTGGCCCCGTCCCTACCTCCTGCTCTTCCCCTCCCGTGAGGAGTATGAGCGTTTCCGCAGGAAAGACTATGACGAGTTGCCCGACAATGTCCTCTTTGGCATTGCCGACCCCGAGACGGTCGAGGCCATGCACATCAGCGAGCTCACGCATGGCTCCACCGAACTGCCCATATTCATGATGTGTGACACCTTCAATCGTGTGGTGTGGTTCCGGCAGGGTTACTCCATCAACATGAGTGGCCAGATTATGGATGTCATCATGCAACTGATGGGAGTGGATTGAGGTTTTCTGGTTGTTAGGTCACTTTGCTCTCAGTTTTTGAGGTCGCCTCACTTTTGGGGCTTGAGGCCGCTTCGCTTTTTGGTCATTAGGTCGCTCCACTCTCGGGTCTCATGGCTTTGAGGGGTGCCGTACCACTCCGGGTTCCCTCAGGAATCATTCCTGTCCTTAGGGAGCGGAGTGGCCGGGAAATCCCCGAAACCTCGAAATCTGAGAGCTGAGCGACCTAAAAACTTCCCCCGCATGCAGCCTAAGTCATCCTAAATGCCTATCTTTGCCGTTGATACTTCCCGCCGGTGTGGCGATATGTGAATAAAGCAATCTGTTAACCAGATAACCTGCTCACGCATTTCATGGATTAGTATTCAGTCCGCGACGGACATGGCCGATGTGGCGCATCTGCCTGCATGCCCCTGCGCGGTCACAGGACACCCTGGCGACATGCCAGGGAGCCTCCTGCCGCACGCGGTTGCAAGCCGTCATGGCAGGGGGCTCCAGGGTGAGGGTAAGGCGGCCTGGCTGTGCTCACAGTTCCTCTATCCACCCAAACTCCGCATGGGCATCCAGGCAGGGACACTCCTTCGGGGTGGTTCCAGGCAGGTCGCGGTGTCCCACAATCTGCGCCTGTGGAAACAGCCTGTGCAGTTCATACAGCAGCAGGTCCAGCCGCTTCGTCTGTGCCGTGGTGCGCGTGTCGGCAGGCCTGCCCTGGCTGTCCAGTCCGCCCTCATAGCAGATGCCTATCGAGCAGCGGTTGTACGGCCGCGCGTGTGCTCCCACCTCCAGCAGCATGCGGTGCTGCGTGAGGGTGCCGTCGCGGCGCACATAGAAGTGGTAGCCGATGCCCAGGAACCCTCGCTCCCTGTGGTCTCGGGTCATTTGCTCCACGGTGTAACTCCTGTCCTGGCGTGTGGCCGAGCAGTGCAGGACCAGGAACCTCACCGAGTGTGGCGAGGCCATCATCCTGCCGCCCTCCACCTGTAGCAGCATGGCGCGCTCGCTGCACACCCGCTCTCCGCCTGCGTCTTGTGGAAATGTGTCTGTTATCATAGTGCTCTGGTGGTGTGTGTTGACATGACTTCTCGTGACAGGGTCTCACAGGAGACTTGCGCAACTGCTTACCCCCAGTGCGGTGAGTGCCGCGATGATGGCCTGCACGATGGCGTTCAGGATGGCCACCCACGAAATCCTGCCCGCATGACTTTTCTCGCTAATGTAGTACATAGTATATATAATGTGTGTTGAAGTGAAACATCTGTTGTTGAAAGGGTGGCCGCGCCTGGCGCGTGTGCCTGGGCGGCCACCGTTCACTCTCACGGCTTACTCCAGTGAGTCGTCGGGATTGTCGCCCTGGTCACTGTCGCCCTTCTTCTTGGCGGCCTCCAGGTCCACGGTCTTCTCGCCCTTCTTCTCGGCCTTGAGCGTTGCGGCCTGTGCGGCACGGCTCGATACAGGCATGAAGGTCGCCTTGCCCAGCATCCCCTCGAAGTCCTCGCCAGGGGTGAAGATGATGTTGATGCCCGTGATCATGTTGGCGTTGAATGCCTCGCAGCTCTCCGCGCCCTTGCTGCTGAGCGCGAGCCAGAAGTTCCCCAGGTCACCCAGCTGCACCTTCTTGCCCTCCAGGAGCATCTCCACCAGGCAGGCGCACATGTCCGAGAGCACGCCGTTCACCTTTCCACGGCTGTAGCCGCCATGGTCGGCGATGTGCTTCGTGAAGTTGCGGAATGACATCACCTCGCTCACCTGGGCACGTGCATAGGCCTTGGCAGCCTCCTCGGGCTTAGCAGGATTGGTCAGCAGACAAGTAGAATAGTTAATCATAAAGTTCGCCCATCGCCGGTATGGGGCTTGGTGCTTGCGCATGCAGTCCTGCGCCCGGCAGTAGTTAGACATTGTTTCTGAACTGCGATGCAAAGGTACGCCGCCAGCGAGGTGAAAGCAAGAAAGAAAGCAGCACCCAGCTTTCTTTCAACTTTCAGGTTGACAGTCAATGTATTATAAGAGTAAATAGAAAGTTATATGGACATCCACATTACAGGCAATCCTGGCACGGGCAACACCTTCCAGGAGATTCACATAGGCACTGTGCAGAACTTCAATCCCAATGCCACCACAGTCATCAACCACAATTATGGCGACCGCTCCAGGCCCGCCCAGGCCGAGGCCACCCGCCAGCCGGCTCCCGACGCCAGTGCCCTGCGGGCCGAGGTCCTGCGTTATGTGGCCAGGCTGGAGTGTTGTGTGGCTCCCCAGTGGGCGGCACGCTACAGGGCACTCTGGGAAGCCGTGCTTGACGCACCCGAGGTCATGCCCGTGGCCTACGAGCCGGGCAGGCAGCAGAACACCGCCTTCAACCGCGCCCTTGTGGCC
>CAVKOT010000036.1:0-18854 GCA_963658045.1 Opitutia bacterium UBA4654
TTGCTGTCCTGCAGCTCAGCAAAGCCAGCCTTGCCCATGATGCGCTTGCTCATGATGCGTCCTGCGATGCTCACGTTGCGGCTGTTCTCGGCAGTGGCGGCTATGCGCGGACGCTCACCATTCTCGTCGGGCTCGGCAGCCTCATCAACGGGCAAGTCCACAAAAGAGTCTCGGATTTCAGTGCTCCAGGCATCCACAGGATACTCCGCAGCGGGATAGGGGTCAATACCCAAGTCACGCAACTGCTGCAGGTTGTTTCTCCTGACAATCTCCTGATCGCTCAATTCCAGTATGTTCATCGTACTTATACCTTATATATATATTCTGATTTTCGACTGGCAAAGTTACGCAGAAATCTCTGATGCAGCAAGGAATAGGGCCGTTATTCGGGATATGGGATGCCTGACATCGGCCTGACAGCAATGTCATTGAAGTCTCTCGGCCCTCTCCCTCATAAACTCATCAGCCACATAGAGGTCGCCATAGAGATAAAGTCCCGTAGAATGGTCATGAAAGTCGGCGCAGGTCTTGCTGGCATAGAAGAGTTCCAAAGCCTTCACCGGCTCCACGCCCAGCCGCCTGGCAATCTCCGCAGAAATAATGCCAATACGATTACTCGTTATAATCTCCTGGATGACAGGCAACCTTACAGGGTCAAAATCCGCATTTCGTTCCATTGAACACAAGATGTTTGTCGATGATATCCTGGCAAAGCAAGCACATTTGGTTGTTTGGCCGGTGCTGAGAAAGCCGCCCAAGTGCTATCTCGCGTGCAATCAAATCTGTCATATAAAGCGCAATTGTATCAATCACACGGTCGTCAGCCACGCCTCCCTCTATATAGTCAAAGTCGGCCCACGGCTTTTCCCCCAGCCGACTTCCCACTATAAAATCGAGCCAATCGCCATCATATTCCGTAAACACCTTGCACCTATAAGCGTCCAGGATTGCAGGCTTGTCAAGAGAATAAAGATTTATCACAGGAGACTCACCGCGTCTGACAGACACACGTCTTACCCAGTCAACAGCCTGCTGAAACACATCTGTGACATAAAATCCCTGCCCAAAATCAAGGTTTGGACGGCCAGCATCCACACGCGGTGCCTGGATAATTTCCGTTCCGCCATGATAGACCATGATGCTCATTGCCTCGCCTCCCACCTGTCCATGCATTCTATCATATCCTGCACGATGTTCTCACGGCTCTCCGTGTGAAGGGTTTCGTAGTTGGGATAAACATACTTCTCTAACATATCCAACCGCTGCATACGCTCAAACACCTCCTTGTAGGAGATGCCCAAAGTGCGTGCCGTTGCCTCAATGCAAGTACTTACGAAAGCAAGGACAATCTGTGTGTGTGACAACATTATTTCTCTGCTCATAGTATATCAAGAGCCCATTCTGGCAACTTGCCTCTGCAAATATAGCGAATTTCCTCGTCATGCGGACTCATAATATCGGGATTTTATCGTGCTCCACATTTTTATACGTTTCACAACAGCCGCAACTTATATTCAGGTTCCAATTTGGAAGTTGTGACAAGATTTCATTGTAGGTTGCTTGTTTTATTTGGGTTAACATAGTACATTTGCACTTTTGAACAACAAGTAGGGACAAACATGCAGGAAATTATGCCTATGAGAATGACAAAAGAATATATCTCGATTATCGCCTCCCATACTGAAGAGTTAAAATCTTCATTTGGCGTAAAATCCTTACGCATATTTGGCTCAGTGTCCCGCAACGAGCAAAAGGAAGGAAGTGACATTGATGTATGTGTGGACATGGAGCCAAAGATGTATTTGGTTATACGCCTAAAGCGTTTTTTGGAAAACTTACTTCATTGCCCCGTTGATGTCGTCAGAATGCATAAGCACATCAATCCTTACTTGTTAGAAGAAATCAACAAAGATGGAATATATGTCATCCAATAGAGCGCAGGGGCTTTTCACCCAAATTCGCGACGCCATCATACAACTGAAAGATTGGAACAAAGATGTTCTGTCTTCTGACGATTACTACAGTTCAGCCGAGGGCATGAAAAGTCTTGCTGCCAGTTGTATGCTCATAGAAGCAATCGGAGAGGCGGTGAAACAGATAGACAAAATCAGCAACGGGAATTTGTTGTCAAAGCGTCCAGAGATTCCCTGGCAAGACATCATCGGTATCCGCAACCACATAGCCCACGGGTACTTTGACATCGATGGTGACATAGTTCTGGATGTCATCAAGAACAACCTGGACTCGCTATTGAAGGCTGTGGAATATTTCATCTGTTCCAAATAACGAGAGCACCCTCATCCCTTGACTGGCCATTTTTCCGTAACTTTGCACCAACAAAGTTTACACACAGGATTTCATGGCAATATATTTTATCCCTTTCCTCCTGTTGATGGCACTGGCCATCGGCTTGAGCGCTTTCAATCAATATACGGAGGCAAGACTCCGCAAGATCTATGACTTTACGGACGGCCTTGCCCGAATGCTCTGGCCATCTACTGCCATAGTAGGCATCTTTGGGTGCTCGCTAATGCTGAAAGCTACCCCTTGGGGACACTTTACTGGCTGGTGGGTAGTGGCTGGCATTATAAGTGCGTCAGTTTGCTTCTCCGCCCAAAGGCTGTTCCAGGCTATATGGGAAGAGGCGTGGCCTGTGGACAATGGCCGCACCGATGACTATGACAAAGACACCGATGACGACGACACTGACGACAACTATAGTGAAGAAGAAGAAGACTTCGATGATGGTGTCACCTGGGTGGAGACGCCCAAGACGATTAAACTGGCCATCATCTGCTTATGCGTGGTAGGAATTGTATTCTTTACCCACCTCATCTTTTCCAAGAACTCAACGAGCATAGGTGCTAAGGTGTCCTATGGCGTGGAAGTCGTTGTATGCCTGGCGGTAATCGTCACATACGCAAAGGATATCTGGAACGACCGGAAATGAACTCCCAATGCCTACGAGACATTATCACCCATCCAATCAACATAATCATTTAATCAGTTTTGAGCAAACATCTTTCAATAAAGAAGAGTGACGTCATCTCATTCGTGTGGCAGCATATCCTGCTGCTCATCTCACTTTATATCATGACGTTGGGCGTGGCCGTGTGCGTGCGCAGCCAGTTGGGGTCGAGCGTCATCTCCACCATCCCTTATGTGATGTCATCGGCTGGAACCGCCATCCCTCAAATACCTGCATGGACGATAGGCACCTACACCATCCAGATGAATGCCCTCTTCGTGGTGGCACAGATTGTGATACTGCGCAGGGATTTTGAGTGGGTGCAGATGTTCCAGCTCATCGTGGGCTTCTTCTTCGGCACGCTCATAGACCTCAACATGCTGCTCACGGGCTGGATAGCGTATGACAGCCTTCCCCTGAACGCCCTCGTGCAGGTGGCTGGATGCACCATCCTGGGCACCGGCATCGCGCTGGAGGTGCGTTGTGGCTCGGTGACGATGCCTGGCGAGGGCATCACCATCGCCATCAGCAAGGTGACTGGAATGAGGTTTCACAAGGCCAAGATATGGGTGGATACCACCCTGGTCGTACTGGCGGTGCTGCTCAGCATTCTGCTGCTGGGCTCCTGGCAATGGAACATTGTGGGAGTGGGCACGCTCTTCGCCATGGTGTATGTGGGCATGGTGGTGCGCACAGTGAGCAAGAGGCTGGGGTGGTTTGACCGCCTGCTGGCCTATCAGCCTGGCTTCCGAAGATATGTGTATGGACTGGCAAGGTATATTGTTAGGTTTTGAGGTTATAAGGTTGTTAGGTTTTAAGGTTATGAGGTTGTTAGGTTGTTAGGGTTTGACATCATGCTGACTAACCCCTGACACAACGACTTTCCGCACAAGCATGTTTCTCTATGAGTAACGTAATCTATAGGTTATCATCTTGGATAGCATCACACATCACACTCATGGTGCTGGCTGTCACTGCCATCGCACTCATGATGCCCTCATCCTTCCTGTGGATAGGCACACAGGCCATCACGCCCATGCTGGGCATCGTGATGTTCGGCATGGGACTCACACTGAAGCCCAGCGACTTCAAACCTGTTCTCCAGCATCCCAAGGACATTTTGATAGGCGAACTGGCACAGTTCCTCATCATGCCACTGCTGGCCTGGCTGCTGTGCAAGGTGCTCTCGCTGCCTGACGAACTGGCCATAGGGGTCATCCTGGTGGGTTGTTGCCCAGGGGGCACAGCCAGCAATGTCATCTGTTATCTGGCACAGGGCGACATCGCGCTTAGTGTGGCCATGACCGGGGTCTCTACCCTACTGGCCCCACTGCTCACTCCCGCGCTGGTGCTCCTGCTGGCCGGGCATGAGGTGAACGTGGATGTGTGGGGCATGATGGCCAGCATCATGCAGGTGGTGATACTGCCCATTGCCCTTGGCTTTGCCGTCAACCACTATTTCAGCAAGGCCACAGAACGCATCGTGCCCCTGCTGCCCATGTTCTCCACCATCGCCATTGCCGCTATCATTGGCATCATCGTGGCTCACAATGCAACCAGCATACTCTCCTGCAGCATGATAGTGGCTGTGGTGGTCATCCTGCACAACCTGCTGGGCCTGGCACTGGGATATGCCGCAGGCGTACTCACAGGCATGGACAAGAGCAAGCGCACAGCCATAGCCATCGAGGTGGGCATGCAGAACTCAGGACTGGCCACCTCACTTGCCGCCACCCACTTTGCCCTCTATCCCATGGCGGCTGTGCCAGGAGCAATGTTCTCGGTGTGGCATAACTTCTCGGGAAGCATAGCAGCACAGATATTCAGAAAGATGAATGCGGGCCCTCTATCTGTCTCTCCCAAGGGAGAGGAGAGGTGATGCTGTTCACTTGGAAGTATTGGGCAGTACGGGCTCTGGCTCTGCGGCCACAGGCATAGACTCCTCGGGCACAGCATAAGAATGAGGCTGGCGATCCTGCAGATAAATGCGGTTGAGCGTGTAGGCCAGGGACTCCAGCGTGTGCTGTCTGACCTTGGGCTTGAGTTGGCATTCCCACACGGTGATACAGTGCCAACCCATGCGGGCCAGGCGCACCTGCTCCTCGCGGTCACGGTTCCTGTTGCGCTCTATCTTGGCCTGCCAGAAGTCGGTGCGTGTCCTGGGCAGGCGGAATAGCGGGCATCCCTCATGCCCATGCCAGAAGCATCCATTGACAAAGATGACCGTGCGGTACTTCCTCAGCACAATGTCAGGACGCCCTGGCAGACGCGGATGGTTGAGCCTGTAACGGAACCCCATGCTAAAGAGAAACTTACGCACCAGGAGTTCGGGCTTGGTGTCCTTGCTATGTATAGCAGCCATGCAGCGGTGACGCTGCTCACGGGTCATCCTGTCCATACGGCAGCCCCTGTCACGTCAGTCCTCACCCGCCTCCAGTTTGCCTTGCCTCTCGTCCAGCCACATGCGATAGAGTTCAAAGAACTCAGGAGCACTCAGCAATGTCACCGAGGGGTCGATGCGCTGTGCCTCCCGCACGACCTGCTCATACAAGAGGGGGCTCTTGAGGATGCATCTGAACCAATGGAAAGGCCTATGCTCCTCCCTCACCCTATCGGTCAGCACAAGAGCGGCCTTGCGGCTGTCATCGTCCACGAGGTCATAACCCGAGGGAAGGATGGGCATTCCCTTGTGCAACAGGCACTCGGGCACCTTCTGGGGCACGATGCCATGAGGACTGAAGGAGGCATAGGCATCCAGTGCCCTTTCCCCCATGGCTGGCCCTGTGGCATCAATGATAAAGCCGCTGACGGTCAGCCCCCACTGACGATAATAGTGGCGGCAATGCCTGGCCCAGGCATCGATGTGGTTATGCGTGCCATTCTGCCTGTCCATCTGTTCGGCAATGCCAGGTATCATGTAACCAGCCCCATTGTCGGCAGCGGCAAAGTAGTCATTGGGCGAGGCCGTCTGGCGAATATAGTGAAGTGCATGAGGGATGCGCTCGGCCAATACGGGACTGATGCACCACATGATGGGCAGATGTCCCCGCTCAGGAGCATCCCACAGGTCGGGCGTGCGCTGGCTCACCCATGAGGAAGCGTCATAGTCGCCCATATATATAATTATGTATTGCCTGTCAGTGCGCACCTTGCCCTGGGCATCCAGATAACCTTTCCCTGCCAGTTGCTCCCTGGTAATCCATTTCTGGGGATATTTCCCCAGGGGGAAATGCTGCCAAAAGGAGGCGTTGGCCAGAGCCCCATAACCAATGGCATCGGCATCCTTGAAGGCACAATAGCGGCTGATGAGCTCAGAGAAGTGCCATTCCGTCTCGACATCCTCGTGCTTGCCACCCGCATGCCGCGTGTACTTGTAGGCCCAGGCAGGGAACCCACCTATGTAGCACATCCTGCGTCCCTTGCCCAGGCGATAGGCCTCGCCCAGCAACTCTGCCAGCACTGCCTGGTCAGTGCCAGGGGCTTGCTGAGGGTCGTCAGTGGCAGACTCGTCCTCCCAGGGGGAGAGGTCAAAGAAGAAACCACGTCGGGCGACAAAGAAGTCATGATTGGTCAACTGGTGATGGTTGATGGGAGCACAATGCACATTGTCCCGCCACTTCTGGTCGAGGTAATAACCCGCATAACGACCGTCACACCGCCCGGTCTTCATATATTTCTCTATAAACCACAGATAGGGGTCACACTTCACAGAACCAGAGGACGGACGAGTGCTGCCTGGCAGGCTTCCCTTACCTGTAAACAGGGGTGAGCCATCGGGGTGAACAAGCCACACCTTGACAGGCAGGCGCATGCCGCCCTGCACCAGGCGCATATACAAGGAGCCTGGACGGCGGTCATAGCGGACAGCCAGGAGGTCATCAATCCCCGCTATGGCCGATGCGATGTTGCTGGTAGAGGCCACATTGGAGTCATAGACCACGGCTCCCTTCAGGCTCTTGCGGAAGATGGACACAGCCTCCTCCACGCTGCCACATCCCACAGAGTCCCGTCCTGCAAGCCACTCGCCCGGCTGGCGGTACTTGTTCCACCAGTAAGAGTCCACCTGGATGTCCCCATTGACCACATAGTTGAGATAGAGTTGCGGGGCATGGCGGTTCACGATTCCCTGCAAGGTGCTGAGGGTGTGCAGTCTGTCCCACACATCCAGCACGCTGGCACTGTCGTTGTAGTCAGCATGCAGCAGGGGTCGCATGTCCACATACACGATGCTCTTGGCCATAGCCCCCGCCAGAGTCATCAACAGGCTCGCCACCCACACGGCAAACCCTCGTCTCGCAGCCACGCGGGAAAGCCTACCCAGGATGTCAGGGCTGGACATCCGTGCCCTCCTCCTTGCTCTGTGCCTTCTGCATCCGCTCCTTATTGCCAATGGCACGGGCAATGGCCCTCTTCACCTCCATGGGATGAGCGATATAGGAAAGTTTGTGCGTCGTGCCACCACTGCCCACAAGCTCGATGCTGCCAGTGCCCAGGATGCGCTGCCAGAGTGACTGGGAGAAGTTGACCGTCTCGACCTTATAAAGGGGAATCTCCTTGATTTCAATGTCCAGGACACCATCCTTCTGGATGAAACGGGTGTCAGTAACGGCAAACTCCGTGCGTGAGCGCAGGACATAGCCCCACAAGGCAACCACCAGCCCCAGCAACAGGAACACAAGGGAGGCAATCCCCAGTTGGCTCTTGTATTCAGGATAGAACTGCCCAGCCACGAAAGTGCCAACACTCAGCAGTAGCAGAATATATTTGGTGATGGTCTGCCAGGCAACAAAGGTCCAATGGTAATGTCCGAGCAAGACCACAGACTCGCCATCGTCCAGGCTCTTGGTGATGTAAGTGCTCATAAGCCTCAATGTTTTAGATTTCCACTGATGCAAAGTTACAATATATTTCCAACAAGTCCTCATTTTCCATGGAAAATCCTTCGGTTGTCCCGAGGAGACAGCCCCGGCACATCCACACGAAATGATGTCACTCTGCCCAATATGAGCACAAATCATGCACCTTATCCGATGAAAAGGCAGTATATTTGCAAGAGCAATGCCCCCCAAAGTGCCCATGCACACTGGCCTGACAGGCTGGCAACGCACCCACGCAAGGGCATATTCACCAATTATATCACCCCTTAATACCCCGCTGTTATTATGGCGTTTTCTGACTCTAAACCACATTATGCCCTGCTTGACGGGCTGCGTGGAGTGGCTGCACTGGCAGTAGTATGGTGCCACATCTTCGAGGGCTACCAGTTTGCTGGCCAAAAGCCCTTTATCGAGGTTGTCAATCATGGCTACCTGGCCGTAGATTTCTTCTTCATCCTCTCTGGATTTGTTATCGGCTATGCCTATGACGACCGCTGGGGACACTCACTCACCCTCAAGGGTTTCTTCCGCAGGCGACTCATCCGTCTGCATCCCATGGTGCTTATGGGCGGACTGTTGGGTGCGCTCTCCTTTGCACTCACTGGATTTGAGCGGTGGGACGGCACTCATGCCACCCTGGGGCTTACCCTGCTGGCCATGATGTGCTGCTGGATTATGCTTCCCGCCGTGCCTGGCACAACGAGGGACGTGCGTGGCAATGGCGAGATGTTTCCCCTCAATGGCCCCTTCTGGTCACTCTTCTATGAATACATAGGCAATGTGGTGTATGCCCTCATCATCCGCCGCCTGTCCACCAAGGTGCTGGCCGCACTCTCATGCCTCCTGTGCGTGGGGCTGGCATGGTTTGCCATCACCGACCATGCAGGATATGGCAGCATTTGCGTGGGATGGACTTTGGACCAGGCCAATGCATTGGGGGGAATCCTGCGCATGCTGTGCCCCATGACCATGGGCATGCTGCTCTCGCGCGTGTTCCACCCTGTCAAGGTGCGTGGGGCATTCTGGATCTGCAGCGTGGTCCTGCTGCTGATTTTCCACGTACCCCATTTGTCCGGCACAGGAATAGTGACAGCCAATGGCCTCTTTGAGAGCATCTGCATCATCATCGTATTTCCCCTGCTGGTCTGGCTCGCCGCATCGGGCAAGACCACTGATGCCGCCTCCACCCGTGTATGCCGCTTCCTGGGTGACATCTCATTCCCCCTCTACCTGGTTCACTACCCCCTGATGTATGCCTTCTACCTCTGGCTCATCCACACTGGGCAAAGCACCTTTGCACAGACTTGGCCAGTGGCTCTGTGCGTGATAGCGGCCTCTGTGTTGCTGGCATGGGTGTGCCTGCGGTTCTATGACATCCCCGTGCGCAAGTGGCTCACCCGCATGTGCAGCAGCAAGCAGGCTTAACCCCCACGCATGACCTCATGGATACGTTGCTACGCATAATGGCCGTGTTCGTCGGCTCTGGACTGGGAGGGGCATGCCGCTGGGGAGTGGCTCAGATGTGCCACAGCGACTGGCCCATGGGCACAATGGCCGTAAACGTGGCTGGATGCTTCCTGCTGGGCATGCTCGGCAAGGTGGCTCCTGGCAACGAACTCCTGCGACTGCTGCTCATGACTGGGTTCTGCGGGGGCTTCACCACATTCTCCACCTTTATGAACGAGAACCTGCTGATGCTCCGTGCTGGCCAACTGCTTCCGCTTGCTCTCTATGCAGGAGGCAGCCTGGCGTTGGGACTGGGAGCGGCAGCCCTGGGCTATAGGTGTATATAATAAGGTATAATAATGATAAACGAGAGAAAGATGAGGCGCGTGCGCCAGCAACTGGACAATGACGCATGCCAGGAAATTCTGAGGCAGGGCACCTCGGGGGTGCTGGCACTCTGCAGCACAGATGGCTACCCCTATGCTGTGCCACTGAGCTATGTGTATGACGGGCAGGAGCATATTTTCTTCCACTGCGCGCCCGAAGGACACAAAATGGAGGCCCTGGCCCACTGTGACAAGGCATCATTCTGTGTGATAGCCCAGGACCAGATTATCCCGGAGAAATATACCACAGCCTACCGCAGCGTCATCTGTTTCGGAAAGATACGCCAGCTGCAGGATGACAGGGAAAGGGTGGAGGCCCTGAGCATGCTGGGACGGAAATATGCCCCGCAGGAAAGCGAGCAGCACCTGAGCCAGGAGATAAGCGGAAGCCTGAGGCGAACCTGCGTACTGGACTTGCACATCGAGCGCATGACAGGCAAGCAGGGACGCGAACTGCTGGAACACTCACCGCAAGCCTTCCCCCCGGCTGACATGAGCAGGGTGAGAAACATCGTGTTTGACTTTGGCGGTGTGCTGATAGACTGGAATCCACGCTACTTCTTCCGCAACTACTTCCATGACGATGAGCGCATGGAGTATTTCCTCAGCCATGTGTGCAACCAGCAATGGAACGAGAAGCAGGACGAGGGACGCACCATCGCCGAGGCTGTCAAGGAGGCCAAGGCTCTTCACCCCGAATTCTCCGAGGCCATCGACTGCTACTATGGCCACTTCACCGACTGCCTGGGTGGGGCCATAGAGAGGAATGTGGCACGCCTGCGACAGTACAAGGAGGAGGGCTACAAACTCTATGGACTGACCAACTGGGCAGCAGAGACTTTCCATTATGCGCTGGAGCGCTTTGACTTCCTGCAACTGCTCGACGGCATCGTGGTCTCGGGCATCGAGAAGGTGAAGAAACCCGACCCACGCATCTTCCAGATACTCCTCTCCCGCTATGGGCTGAAGGCCGGGGAATGCCTCTTCCTGGATGACAGCAGGGAGAACATCGAGACGGCCAGGGGACTGGGGTTCCAGGTGGAATGGATAAAGCGGGCAACCACTTAAAACATTAAGGCAGAAAGGAGAGAAAAAGCATGGAAAGCAGAAAGGAACTGGCGGCTGCCAGGAAGCAGTGTGGCTCGCACAACTGCACGCAGGCTGTGCTCTGCACTTACCATGACTTCACGGGCATTGACGAGGAGACCATCATGCAGGCCGGCAACTGCTTTGCCGCCGGCATGGGCAACATGGAGGGGACCTGCGGCGCGCTGGTGGGCGCAGGCATCGTGTACGGACTGGCCATCAGGGACCGGGCAAAGGCCGTGAGGGGCATGAGATGGATGATGGAGCAGTTCCAGCAACGCAATGGGGCCACGCAATGCAAGATGTTGAAGGGCATTGGCACGGGCCAGGTCCTGCGCGAGTGCCCGCTCTGTGTGGCCGATGCCTCGGAACTGCTGGAGCACCTGCTGGAGGCCAGAGGACAATAGCCCCGATGCAGGCCAGCAGACTCGCCACCACACGGCAGCCCACATCCCCCAAAAACGCAGTAGTACTGCGATTGCCATGGCAGTACGACTGCGTGAGGCATCGCAATACAATTAAAATTCAAAGTTAATAGTACTGCGTGGCCATTGCATGCCCTTTGCCGGGAGAAAAAGTTGTAATTTTGCGTCAAAGAAGACAAAACCATATCCGCTACAGACAGACATGAACACAACAAGCAGACACATGCTCACCGCTGCGCTGGCACTGGCCACCGCATGCACTGGAGTGACAGCCACAGCCCAGGAAAACAAACAAGAGGAGAAACTCACGCCCGTGAAGACCACCTTCGTGGAGGGCACACAGGCCAATGCCAAGGAGGGAGCGGCACTGGTGGCTGACGGCCACAAGTGGACCAAGTGGTGCGTGGACGCACCCAGCGAGATGCCCTACCACGTGGTGCTGGATGCAACAAAGGCCACCGCGATGAAGGCTTATGCGCTGGTCACAGCCGAGGACACACACACCTACCCCACACGCAATCCCATCTCATGGAACATCTACGGGAGCAATGACCGCAAGGACTGGACACTGGTGGAGAACGTGAAGTACAGCCGCCGACTGGATGACCAGAACGAGCAGACCTACCTGTTCCGCCTCAAGGACAGCAAGCCCTGGCGATACTACAAGTTTGAGTTTACCCGTATGGTCGAAGGCACGCGCCTCCAACTCTCCGAGATAGAACTATACCAGTAAACTGCCAGTGCTTCCACATCTGGCCACCCATAAAAAGCCCGCCCCACCCCCCGTGGAGGCGGGCTTTTTGCTCCCCACACCCCATCCCGCTGGAGCATCTCGGCACAACGAGTGACATTTTCGGCACAAGCGGGAAAAAACAGCCTTTCGCATGATGGTGTTTCCCCAAAAGCCCCTACCTTTGCTCTCAGAAAAAGTCCTTCTGACACATCCAGCGGGATGCAGCAACAGGAGGACAAACAAGGTTAAACTTCAAAACATCATTATTATGGCAACAAAGAAATGGATTTGCCCCGTGTGTGGGTATGTGTATGAGGGCGAGAACCCTCCCGCCGAGTGTCCGCAGTGTCACGTTCCCGGCTCCAAGTTCAAGCTGATGGATGAGAGCAAGGGTCTGCAGTTCGTTACCGAGCACGAGCTGGGGGTTGCCAAGAATATCCCCGATACAGAGGACGGCAAGTTTGTGCTGCAGGGTCTGCACGACCACTTCGTGGGTGAGTGCACCGAGGTGGGCATGTACCTGGCCATGAGCCGCCAGGCCGACCGCGAGGGCTACCCCGAGATAGCAGAGGCATTCAAGCGTTATGCACTGGAGGAGGCTGAGCACGCTGCCAAGTTCGCCGAGCTCCTGGGCGAGGTGGTATGGGACACCAAGACCAACGTGGAGAAGCGCATGCTGGCCGAGGAGGGTG
Organism: Opitutia bacterium UBA4654; assembly: GCA_963658045.1. GTDB lineage: Bacteria > Bacteroidota > Bacteroidia > Bacteroidales > Bacteroidaceae > Physcousia. The sequence continues at coordinate 12,614 of CAVKOT010000036.1, forward strand.
CCTGCGCTGGCAAGATGGAGATTGCCAAGAAGGCCAAGGCCCTGAACCTGGATGCCATCCACGACACCGTGCATGAGATGGCCAAGGATGAGGCTCGCCATGGTGCTGGCTTCCAGGGACTCTTCAACCGCTACTTCAAGAAGTAAGCACTGCCTCCTGACTACAGGAGCAGGCTTAACACCGAGAAAAGAGAGGAAGCACGCCCGGGCATTATTGCCCAGGTGTGCTTCTTCTCTTTTTGTGAATTTTATTCAGCTGAAGATTTTCTTCTGTAAAACAATGACAAGTAGATGTTCAAGATTAAACGCCATTATATTTCGCCCAGACGGCGAGACACGTTTCCATGTCCGAAGAAGGAGCACAACGGACTGCGTGACTGATGAGACATGGGAATGGAGCAGCATGGACGGAAGATGAGGGTGAAATAAGAACAAGACATCCCTTATAGATTACATCATTTAATCTTGAACTGCTACATAAAGGCAAGACAAAGGGGGCAGGCTTCAACAAGGAAGCCTGCCCCCTTTGGGTCAATCCAGCCCTCAAGCCCTGTTCAAAGACCTGGGGCTAAGGAACGCTTGGCTCTATTTCCCAGAGACCACAGTCTTGCGGAAGTTGCCGTCTCTGCCACGAACAATCACGACTCCACGGTGAGAAGCACCAGCCTTGCAGCCCTGGATAGTATATACTTCATCGCCTGCCTGAGAACCGTCACCGTCAACACCATTGATTCCGCTCAACGTGTCAATTGTGACACTGATGTTATCAAGGTCGATACTGCTGAATCCGATGGGGCTGGTGGCATGGAAACCAATATGATACTCGCCATCGGCAGGTACTGTGTAGGTGCCGCTGAGCACCACAGCCTCAGAGGTATTGTTCACCTTGGTGGCAGGCACGACGGTCTTGAAATCCTCTGGAGCGTAACCAGTACCCACAGCCGCAGCAACGATGCCCGGACTTACCGAAGCCTTGGCCAGCACGGTGAATGACAGCTTATAGGTCTTGCCCTGCTCCATCTTGATGGGCGGGGTCATGAGCCAGTCGTCATCAGCAACCTTGAGACTGTTGTCAATGGCAGCCGTACGGTCATAACTGTTGTAGTGCCACTTGGTTCCGTCATTGTTGGCATCAACGATGGTGAAAGTGTTGAATGTGCTCTCCTGGCTGAAGTCCTCGTAATAGGGAACCGACATTGCCGACCCATAGACCACCTCGTTGGAGGCCACCGGCTCAGAGTAGAGGTCCTGGTTGAGCGAGCGCACCGTATAGTAATAAGTGGTGAGGTCGCCTTCGGTAAGTTGCTCTGTGAAAGTGGTGCCCTCATGACTGAAGGTGAGGATGTCACCGGGTACACGGGAAATGATATACTTGAGAGGTTCTTCAAGATAACCGCCATGCTGTCCCTTGGAGGGTGCTGTCCAGGTGAGGGTCACTTCGCCAGAGCCGCTGATGGCAAGTTTGACGTTGGTAGGCGCATCGGGGATGTCGTGCCCTACCCAGCTTGAGGTAAGTGCTGGCTGGCCATTGCCGTGCTCATTGGCCGGCATTACAGAGAAGATGTAGTCCTCTCCATCAACAGGAGCGGTGTAGGTGGCCGTCTTCTTGGTGCCAGGATAGCCGCTTCCTGTGGCCACCAGCTCACCGTTGGCATACACCGTGTAACTGATCTTGTCGCTGATGGCATTGCCAGCGATGTCTGTCGTGGGCAAGTTGAACTCCACCTTGCCCGTCAGGCTTCCGCCCTCGAAGGTGGACTTCATGTTAGTTGCCTTGGCGGGAGCCTTGTCACTATAAATAGTGTTGGGGCAATAGAGGGCTGCCATCTGTGCTCTGTAGGGGAACATGTCAATCTTGGTGGCCTTGCCTGTAGTGGTGTTTACCTCGTAAAGCACAGAGCCATCCTCCTGATACACCTCGGCAGCCCAATAAAGGCGGTCGGTCTTCAGGTCGAAGGTCGCGCTCTGGGTCATATCCCTCGGAGTGACACCTGTCAAGCCTATCATCGTCTCCTCGCCTGTGTGCTTGTCAATCTTCATCAGTTCGCCCTCATCGGTGATGCCGAAAGCCTCGCCCTTTGAGTTGACCGCAAAGGCGCAGTAGCGGTTCTTCATCACAGCAATGGTAGTGCGGGAGAGCATGTCATAATCAATGATGCCAAACTGGCTGGTCAGGTTGTTCTGCGAGGAGAAAATGCCATAGACAAAGCCCGTTGTGGGATCGACAGCCACACCGGCTTTCGCATAAAGCGAGAAGTCGTTGAGTTTGATTCCCTTACGGTGATACCGCAGGGTGTCATTGGCATAACTGTACTCGCGCGAGTAAACGTCATAGCCATGAGTGGCCTCGTTCTCTGCCAGGAGGATAAAGTGGAACAGATTGTCATAGTAGGCACCACCACCATTTGCGTTGATACTCTCAGTCTCCGACTGCTTGAAACGCTGGGTGAGGGTCATGTTGGGCTCGGGCTTGAAGGCATAGATGGACTGGCTGTACATGGGCTTGTAGGTCTCAGTGTTATATGCACTATAGACCACATTGCCCCAGAGCACAGTCTCACTGGAGTCGGGCTGCTCGGGCGTTACAATGTCGGCCTCCAGTTTCCAGGAGATGGAGGGAGCCGTAGCAGGCAAGCGCAGGTAAGCGCGCTTTGCATAGACACTGGTGGGTGTGACCACATTGTCAAAGCGGTCGCCGTTGAGCACAAAGTTCTTGTGAGCATCGTCGCCATCTGACACGCTGACTGTCTCCAGGACACCAACCAGCAGATTGCCACTGGCCACCTGGCTCTGGTCCTCGGCAATCTGTGCCTCGTACTCTGCACGCACATTGTTGCGCACAAGTACACCCGTGTTTGCAGGGATGACACCCTGCAAGTCGGTGAGCACAACACTCTCCTTGCCTTCGTCAAAGCCAGTGACCGCATATACTTTGGGGGCCGACTTATCGGTGATTTTCAGTGCAAAGGGCGAGCAATAGGTGGCATTCTCACCACGAAAATCAACCGTGAGGCTCTGAGAGATGTCCATTCCCGACCAGTCTGAATTGTCCTCCCAGGCAGACGAGGCTGACGGGCGCACATAAATGGTAGCATTGGCACCAATGAAGTTTGACGAACTGGAACTTGGGGGAGTGGTGCCAAGCGCATAGACACTGGTCAGTTCCGAGGCGTAAAAGAACGCCATAGACCCCACTGACTTCAGGTTCTCGGGCAAGACAATATCCTCTATCTTGGAATATGCGAAGGCGTAACTGCCAATTGACTTCACGGTCTTGGGCAGATAAACATGCTTGATGTTGGCATCACTCGTGAATGAACTATTGCCAATGGCAGTCACGGTATAGGTCACACCATTGTGCTGCACCGTTTCAGGCACGTTAAGCACCGTGGAGGCGGTACCCTCAACCAGCGTGCACTCCTTGGAGTCATCGGACGAGGTGCCATATTTCAGCCCCTCCACGACAAATTCCTTTTGCGCATACGCCACGCTTCCCGTCAGTAGCAAAAAGAAAGCAAACAGAAAAAAGGTAATTCTCTTTTTCATACAGTATTTTTTGTTCGTCCGCGGCTTTTACTCACCATACTCTATATATCCGACACGCTCAGACCGCCATCAGTTCAGGGTAATGTCAGAATGCAAGCACATCGCCAACTTTCAGTGCCACGAATAAACTAAATGCAGCCGACTACTTACACTTTGCAAAAGTACAACAATAAAGCGTTCCGTGAAACAATATGGGACGTTTTTCCATAATTAACATACAAAAATACCCCTTTTTGGGTATATTTGCACCACCATCATCATACATATCGCCAGTTTCACACCCGCATGACGATTGACTAACAGACAGAAAGGAAGCACTATGCCCCAGCCTATTTTTCCATAAGGCTTATGGGAGACGAGTCCATTAACGTGCACCCGTTGCCCCCCTCAAATCACGGAGAAGGTCTTCTGATGGCTCATGGTTTTCCTGTCCATTGGCTGACTTTAACTTGGATGTGGAATATATCGCCATTCCCTATTTCAGACACCGACTAATGCTTTGTCTGACATAATTTTATGTTTTTCCTTCATAATCCAGTTATTTTTGGGTAATTTTGTGCCCTCAAAGGGAAAACCATGCTGAATAAGACAAGAAAACTCCTGGCTCTGCTCCTTCTCATGTGCAGTAGCCTGACCATATTGGCGCAACGCACCAACCAAGCATACTGGACTTACATCGACAAGTACAAGGACTGGGCCATCGAGCAGATGAAGAGTTACCGCATCCCGGCAAGCATCACCCTGGCCCAGGGACTGCTGGAGAGCAATGCAGGACGAAGCACGCTGGCCACCGAGGCCAACAACCACTTTGGCATCAAGTGCGGAGGCTCATGGACAGGCCCTTATGTCCTGCGCACGGATGACGCGCCGAATGAGAAGTTCCGCAAATACCGCAGCGCACACGAGAGTTTTGTGGATCACTCCATCTTCCTGCAGGGCAGACGCTACCAAGGGCTCTTCCGTCTGCACATCACTGACTACAAGGGTTGGGCACATGGACTGAAGGCTGCGGGGTATGCAACGAGTCCCACCTATGCCGAATCGCTCATACGCATCATCGAAATGTACAACCTGAGCCAGTTTGACTCGGGGAAATACATGGTGCTGAGCCACAAGAAGGGCGTGGTGGACCAGGACCCCTTCTACATCAACCACGTCGTCTATCGCAACAACAAGAACTACTTCATCGTGGTGGAGCCTGGTGACAACATGGCACTTATCAGCGAGAAGACGGGCGTGAGCCTCAAGAACCTGTATTCCTTCAACGACCTCCCGAGTGACTACGCAGCCACCGCAGGCGACATCATCTACCTGCAGAAGAAGCGCAAGTGCGCCTCCAAGGAATTTAAGGACTACCCCATTCACATCGTGGAGTACAACCAGAGCATGCACGACATCTGCCAGCTCTATGGCATCAGGCTGAAGAGCCTGTACAAGATGAACAAGATGCAGCCTGACCACACAATCGTGCCGGGCGAGATCTTGAGGATAAGATAAAGTTTTAGGTTATGAGGTTTTAAGGTTATAAGGTCGCTTCGCTTTCATGTTAACAGGTTACGTAAAGCACAAGACGTGCCTTTCAACCATAAACCAGAAGTACGAAACGGCATTTAATCACAGGGAACACAAGACCCCAAGAGTTCCCGATGGTAAAATGACCTTAAAACCTCAAAACCCCAAAACCTTAAAACCTATAAAAAGCATAACCTCAAAATTATGATAACATTAAGCAACATTGCCGTGCAGTTCGGCAAGCGCGTCCTCTACAAGGACGTGAACATGAAGTTTACTAACGGCAACATCTATGGAGTGATAGGTGCAAATGGCGCAGGCAAATCAACCCTGCTGAAGGCCATCAGCGGAGAGCTGGAGCCCAGCAAGGGCACTGTGGAGCTGGGGCCGGGCGAGCGCCTGAGCGTCCTGAGCCAGGATCACTTCCAATATGACCAGGAGACGGTGCTCAACACGGTGCTCATGGGACACACCACCATGTGGCAGGTGATGCAGGAGCGAGAGGCCCTGTACAGCAAGCCTGACTTCACAGACGAGGACGGCATACGCGTGGCAGAACTGGAGGACAAGTTTGCAGAAATGGGGGGATACACCGCCGAGAGTGATGCTGCCACGCTGCTGAGCGGACTGGGCATACGCGAACAAAAGCACAACATGCTCATGGGACAACTCTCTGGTAAGGAGAAGGTGCGCGTGATGCTGGCCAAGGCCCTTTTTGGCAACCCCGACAACCTGCTGCTCGACGAGCCCACCAACGACCTGGACCTGGACACCGTGCAGTGGCTGGAACAGTACCTGAGCGAGTTTGAGCACACGGTGCTGGTGGTGAGCCATGACCGTCACTTCCTGGACAGTGTGTGCACCCACACCATCGACATCGACTATGGCCGCGTGACCATGTTTGCGGGCAACTACAGTTTCTGGTACCAGAGCAGCCAGTTGGCGCTGCGCCAGGCACAGAACCAGAAAGCCAAGGCCGAGGAGAAGCGTAAGGAACTGGAAGAATTCATACGCCGATTCTCAGCCAACGTGGCCAAGAGCAAGCAGACCACCAGCCGCAAGAAGATGCTGGAGAAACTCAACGTGGAGGAGATACGTCCCTCTACCCGAAAGTACCCTGGCATCATCTTCCAGATGGACCGCGAACCGGGCAACCAGATACTGGAAGTAGAGGGACTCAAGGC
>CAVKOT010000037.1:0-18684 GCA_963658045.1 Opitutia bacterium UBA4654
AACTTAACGGGCGATTTCAGTATCTGTTTTTCGGAACATCTAACTGAACACCCTACTTATTATGATGCCAGGCTCAAGTTCTCACTGAGAGCCATGCCAAAGTTACACATTTCTTCGTGATGGCACAACACATATTAGTTTATTACTATAAAAAAGGCTCTATTGCTTTTTAGAGCAATAGAGCCGTAGCCTTCTCACGACCAAAGTCGCAAGCGTCACTTCGCAATAAGAATCAACGCAACATACTGCGAAAGCGTCTTTATTTGTTCCGTACGTTTCTTCAAGGCAATGCTTTGGTCGTGTGCGAACTCCAACTTCTTAGGAAGCGCATCTGCCAGCACTTTCAAATAAGTCGATTTAACAGCATAGTTGACATCACCATAAACAGCCTTGTTCAAACCGCTATCCGTTATGCCGATGATATATCCCTTCTCGTTGAACAACGGACCGCCACTGTTCCCGTGGTCTATATGCGCAGATATCTGATAATGGGTAGGATCACCCTGTATGCCTGTTATCGCATTTACGACACCTGTCGTATATTTCACATCCGAGCCCATGACCTGCACTTGCGGATAGCCAAGCGTGAAAATCTCAGAGGCGATGTCTTCCGTTTCGAAAGAGAAGGCATAAGGAAGATTGGTAAACTCCTTGAAATTCGGGTCTTCAATCTTTATGATGGCAAGATCATTGGTGGGGTCATCCTTGATAACCACACCATCATATGTTCTCCATTCTCCATCTACTCTTAGACAAACGCCAATAGCACCCGCGTCCTCTACTACATGGTGGTTGGTGGCAAGATACCCTCTCTTATCAATGAGGAAGCCTGTTCCGCTGCCTACGATTTTCATGTCTTCTCTTTGCCCATCAGCACTACTCTGGGCTGTGCCACCACCTGTATTCCCATTAGAAGTAGGGATGGTCATCTGTTCTACGTCATTGTCTATTTTAAAGTCATAAATTGCGAAATCGCCCTTTCCGCTTGTATAGAGTCCATGAATATCGCCCGATAGTTTATACACTCCAATTGTATCCACGACATTTCCATTTAAAGCGAAAAAGACCTGGTCTCCTTGTTTGAAAATTTTTATACGAGTATTAAGACTATCGTATGCTTTACGATAATAATAAGCACGGTTCTTCCTATAAAGTTTTATTCCGTTCCGTACAACCTCTATCACATATTCTTTTCCATTCACACACAAAAAAGAATAATTATCAAAATCCTTGTACCCAAAGGCAATACCAACGAATGGAAGCGACTTTCCATAACTACAACTATTAACTCTTGCAACAGTCGCATCTATACTCCAATCTTTAGACTCGTCTATTCTATACTTGATATCAGAAACATTACCACCATCATTACTTTTCATATCTTGTCTGTACCGCCCCTTAGAGTCAACATACTTTTTGACACGTCCTGGAATACTATTCCTATCTAAGCATTTGTCCCAATACTCTTGCCCGCTCTCAATAGTCAAGCCCTGCGCGCAGATAGCCTGTGACACACATAGCATCAACAGGAACAGCACTAAAACAAAATTTTCTTTTCTCATATTACACATACTTTAAGAATTAAAAATTATTACTTTCAATATCAGAATACCGCACATGTGGCATTGAACTGGTCTCTTCATCCTCTTCACTGCCATCCACATTGACAACAACAATAGGCACGCCCAACTCTTTGGCAAAAGCAATCTCCTTAGGTATCACTTCAGAGTCCCTACAATTTACAGTATGAACATACAGGAAACGAGCACAGCATTTTACTCTTTCCTTTAGAACCGACAAAGAATCTTCCCCAAACTCACAACGAGGCAACCCATCCCGATCATGCATCCAATCCACATAGACAGAATAGCCATATTGGTTCAAGACATTTTTAATTTTCACAATCAAATCTGCATCCGTGTATCGATGTGACAAGAAAACATCAAAGCGTTTGTTCTGCTCCATCTGTAGGGTTCCTATCAATTCCAAAAGACCTTCGGGAGCCAGCGGAATTTCAGGGACATATTTATCCGTCGGATGTTTCTTTCCGCGAGACTTCTTGGGCAAATAGGCTGCGACATCCCATCTTTGCAAAACATGCAAGGCATGCTCTCTAATTGTATCATTTCTGTCATGCGACAGCACCCACTTCAGAAAACCCACATATTTTTGACTATTAAACTTCTCTACTTCACACACCACATAATATCGGCCATCAATATTTCCCCTATCCCGCCAAAGCAAATCAAAATACGAAAGAATCATAGAGTCCAAATAGCCAGGAGTCACTTCCCTTTGCAGCAATCTTTGGTTGGCTTGCATTCTTGTTTGTCGCTTGGCAACCTTTGCCTTTGACGTCTCTATCAATTTCGAGCGCAAAACATTCTGCTCATCCGATGACATTGTCACCCAATCGCTTCTTCGTGCTCTTTTTAATTTGTGGTAAGCACACAACAAAACGAATTTACAAGGCTTGGGAAACAACAAAGGTTTCTTTCCCCTATATGTCCTATTCTTGCGAAAGTACCATAAGTACTCTCGCTCCAAATCGTTCCAAAGATATTCAAAACATTTTGTGAACTCCTGCACAAACAACTCGTCACTAAATCCTACAGGCATTAAGCACAAGACCCTTTCTATAGGCTTTTTCAGTTTCTTCGCACACAATAGTTGACTTTGCCGTAGTTTTCTTCTCCAATATCCCATAGCATTCATTTGTTAGCGTTCAAGCAAAACGCGACAATTCCCCCACACAGATAAAAAGGCCAAACATACATTGACAAAAATGCCCTTATCATCTCACAGACACGCTCATGCCCCTTTAATGTCACCACATAGAAAATTTTCTCCTCATAGTCTGAGAGTGTATCAACTCCAACCACGAAATTCATTTGCTGTTTGCGAAAATGTCTGCTGAAAGCCAAATAACCAGCGTCCATTACAGAAAACAGCAAAGACAGAACCACCACACACAATACCACGTTCCAACTGGAATCTTTGTAGGTGAAGCCAAGCAACACCGTTTGCAGGGCGACACAATATTGCTTGCACCTCATTGAGTTTCCGTCCATTTTGTCTATAATAGACTGAAGCATACTGATATGTGCCTGCACCGCAGAATTTGACTTACGTTCAAGAACAGAGTCCATAACATAAATTTTCAAATGTCACGAAGCCCAAGATGACAAAAAGCCGAGTTTATCACCTCCACATAAAAGAAAAGCGTAGGCTTCCACATCTGCTCGTCTGTCGAATGAGGTCCTGAGAAAACCCTTGTATGATGACGAGAAGAGTGCCTGCCTACGCCGGTATAGCACATATCCGAAAAGTGTGCTGAGGGTACAATATACCCTCACGGCACACTCCGGATATAATCATAGCATACCCGTAGCAGTCACGCTCTACCTTGCCGTTGTCATACAAAATGAAATTTCTCAGGTTTCATCCGACCAACAGACAAAGCGTTAGTGACGCTTTTACAATTATGTAGCACCACATCCATTTATTGTCCAGCCACAGCCAGACTGCTTTGCATCAACAGCACAGCCCATGAATGAAGATGCCCCAAAGTTACACAGAATTTTCCATAATACCGCACACTCTACAAAGAAAAAAATGTGTGCCGAGCAGGCATACGAGAACAGCAACCATATTCGGGGACAAAGATGTGTCTGCTGCCATCACCATATACTTGTCCATCCCTATGTTTCACCTGCAAAAACGCTTCTTTTATCGTCCATAAACGACAAAAAGCACGTCATTTTATCGTTCATAGACGACAGCGCCACCCTCTGCCACGCCACTTCCGCCCCTAATTTTCTCCACTTCCGCCTCATTTCCGCCCCTAATTTTTCAGACTTCATATCACTTTCCGCCCCTATTTTTCTCCATTTCCACCCAATCTTAGCCCCTATTTTTCTCAGAAAGCAATATCTTTGCACATGAGACTCAGCCACTTGGTACTCACCCAGGGCACCCATTGCCACGCAAACAGACACACATAACTAAATATATTATGAGCAAGATACTCTCCCCGCTGCTGCGGGCCTACACCTCCGCCCATCTCATCACGCGCATCCTGTGCGGCATACTTGTCGGCACCATGCTGGCACTCGTCTGCCCTGGCCTGGGCGGCATCGCCATCCTGGGTGCCCTGTTCGTCGGGGCACTCAAGGCCATTGCCCCCGTATTGGTGGCACTGCTGGTGACATCCTCGGTGGCACAGGCTGGCGAGGGACTGGGCAAACGCTTCCGCACCATGATATTCCTGTACCTGGCCAGCACGCTCATCGCCTCGTGGGTGGCCGTGGCGGGCAGCACGCTCTTCCCCGTGCAACTGACACTCTGCGGGGAGGGCACGTCCGACAGCGCGACACCAGGAGGACTCACCGAGGTGCTGGGCAACCTGGCCACCAGCCTGGTGAGCAACCCGCTGACGGCTGTCAGCTCAGCCTCCTACCTGAGTGTCCTCTTCTGGAGCATCATCATGGGACTGGCCTTGAAGAAGACAGCCTCGGCACAGGCCATCCTGCTCACACGCCAACTGGCAGATGCCGTATCGCTCGTGGTGCAGTGGGTTATCCAGTGCGCGCCGCTGGGCATACTGGGACTCGTATATACCTCCGTGAGCGAGAGCGGACTGGACATCTTCGCACAATATGGCCAACTGGTACTGCTGCTCATGGGCTGCATGCTCATGGTGCTGCTGGTGGTCAACCCTCTGATTACCTTCTGCCTGCTCCGCCGCAACCCTTACCCGCTGCTGTGGCAGTGCATCAGGGGGAGTGCCGTGAGTGCCTTCTTCACCCGCTCGTCGGCTGCCAACATCCCTGTGAACATGGCTCTCTGCAGGCGACTGGGCATTGACGAGGACTTCTACTCAGTAAGCATCCCGCTGGGCAGCACCATCAACATGGACGGGGCCAGTGTGACCATCACGGTGATGGCACTGGCTGCCTGCCACGCCATGGGTATGGAGGTGACGCTCGCCGGCGCACTCCTGCTGAGCGTGATGGCCACCCTGGGGGCCTGCGGGACATCGGGAGTGGCAGGAGGCTCGCTGCTGCTCATCCCCATGGCATGCGCTCCGCTGGGGATAGGCACCGACGTGGCCATGCAGATGGTGGGCATAGGCTTCATCATAGGGGTCATCCAGGACTCCATGGAGACGGCCATCAACTCCAGCAGCGATGTCCTCTTCACCGCCACGGCAGACCTGTGCAGCCGCAAGAGGCAGGACTAATTGCCGTCTCTCTCAATATATATATGCATAGAAGAGAAGGCAAATTAGCGGTGAACGCTACCTATGACGGGAACTATGTGTATCAAGAACCTCTGGTTCAGTCTCTCGTCACCAGTCTCACGTGGCACGCCCTTCTCTCCTGAGCCAGATATGACCAACTCACACTTGTCCATCTGAGTGAAGTCAATGCCCCTTTCTTTCCAAAACTCCGTCAGTTTCCATGCCCTTTGGTAACTGAGCACGTTGTTATTCATAAAGTCATTCTGATTATATCCATCTTTAGATGCTTGTCCCTCAATGACCACCAGATACTTGATGTCTTGTTTGAGACTATCCTTCCGCTGTAGGTTTTCGATAGTAGTCTTAATGACCTCCCCCGCATGAAAAATATCATTTCGAAGCCTATCTGCCCTTACAGGGTCGTCCTTATCGGCCTGCAGTCGATACAGGTCAAACGCTCCAGTCTGATAAGTTACGTTTATCTTGAAGATGTGCTTGACATACTCCTTTCTGAACTCAAAATACGTGGTGTCTATATTCTCCACTATTTCATAAATGGACAGGAGTTCCTTATAGTCCTTAACATAAGCGTTCAGACTGTCCTGCTTCTCTACCAGTTCGCTGTTCACCGACTTGAAGTGACTGAAAGTCACACCGAAGAGCACTAGCATTATGGCAAACAAAGTTGTCATAATATCTACATAACTTGGCCAGAAGGTATTTTTCTGTCCTTCGCTGTCTTCTATCATCGCTACTGTCTATTGCATCAAAAATCCGTTTTTCACTTATGTGACACCTCCTACTCAGTGTCATCGTTTTCTCTATTTCTCAAATTTGTCCCAATGATTTTGTAAACTCAGAATGATGGATGCTAATGCTTCTTTCTGAGCATTGACACGTTTGGCTCTGCCTTTCGAAGGACTGCCCTTTTGCCTTTTCGTGGCAGCAAATCCGTTTTTGATGTCAGCCCTAATGCCATCCATCTGCCTTGCAAGGGTATCCAATACTTTCTTGCTGTCCGCCACAGAATCATCAATGCCGGCTATTCGCAGGGTAACAGAATTCTCTGTCTTGTCCATGGACTTCGCCAAAGCATTCTGTCTATCCTTTACCTCACTGATTTTACGATCGATATGCTGAGCGTTATCCTGCACATTGGAAGCCAACCCGCCTATCAACTGATATTCCTTCGACACATGACTGGCCACCAGTTTGCTCACTTCGGGAGGTAATGAGGAAATCTCCTCCGCGAGTTTATCCAAAGCTTCCTTAATTTCAGGGAGACGCGACAGGTGAGCAAACTCGCCATTGAGGCTCAGCAGGTCAAATGCCGTGGAGAGTTTTGTTATCAAGCGATTTCTCGCCTTCATCATCTCCATACCTACCTCGTCAAGCGTCTTCTCCAGTCCTTCCTGGTGGTCAGCAAGCAGGGAGACATACTTATGATGCAGGTCATCAATGGCCGCACGGTGTTCCTCAAACAAATCCTTCAACTGGTCGTTTTCCATTTCCGCATAAGCCTCCGCTATGTCGTTCTTCGTCTTGACCGACTGCAGATGCTGCTCAATAGACGCGATGGTCTTGTTGCTCAAAAGTTCTGTCTGGTCAAGTGCCGTGCCCAGGTTGTTGATGCTCTCCTCAAACCTCGTTATTCTGTCCAATATGTCATTGAGTCTCTCCGCAATGGCCTGCGGGACTGCCAGAGACTCTATATACCTCTGCTGTGCTTCGACAAATGACCTGGTACTCTTTTCCGCAGACTTCTCTGACTCCATGAAACTCTTCAGTGTGTCCGAAGAGTTTTCCAGTTCCTCACACACCATCAAGAATGAATTGATTGCATTCATCATCTCGCCAGAGCGCATCTCGTTGAGCAATTCACGCTGACACCTTACGTTGTCATTCACTGCAGCGATACTGCTTCCCAAGGTCTTTGCTGCATCGGTCACAGTCTTAACGGTAACATTGAAGTTCTCACCGAACTTGCTTGTACACTCGTCAAATGTTGTCTTGAAACTGCCGATTATCCGGCCAAATGCAGGTTCGAAAGTACCCAATGTTTCGCGCAACTTGGTCAGAGCCACCACCATGCTCGTACCCATGGCAGGCATCATCTCGTTCTGGATGAAGTCATAGAAGATATTCTTGCGCAAGTCCAAAGTCTGTTTGACCGCAGATGACCTCGCATTGGATATAGTCGTAAGCAACAGCCCGATGAAACTGGTTGACATTGACACAAGCACACCATGAATCAACTGGTAAACCTTGTCGTCATTAGCAAGCGAGGAACTATCACTATGCAGGGAGAAGAAAACCAGTCCAAAGAACACTCCGAAGAACGTTCCCATAAGACCCAAATAGGTTGGAAACGCCAGTTTGGACACGGCATTGTCGTACTGCATCTTCACATAACGCTCCGTCTTGTTCTGAATGACGGCAAAGTCCGTGGTTCCAATATTCTTCCTGCTGTACTCGTTCAGTTCTGCGATGAGAGTAACAAACGCACTGCCTGCGGTAACATTATTTACACAGATTTCCTTCGTTTCCTTAGCATCCTTCAAAGAATATGCACGAATATTGTCAGGCATGAGAGACTGGAGTTCACCCAGCTTTTTCCAGTTTTTCCAAAATATCCAGCTTTGGAAACAGAAAAAGACAAGACCTGAGACTACAGAGAAAAGGATTGAGAATAAAGCCATTTTATTTCTTGTACGAAGTTACATTGGTAAGTTTAAGAATGTTGTCTATCACAGGGATGAAGAACAGGGAGTCCCTGTATGACGAACTTGCAGCATAGGTAGCCACAACCTCCTGCTGGAAGTTCTTGTCCAGCGAGTCGGCCACATCATCCGACAACTCCTGACCCACGGAGGATATGTCCAGATTGTCAATACGATCCATCCTCACCAGGGTCTGTAACATCTGCACAAAGAGGGCGTTCAGTTCCCTGACATTGGCAACGATGTTGTCCCTCAGTCCATTCTTCTTGTAAGCATTCTGCAGTTCCTCCACCGTCTCGTACTCCGTATCATCCACGCCCTGGAACACAATCGTGCGAGGGGATGCCTGGCTGTTGCCATGGTAGAGACCACCATAGCATGTCGCCTCCTTGCGATAGGCGGGGAGGATGAGTTGGATATCCTGGATGTCATTACCATACACAGCCCTGAAGACAATCATCGTCATGGCAGTGAGCGTGTTGATGTTCGAGGTCATGTACTGGTCAATATACCTGCTGCCGTTTCCACTGAATGTGACGGCACGGGGGCAGGCAAGCCCATGCGAATGGAACATCCTGGCCATATAATATATGATGGCAGCATAATGGTACAGGAACAGAGGCTTACAGTCATACTTCAGGAGCTCGGTGAAACTGCACTCCCCCACCTTTGCCTGATTGGCATTTGAAATCCAGAAGTTTAGGATGTCGCGGGTAGAGGCATTACTACCCTCCTGTGTCATCTCCCTATTCACTGCGGCCAGTTCGTCACTATTTGGGAAGCCAACCTGCTTCTCGTAATAATTATACACGCCATTACGTCGAGAGTTCACCATCTTGTCATAGCCATTTCCCCACATCACATCACAGCCGAAGTGAACGGAATTGGCCACCTTAGGTGCACCGTTCTCGAAATAGACCATATCCGTAGAGCCACCACCTATATCAACCACGGCCACTGACGAGATTGCCTTGAAATAGTCCTTGGCTGCAAAATAATAGTATGGAGCCTCCGACTCGGTATATTGTTTTATCTGTGACTCTGAAATACCCAGGACTGTCCCAGCCTCATCCTTCCAAAACATTTTGAACCTGTCCATAAGTTCTGTGGTGAAACTCAAAGGATAGAACCAGATAATCTCAGTCTTCGAGAGATCCGCATCATTCAGGAGGGCATCCGCCTTGACCAGCATGAGTAGTTCACGGATAAAGAGACGCTTCTCGTCCGCCTTCTCAGTCCACTTGATGTCCGTGGTAACCTCATTGCTTCCATCAATCTTTCTTTTCCCATACGAGAATGCAATATTTCGGTTGTCAAAGAGCACAGGCATGCCCATCTCCCGTTTTGTCTTGCAGATTGCTGTTCTCAAAGGGAACTTGTACTTGACACCGTCAACGAACGGAGGCACAAACTCAGACTGGAAAAATGCGTCAGCCTCGGCAAATGGAAAGTCCTCCCACAGGTTTATGAGACTCTTACGAGACTTGGCTATTCCATGAAGATAACTCATAATGGTGCCATTCATGCACATCTGCAAAGGCTCGGTACTAACTCCCTGCTCGCGCTTGGAAATATAAGTGTTGGTCGTGCCAAAGTCGATGGCATAAGTATAATTTTTATTGGCCATGGACTCCTTGAATTTAGGAAGAAACACACCACAGACATCCTTGTTCTCGATACTCAGATGGATACTGTAGGCAACAGGAACAGCCCCAAACACCTCAAAGAACACTGTCCCACATGGAGAATTTCCATCCTGGACAGAGCGCACAACTCCCTGCTTACTGCCAGATTCCAGACTATCTTTATTAAGTGCGTCAGTCTTTTCCAAACACTCACATGTGCCTTCCTCATTACGGACAAAGAATGTACAATCCACCTTGCCAGCCGAAAGTGTCGGGAACTTGTTGGCGTCCCTTACCGCTACCATCAGTTTGAAGTAGTTATTGTCTTTCTTGTTGGCAGACAATATGTTGGGGAAGAGTGCTGTATCAAAACCGATATTGAATCCGCTCTGTGACAAATCGACAATCATGCCCTTGCCCTCTGACGGGACAGGAGCATCCTCATAAGTGTGGGTATATTCCATGTCCCCATCCTTCACCATGACATCCAGGCGGGAGCCATTTGCGCGCTCCTTATATATTATCTGTACAGCATCCAGATCCAGCACCATAAGAGCCTCCTCGGTCAGCGGAAGCACATAGTCATACTTGCGGTCTTCCTTGCCATCCATCCTTGGCACGCGGTAATTGTCTTCCGATATTCGGTATGGCAGTTTGATGACCACGTCGTTGAACATCTTCGTGACATCCATTTCTGCACTGGAGTAGAACGAGAGGCCATTGACCTTCAGTTCATCCCCATCCTCTGTCAATACAGGGGTCATGCGGATACGATAGTTCTGCCTGATGTCTTTATCGTCCTTGAACTCCTTGATATAGTCACGGATTTCCTTGTATTTGTCATTCAGGTCAGAGTTGGCAAACAGGGTGTTATACATGTAGTTCTTGAATTCTTTAGGACGATTCTCAAAGAGCACAGGCTCGCGGAAATACTCTCCCTTTCCCTTCTTCTTCAGATGTATGTCCTCGTAACGCCTCGCATTGAAAGTCATCTTCATCATGTTGTGCTCGTCCCTCCTCCATGTTTTGTCCATGTCGGGAGGAGTCACGAATCCCGTCCATGGTGAGCTTGTTGCCAGAAGTTTCTCCTTGCCATTCTCACGCAGGATGATGAAGTACAAGGCAGGCATACCGACATCCGTCCCCCAATAAGTATCTACAGAGTTGAACAGCCGGGGAGTGTTGCTTTTGAGTGAACTCTTATGTTGTTCGTAGTTCCATTCGCGGATAATGATTTCCTTGCCCTTCCAATTGTTGCGGTGATGCGCGAGATTGAACAGCAGTTCATACACATCCAGACAATCTGACACAAGTTGCTGGTATGCGAAGCCTGCCCCACTAGCCTGTATTCCATTTCGCTTATCCACATATTCCCTGTGTACCCGGCGGAATGCTTCTCTCACAACATAGAAGCGGGCAAAAGGAGTTGGGAGCGCATTCAGTGCCGATGTGGATTCGGTGCTCTGCTCCATGACCCCGTCCAATTCTTTTGCAGAGATTTTGCCACGCTGAGGCGACCAATCCTGTCCCTCAATACCTTGATCTACTATATTCAGGTCTATTGCGCCCATATTCTAAATGCTCTTTGATATTTTGTTTGTATAGAAATCAATTGCCTCGTAGGCAAACTTCAGAAAATAGCGGAACTTGTTTTCGTGATGCTCGTCCTTTTCCGCCTGGCTCTTTTCTATCATCTTCAGCAAGTACCATGTCTCATCCTTTGCCTCAAGTGAGGTTCCCTTGACCCACTCTTCCCAAGACTTCGAGCTGTCGGTATTCAGGGGAGCGAAAGCGCGTCTGTTTGTTGCCAGTTCGCTGTACCACCTGGCAAAGTCACAGGAAAACCCTTTCAACTTTCTGAACTCATCTGAATTATAGAACCCATTATCAAATCCACGCTCTCTCTTATGCTTGAGCGGAAACCATTTCTCCTCGGGAAGAATCTCAATCAGTTTGTTTAGCAGCATAAAATCTGCCACATTCTTCACCACACCGCTGTAGGACTCACCGAGACTGGCAAGAGTCATCGTGTCGCTGTCCTCCTTGATTGCCCTACGAAGGTACTGAGGCGGCTCGTCAGGCTTCCCCCTCGTCAGGAAGTCGAACAGTGCTGTCGCACCCACCAGTTCTATGAAGTGCGCTTTGTCCTCTTGCTTCTCCTCGTTGTTCTCGTAATGCACGTTCTTTGACTTCTCACCTATATAATATAAGTAATCAGACATAACAGTGTTCTCATAGTATGAGAGCGCGGATTTAGCCTTGGTTATGAAGTTCTTCGAGTCAATGTCTGACCCTGTGGTCGCGGGGTCTTCCAAGTCAAAATAAGGAAGAACAGTCAATGCTCCCATGAGGCAGTTCTTCACACAATCGTTGTCTTTGCCACTTCTTATCTTCTTCTCCAACAAGGGATAGCCTGAGGCTCCAGTCCCACCAAAGATGGAACTGATGATAAATACTCTGTCGTCCTGGCCGCAATGACGTTTGAAAGCATCGAACCAATCCGCACCCTCTATCATATCACCCAGTACCACGGTGCCCACATTGGGATTGCCCTTAAAGCCTACATCGAGACTGCTGTTCAGACTCTTCTCGGAAAAAAGAGTCTCTATGAAATAGCGATTGATGTCGCTATCCTGTATATTTCCCTTGCCAAGGAATTCACCAAAGGTCTCATTCTTCCCGCCGAGCTCATTCAGGTCATTCTTCTCATTGTTCAAGTCCTTCAGTTTCGCCATCTCAGCCCCAAAGAATCCCTTCAAGGCTGTTTCTGTCTGTTCACCATGGGTAACTGACGCACGACAGATGGAGATATAGTTGTCTATACGTATCTGGAGCTCCTTTTTCTCCTCCAGGCTCATGTGGGGATCCATGATTATGGGGATTACAGTATAGCCGTTGGTGTCGGCACCCGCTGCCATAAGCATGATAATGGACTTCATAACACGCAGTCCTGTGCCACCTATACAGAATACGAACACTTTCTTTTTCATGTCATTATTGTTTTTTATGAAGGCAATTAAAGTAGCAATACCGATAAGCCTTTGTTGACCACCAATTGCACCAAATGATAGATACTACCCCATAAACGACCAGGGAATAGACCGCATTCTGAAGAGACACGAGAAACATTGTCATCCCTGTGCCATTTAGGGTCGTCTTTACCAGTATCATTTCCACAAGCCATGTCACAGCAAGCGAGGACAGGGCACACGCAAACATGAACCCCCACCAGTGAGATGGAAGATAGTGACGACCTGGCCTATTGTTATAACTTCCATAATAATAACAACAAAAGCCAAAACTTACGCAAACGGCTATGGCAAGAAGTAATAGGCTTATACTACTCATTTCGTGCCAAAACCGTTTGGCAAGTTCCTGGAGGTTCTCGTTGTAGCCATTCACGAATGCGCGCTCACTGGGAAGAGATGGATAATAGAGATTAGGTAGTTTCATATGCATATATGATTTTATTCCTTTGATGATACCAAGATGTAGTTGGGCTTGCGGCTCCAGGTGTTTAGATGCCCGCCATAAGTCAGTCCGTGTATAAAGCCCTCTATGGAATATGTTTTGTCATACTCCTGTTCGGAACTCGCTCCAAAGAACCGAGCAATCCCCCCGACCAAGTCATCGGGATGGTTGAACGTCCACTCTATGACATCTGACTCTGCCGGCATCGAAAAGACCTTCAACTCAACGGCGGCCTCAGCCTTTCGCTCTATCCTCCTGGCACGGGTGTTCTCGCACTCGACACGGATATTGCCCACCTCAACGCAGGAGCCATATTTAGCTTTCACATCAAGAGCCCTCCTCACCGCTGCGGTGTCTGCCGTTAACCACCGAAACTCTGACAAGTCCAGTTTGAGGTTAATGGTGCAAGTGTCGTCAGACGAGGTGTCCCAGCCATAGAATGTAGGCTCTCCATCCAACTGCAACGCCTGCTTACATGAGCCGAAGGAATAGCGAACGGACTTATAGTCATACCCCGTCTCAAATCCATCGACGTAGTGACCTGCATCGTCAAGCAAAGTGGATATGCCCGTGCGCATATAGCCTGCCGTTGGAGATGCACCCATCACAAGATAGTAATAGGGAGAGAAGGGCTCAACCGTCTGCCCATTCTTGTCCAGATAATTGGATGTCGCCGCAAGCAATGAGACGGCGGCCCCAGAAGGCGCAACCACCTGGCTGATGTCCGACGGATATTCATCCATAAGCGCGGCCCGGGCGGGGTCACGCTCGGGACTGTATTTCATGTCAGAGACCAGTACTGCCACCTCACCATCCTCAGGATGAAGGCTGGACAAGATGGTACTCAGCATCGTGGGCACTTTGGTCTCCGCAGCCGACACAAACGCACCCGCATTCATGTTACGCTGAAAGTCCTCTATGGTAAATCTCTGCCCTTGGGCACCATCATTTGTAAGCACTACCACATCACTTATTATCGGCTTGTAATAGGTCAGGACAGCATACAGGTCGGTCTTGAACTGTGTGGCAAGATTGGCTCGGAAGAAGCCGTTCATGCTTCCCGACACCTCCACATACACGGTGACCTTTGCCGGCTGGGATATCTTAAAGTACATACCTGCCGTATCACCACTGGCCGTATCGGCAATCAAGTAGCCATCGGCTGTAAAGTGAGGGTCAGCCATGGTATTAAGAGTCCCATCGCAGGAAGACAAGCCCAACAGGGCGGCCATCATGACAGGTGCGCAGGCAAACAGGCAAGAAACACTTTTCCTCATTCTTTTTATTACTCCCCGTGTTGGGGGAAGGACATCGCTGTCGTAATATCTTTATGCCACCCAGCCCAAGGCGACGGAATTTTGTCTAAAGATATACCACACGAAGAAAAAACGTAGGCTTACACATCTGCCCGTCCGCTTCTTTAGGCCGTAGGAAAAGCCATTGCATGTTGACGGAAAGAGTGTCTGCCTACGCCTGGTATTGCACATACCCGAAAAGTGTGCCGAGGGTACAAAATACCCTTACAGCACACCTCCGGGATACAAATGTAGCATACCCGTAGCAGCCATCTCCACCTTGTCATTGACATGCAAACTTGAATTTCCTACGTTCAAAGAAGCCAATAGACAAAGCGTTTGTGACGCTTTTTACATTATGTAGTGTCATCCTCACAATTCTGGCCACTGCCAGCTGCATGATGCAACAGACCAGAGCCAAGCCTTTCGTCCGCACATAATGCACAAAGGAAGATTAACGTTGCAAAATTACATAATTTTCCTTAATATCAAGTGATATTCCTTATTCTTTCGTCCTCAGAATCATAGGAGGGGGCAACAGAAACTATCATCCTCCCCCATCAGAATTATGTGTTCTGCCATGAGAGCATGACATGCCCACCGTTCAGCCCAAGGCTGGACGGTGAACGAAGTACTACTGCCTTGCCATTTTAATATAACTAAAAACACCGTCCAGCCTTGGGATGGACGGTGAAACACTTTGCCTGCTTATCCCAGAATGCCGACAAACAATGAAGAAAAATATATCTGCCATGCCCCTTATGGACACATTACCCTGATAGCGGAAGGAGGGAGAAAGAAAAATTTATGTACCTTTGTCCAACAGATAACAAAAAAAATCATTTCATCACATTATGACTATTAAGACGAGAATGACATCCATCCTGCTCATGCTTGCGGCAGGACTGTTCCTGGCTTCCTGCGGTGACGAGCCGCCCGCACCTGACCATGGAGGGGACACACCAGAGAACCCTGGAGGAGACGATGAGCCTGGAGGTGAGACACCTTCACCCGAGGAGGAGGCTTTCCTACAGATTGACTTCGACATGAACGCGACTGAGGCGCATGCCCTCAACGGATTCTCGGCCAACATACACGTCTGCCTCACTGGCAACGACGTGCGTGACCATGTGTGCGACTGGGGTGTCGCGCTCAGCGTGAACCGCGAGAACATGGAGCAAAGACCCGAGCAATGGACGTATGAGATCATTGGCAGCAAGGATGTGGACATCAAGCACGAGATGAACATACGCCTGGACGGCCTGTACGGCGAGCAGACTTACTACTGCCGCCCCTACATTCAGAGTGCCGAGGGCACCGTGAAGTGGGGAGACATCATGCAGTTCACCACCCCTGAGCAGCAGTTCTTCCTGGGCCAGAGTTACCAAACGGCGGTGTCAGTCATGGAGGGAACCGCCACGATACGCACAGACAGGGAGTGTGCCGCCCTGCAGAGCAAGTACCGCAAGGTGGAGGCCAAGCTGGTGGATGTATGCCTGGACGACTTCCAATACAGCATCCGCTACTATGACACCGAGCCTGGGGGTGTGAGCCACCACACTATGCAATGGACGGATGGCAACACCCTGCAGGTGGGCTTCACCTATCTGCCCCCTGGGGCAAAGGTGAGTTTCAGGGTGGCCATAGAGTGTGACGGCGAGCAGAAGTTCCTGTCGCCCGCCTATACTATCATCTCCAGGAAGATTCCCGAGTCGGGGATGGTAGATATGGAACTGGCTGTCAACTGGGCTGCATGCAACCTGGGAGCCTCATCGCCCTGGGACACGGGCAAGTACTACACCTATGACGAGGCCGTGGCACAGGACCAGGCCAACGACTCATGGCGGCTGCCCGACGAGAACGACATCAGCCAACTGCTGAGCCGATGCGAGCTTATCCCCGTGAGCCTGGACAACCTGCGCCACGGCATGCTGGTCATGGGGCGCACCAACAGCATCCTGCTTCCCTTTGCCGAAACGAGCGAAGACCACCCTGGCGAGAGTGGCTACCGCATAGGCTACTACTGGACAGGTGACGAGTACCATGACCAGGGGGCCGCACTCGACCATTCCCGCGCCTGGGCCCTGCGCCTCTATGGCATGAGCGAGGAGGCCGGGAACCGCGCCAGCAGGGTTGAGTTGATGAAGAAATACGGCCTGAGCGTGCGCCCAGTGTGCCCAAGAGAGCAGTAGGAATTTGTCCTACAAGGTATTATCGCAAATCCCGCCATGGAAGGTCATATCGCAAACACCTCCATGGCGGGATTTCTCTCTCTTTACGACTTTCTCCCGCGCGCATTATATATATAATGTATGCTGGCCATCGGTGAACGTCGAACTATATGCCAGAAATCGTTTAGCACTTGAAACATTATTGCTAACTTTGCACATAGACAGGATGCACCCGGCATTCTCTCCCCAAGGGGAAAATCCAAACTAGCGACAGGAGAATAACGAAAGTAAACCAAACATACTATATTATATAATGAGAAAGACCCTTGTTGTTGCGACCCTGCTCCTCGGCACGCTCTCGGCCCACGCCCAGGAGAAGGTCATGAACATCCAGAAGAAGGATGGAACGAGCACGCAGACTCGCACGGCTGAGCTCAAGCAGATAAGTTTCCTCGCCGCTGATGCGGGCAAACAGGGACTGCAGGTAAAGACACAGGGGGGCGAGACGGCCACCGTGCTCCTTGAGGCCAACCCCATCGTGACAGCCGCCAATGGCAAACTGAACATCAAGCAGGACGCGGCAGATGCCATGGAGTTTGAGATTGCGGACATCGCGGAGATACGCTTCGACGACAAGCCCAACTCCATAGCCGGCACCGAGGCAGGGGGCCTCTCCTGCATCGTGCAGGGTGACGGAGTGCTGCTGCGGGGCATCCCCCAGGGAGCAAGGCCACGCATATACTCCACCGACGGACGCTGCCTCGCCACACCCGCGCCACACGACGGAGAGCTCAGACTGGGCCGCGAGACACTGGGCACAGGCATCTTCATCGTGAAGGTGGGCACGCTCGCCACCAAGATACGACTCTAACCATCCACAAGAACATCCACAGACGACACACACAAGATGAGAAAGACATTCCTGCTGGCTACTGCCCTGCTGGGGAGTATGCCCATCATGGCGCAGCAACCCGCCACCATGATCACAAAGACCACCAACGGCGCGGCCACACGCACAGAGGTGAGCGAGGTGGAGAGGATAACATTCACCGACACGACATATAACCTCAACAAGGCCGGCAACCGCATCCTGGAGGCCAGCGACCTGTGCTGGCCCGAAGACCGCCTGCTGCCACACCTGCTCGCGCCCACGGGCACCATACGCACACTGGACATGAGCGCGGCCTCGCTCAGCGGCGAGGAGCGGGTCATGTTCTGCACCCTGCAGGGCATCGTCAACCGCACCCGCCCGCGCATCCTCCTATACAACCACAACGAGGAGCCGCAGAGCACCTGGCCGTCGGCGCACAGCCTCAGGACGACTGCCGTGGCCACCTCGAAGCCCTACACCCTGGTAAAGCTGTTCCTGGAAGAGGTCAAGGGGCTGGTGCTCTACAGCAACCAGCTGAGCGAGCACTACTCCAACCTGGCCGCCACCATCGCGGGACTGGACCGCCTGCTGCCCGTGACCGAGGAGATAAGGCAGAAGCTCGTGACCAACGGCATAGACCTCCCCGTCGTTGAGGACCTCACCCCGCTCACGATGTCCAGCGCGGCCGACATCTACACCTACCTCTATGACAACTACTGGAGCCGCTGCAACCACCGCCTGCTCGTGAGCATACGCCCCACCATCCCCTATGTGCACGACATCGGCGCGGCATGCGGCTCGGCCTGCGTATGGCTCGACCCGCGCACGGCCAAGGAGCGCGTGCTGCTGGACAAGATGCTCAAGGACATGACACCAGGCCGCGACATCGTGCTGGGTTGGTATCCCGAGGAACGCTCCGGAGTGGGTGAGGCCACGAAGTACGGCCTATCGACCGTGCCCGCCGACTTCTTTGAGAACACCACCGTATATACAGCCGTCAACAAGCCCGTCAGGATCCCGCCCGTGCCCAAGCGCCCGAGGCTGGAGAACAAGGTGTATGCGGCCATCTACATCAGCGACGGCGACAACATCCAGTACTGCCAGCACGCCATGGCCAAGATATTCGAGCAGTCGGGGCGCGGCAAGATGCCCATGAACTGGACCATCAGCCCCGCCCTGGCCGACTTCTCGCCCATGATGCTGAACTACTACTACCGCAAGGCCACCACCAACGACTGCTTCGTGAGCGGCCCCTCGGGCCTGGGCTACGCCATGCCCTATGACGCGCA
>CAVKOT010000038.1:0-17782 GCA_963658045.1 Opitutia bacterium UBA4654
GAATAGGACGATCCGATGACGTAGAACTTGTTGCCATAGACCGTGCTGTAGGTGGCGGGGAAGTCCAGCACGCGGAACTCCTCGCTGGCCATGTTGAGCACCGCGCATCTCGCAGGCACCTCGTAGCCGTCTCCAGCCGAGTTGACGCACATGAACTGCCCGCATTGTGTCACATCGCCATACAGGTTGATGCACCCCGTGTCGATGCGCTTGAGTTCCCTCATTGTCTGTGCATCGACAACCGAGATTGTGCTCTCATAGTCGTGCCCGCCCTGGGTGGCGTATCCTCCCGTATTGGCAACGAACAGCCGACCGTCATAATAGGCTATACCCTCGGGCTCATAGCCCACCTGGCATGTGTCCACTATTCGCTTCGTCACGATATCCACCTTGGCCACATAGCCATGGTAGGCATAGGAGGTGCAGTAGAGATAGCCCTGGCCGTCAGTGGCCAGTCTGCGGTTGTTGGGGATGTTCTCGGTGGCGGCGATGGCGGTGCCGTCGGGGTGGATGTACTGGATGATGTTTGACCAGTTCACCGAGATGGCTATCAGTGTGTCATTGACCTGCAGGATGTCATTGCCTGTGTCGCCCAGCCGTTGCCCGGGATTGTTCTTCCTGAACCAGTGGTCTGTCAGAGTCCCGTTCTCCAGGTAGGCCATCACGGAGTTGTTCATGCCCCACAGCCCCTCGCACAGCACTATCATCCTGTCCGTCGATTTGCCTGGACTGGTGGGCAGGGTGTCATCGGCTGGCTCCAGTGTGCAGGATGCCAGCAGCAGGCACAGTGCCCACAGCATTGCATTCATCCTCTCCCTTCTCCAGGCCATGCGCGTTGCCCTTTGCCGTATTGCTCTCCTCATAATTCAAACTTCAGTGTACATTTCCAGTTCCTGCCAGGCATGGGGTAGCGCTTCACCACCTCGTGACGGCTGTCAGTCAGGTTGTTGCACTCGATGGTGGCCTGTAGCGTGAACTTGTCCTTGATGGTGAACCGCTTGTTCAACTTCACATCCAGCGTGTACCATTCGCCCAGCATGTCGTCACGGTTGTTGGACACCAGTGCGAAGCGGTCGCCCGTGTAGAGCATCGAGGCGCACAGCGTGTAGGAGTCGTAGCCCACATCGATAATGGCCGAGGCGGAGTGCAGGGGCGAGTAGGGTATGTAGTGCTTGTATTCTGGGTCGCCTGGTGAAGAGTAGTCAAGGTCTCGCTGGCAGGTGTAGTTGGCGTTGGCCGATAGGGTGAACTTGCTCCATTGACCCTGGTATCCGCCTGAGAGTGACAGTCCCAGCGACTTTACCAGGCCGAAATTGACCATTGACCAGCGGAACTGGCACTTCATGGGTATGGCCACAATCTTGTCCTCGATGCGGTTATAATAGCCATCCACGGCCAGGTGCAGGTGTGCGTCACGATAGTCGATGCCAGCATCCCACTGTGTGGTGTATTCGGGGCGCAGGCTGGCGTTGCCCACCAGCGTGTAGTAGAGGTCGTTGAGCGTGGGGGCGCGGAATATCCTCTTGTGAAAGGCGCGAGCCGTCCAGGCGCGCTTGTGGTAGGAGAGCAGGTACATGGGCGCGAGCCGGCTGAGCGGGCCGGCACTGCCTGCGGTGTGGTCCTGGATGTGGGTGTAGAGCAGGGCCACGTTAGCCTCCAGCCCTTTCCACGAGGCTATGGCCGAGAGCAGGGACTTGGAGTCGAGGCGATAGACATAGTTGAAGCGATAGACATCACACACCAGGTCAGACCATCGCAGGTCAGTGCTGGCTGTGAGTGACAAGTGACGCATGTTGTAGGAGCCCGCCACCGAGGCATACAAGTCCTGCTGCGTGTAGTGGTTGTTGCAGTACATGGTGGCGGCGTTGGTCGATGGGTCCTGCAGGTAATGCAGATAGTCGTGGGCATACTTGAGGTTGCCCTTCACGCCGAAGGCACCCAGTTCCTTCTCATAAGATGCTTGTGCAAAGAAGTTCTCGTCCCACTGGCGGTCGGTGGAGTCCCACTGGTCGCTCAGACGACGCACCACCGGGCCTGGAAGCCCACGCCTGGAGTTGTAGTAGTAGGCATGCATGCGCAGGCCGTCATAGAAGCCCGCCGCCTCCAGGCGGTAGAAGGAGATGTCAGAGTTTTTTCGCCGGCCCACCGTGTCCTCTGACTCGGAGTGGAAGTGGAACTTGTAGTCACCGTCACTGTGTTGGTATTCACCATCCACGAAGAACCAGTCCTTATAGGAGAAGTAAGCCTTGGCCTTGTTGAGTCCAAACGAGCCATTGCCGTATTCGGCCTGTAGTGAGGTCTTCTCTGGCCGCTTGGTACGCATATATACCGTGGCCGCCGAGGCATATTCAGAGGCCGACTGCAGACGCTCGCTCCTGTTGGCGTTGTAGAGCGACACCGACTCCATGTTGGAGAGGGAGTATTTGCCCAAGTCCACCTGGCCGTTCTGCGCGTTGGTGATGCGTATGCCGTCGAGATACACGCCCACATGCTGCGAGCCCAGCGAGCGCACATTCACCGTCTTCAGTCCGCCCAGTCCACCATAGTCCTTGATTTGCACTCCCGAGAAATACTTGAGGGCATCAGCCACCGAAGTGGTCGATAGGTCCTGCAGGGCATCCCCCGCAAGTGTCTGGCTGGGCGTGAGATAATGCGGACGCTTGCCCACTACCTCCACTGTGGGCATCGAGAAGAGCGTGTCCTGGCCGCAGTATTCCTCCTCCTGGGCCTGGCAGGCGAGTGGCACAAGCAGTGCGAGCGTGATGTGTGACAGGTTTCTCATCGGTGTGCAAAGGTACGGAAAATCATCCACATGACCCTCATGCGGAGCACTCCTTGACAGTCATGGTCCTGGTTTTTCAGGGCTGGAACTATGCCCCAGTCCAGAAGGTGTCGGGCCAGGCCTGGACCACCGTCCCAGCCGTCACACAAACAGCACCTCCCTGGCGTGGAACAGGAAGTTGCCCGCCACGGCATACTGGCGTGCGGTGGGTGAGAACTGCTCCTCGACCGTGATGTGCATGTGGCCTGTGAGGATGGCCTTGAGCAGCGGCTCGCCCTTGAGGTAGGAGATGAACTCGCGCGTGGTCTTGTCCTCCTGCTGGGCCTTGTAGTCCCCGCTGGGCTTGTAGGCCTTGTCGTTGATGCCCAGGGCGAGCGTCCTGCTCCAGAACCGCTTGTTGGCCCTCCATATCCCGTCGGTGAAGAATGGGACGTGCATGCACAGCACGATGGGGAGCCCGCGCTTCACCTCCTTGTGGAACCGCTTGACCTGCTTGGGAGTCACCGTGCCATACACGTCATCCAGGCAGATGAAGTTGACCCCACCGATGACCTGTGACTGGAACGAGGTGTCAAAGGGGTAGGCAGCCTGCAGCAGTTTTCTCGTGTTGTTCTTGTATTTCTCTGTGCGCTCCTCCTTAGGGTCGCTCAGCCACATGTCCGTCGAGAACTCATGGTTGCCCATGCAGCCCGTCATCCCCTCGCCGAAGTACTTGCGCACCAGGTCCAGGTTGGCCTCGCTCTGCCAGTCAATGAGGTCACCCGTGTGCAGGACATAATCGACATGGTCGCGTGCCCAGGCGAGCGAGTCGCGCAGGGCCTCCTCCTGCCTGCCCCCGAAGCACTGGGTGCGGTTCTTCATCAGTTCCTGCTTTTTCTCGTTCTCCTGTGGATAGGCTGCCGTGAGGTGCGTGTCAGAGATGTGCAGCACGGAGAACGGCTTCTCCAGCCCTATCTCCACGGTGGCATAGGCCAGCGAGAGCCGTTCGTACTTGCCCCGCTTGGGGAACACCTGTGGCGCATCCTCTGCCACGGCGGGCAGTTGCGAGACGGCCATCAGGATGCCTGCGGCCGAGGCGCGTCTTAGGAAACTTCTTCTGTCAATGTGATTGCTCATTGTGTGTCTCAGTTTGTTTTTATCTTACCTCCACACAAAGTTACGAAATGTTTTGCTATGCGTGTGGGTGTCCGGGGCTGAAAGTCGCGCCTGGCAGGCCACTCCCCCGCATGCCCCTATTGTCGTCCCCGAAAAAGTGCATGCCGCTGCATCGCTCAACGCAGCCGCATGCAAGGGTACATGCAGCGGCATGAAATGGCCAACGCAGCGGCATGCGCTGATTGTCCAGCCCGGGCTGGACAATGGACGAGGCGCGGTGGCTTGCAAAGGCCATTGCCGTGATGAGTCCGGAGGGGACTCCTGCCCTGTCCGGTGCGTGGCCTTGACCCCATCCTCTCTCTTGGGAGAAGTCGTGAGGGGGGGCAGCCTTGCCCTTCCCGCCTGGATACAAAAAGGAGGAGGGCGCTCCCTGTTGGCCAGGGCACGTCCTCCTCCCGCGATTGAATGAGAATGTTACTTATTTCTCCACATCAGCACCTCCGCCCAGAGCCTGGTAGAGGTTGATGGTGTTTGAGATGACACTGTAGTCGTTGGCCACCTGCGAGAGCTGTGCGCTCAGCAGGCTGCTCTGTGCGGTCAGTATCTGCAGATAGTTGATGCTGGTCAGGTCCCACAGTTTCTGTGTGGCATCCACTGCATCCTGCAGGCTGCTTACCTGGTTGGCCAGGTACTCCTTCTTGGCCTGTGCCGTGTGTATGGCAGCCATGGCAGTGTTCACCTCGGCACCTGCGTCCAGGAGTGTCTGCTGGAAGCCCAGGGTGGCCACCTCAAGCTCGGCCTTGCTGTTCTTGTAGGCCGCACGCAGTTTGCCGTTCTGGAAGATGGGCTGTGTCAGACTTGCCACAGCGGCCATGATGATGCCGCCGGGGTTCACGATGCCTGCGCCCGAGATGCTGTTGGCATACTGTCCGCTGGCAGAGATGTTGAGGGCGGGATAGAAGGCAGCCTTGGCGATGTTCTTGTTATAGAACGCGCTGGCGAGCGCAAGTTCAGCCTGCTTCACGTCGGGACGGCGGCTGAGCAGCCCGATGGGCAGACCTGTGGTGCACACTGCGGGAGTGCGGAAGGAGGCCAGCGTGCCGCGCTCGATGTGTGTCGGGGTCTCGCCGCAGAGGCTGCTGAGCGAGTTCTCGACCTGCTTGATGCTGTGCTCGAGCTCCAGCACATTGGCGCTGATGCTCCAGTAGTTGGCCTCGGTGCTGGCCACAGAGGCCTTGTTGGCCTGGCCTGCGTCAAACAGCATCTTGGTCATATCCACATTCTTCTTCCATGTCTCGCTGGTCTCCTTGGCGATGCGCAGCTGCTCATCCAGCATGGCCAGGGTGTAATAGAGGCTGGCCACATTGGCGATGAGCGAGGTCTTCACGCTCTGGCGAACAGACTTCTGGCTCTCCAGGGCCACCTCGGCCTTCTTCTTTGAGTTGCGCAGCGAGGCGAAGCAGTCAATCTGCCAGCTCATCGAGAGGGGGAAGGAGTAGGTCTTGCTGGCGCCGTTGCCCATCATGTTCTTGTACTTGTCGCGGTCGTAGGGATCTACTATGCCGCTGATGGTACCGCTGGGTGCAAAGGCGAAACTGGGCGCAAAGGCGAGTTTGGCAGCCTTGAGGTTGTTCTGCATCTCCTGTATGCGCAGGTCAGCCTGCTTCATGTTGGTGTTCTGGGCAAGCGTCTTCTCGATGAGAGCCTGCAGGGTGGGGTCGGTGAACACCTGGTGCCACTCGATGTCACCCAGCCCGGTGGAGTCACCGCTCAGCGCGTCACCATAGATGCCGTCGGTCTTGATCTCGGCGGGACGCTCGTAGCTCTTGTAAACCCCGCAGCTGGTCATCAGACCGGCTGCCAGGGCTATAGTCAATATCTTGTATGCTTTCATTTCTTCTTGTATGGGGTTATTTTTCTTTCAGTGCTTCGGCCTTCTGCTTCTCGGCGCGCTCCTTCTCCTGCTTGAACTGCTGGTCCTGCTCCTCCACCATCACGGGGCGGATCTTCTCCTGCAGCCACTCAAAGAAAATGAAGAACACGGGCACGGTGAACAGGATGGCCAGTGTGCCCACCAGCAGTCCGCCTATCACACCGATACCGATGGTGCGGTTACCGTTGGCGCCTGCACCGCTGGCAAACACCAGGGGAATCATACCAAACACCATGGTGAGCACGGTCATCAGGATAGGACGCAAGCGTGCCTCGGCTGCAGCATAGGCTGCCTCCACGATGCCCATGCCCTTGCGCCTGCGCTCCAGGGCAAACTCGGTAATCAGAATGGCCGTCTTGGCCAGCAGGCCGATGAGCATGATGATGGCTGTCTGCAGGTAGATGTTGTTCTCAATCTTGCCCATGAACACGATGGGCAGGGCGCTGTAGCCCTCGTTCCACAGCCATGCGAAGGCAAACGAGCCCATGATGCCGGCAGGAACAGACAGGATGACTGAGAAGGGGATGAGGAAACTCTCATACAGCATGGACAGGATGAGGAAGATGAGCACCACGCACACTGCATAGATGAGGTAGGTGTCCATGCTGTCCTTGGTCTGGTTCTCCTCACGGCTCATGCCACCATACTCAAATGAATAGCCACGTGGGAACACCTTGCTGAACTCCTGCTCTACGATGTTCATCACATCGGTGCTGCTGTAGCCGGCGGCAGGCACGAGGTTACAGGTGATGGAACTGAACAGGTTGAAGCGGGTATCCACCTCGGCACCAAGTATCTTGGTCAGTTTCACAAACTGGCTCAGGGGAGCCATCTCCGCGCCATTGCGCACAAACATATTGTCGAGGTCCTCGGTGCCCAGGCGCGTGTTCTCATGTGCCTGGAGCATCACGCGATACACCTTACCATACTGGTTCATGTTGCTCACATACGAGCCACCGCAGTAACTGCCCAGCGCGCTGAGCACGTCGGCGGGGCTGATGCCAGCGCGCTTGCACTGGGCGGCATCCACCTCCACCTTATACTGGGGGAAGTTACGGGCATACGAGGTCATGGCACGCGACACCTCGGGGTGCTGGTTCATGGCTGCCAGGAACTTGTTGGTGTAGTCCAGGAACTGGCCCTTGTCACCGCCCTTGGTATCCTGCAGGTTCAACTCGATGGAGCCCATACCATAGCCCGGAATCATACCAGGCTCGAAGACCAGACACTGCGCGTCGGGTATCTCCTCCATCAGGCGTTTGTTGAGCAGTCCACTCACAACGGAGCTCGTGCTCTTGAAGTTGTCAACCAGTGACCAGAAGCCATAGCGACGCTCGCTCCAGGGCTTCAACTTGAGGATGTACATACCGTAGGCGGTACCCTGGCCAGCCATGAAGCTGTAGCCAGCCACTCGCTGGTAGTCCTTGATTTCCTTGGTGTCCTTGATGATGTTCTCTACGCGGTCCAATATCTCGTCTGTCGTGGCCAGGTTATTACCGGGAACGCCGTTGACCACCATCATGCAGGTGCCCTGGTCCTCCTGTGGCACAAGACCCGAACTCAGTTTGCTGGCAAAGAACATGATGCCCACGAAGCACAGGGCCACGGTGACAAAGGAGAGGAAGCGCACCTTGCGGTTCACGCAACGCTTCAGCAGTGAGGTGTATTTGCCCAGCATGGCTGTGTAACTGGCCTCATAAGCCTGGCGTGTGCGGTAGTTGATGGCACCGAAGAAGCCCTTGCGACGCTCCTCGCTGGCGGGGCGCATCATCATGGCACACAGGGCGGGGCAGAGCACAAGTGCGCTCACGCAGGAGATACCCACTGATGTGGCCAGCGTGATACCGAACTGTGTGTAGAAGATACCAGACGTGCCACCTGTGAAGGACACGGGGATGAACACGGCCATGAACACAAAGGTACATGAGATTACGGCCATCGTCACGTCGCTCATGGCGTCCTTGGTGGCCAGGTAGGGGCTGGTGTAGCCTGCGTCGAACTTGGCCTGCACGGCCTCCACAACCACGATGGCGTCATCCACCACCGTACCGATGGCGAGCACCAGGGCAAACAGCGTGAGCAGGTTCAGCGAGAATCCTGCCGCTGACATGCAGGCGAAGGTGCCTATCAGAGACACTATGATAGATATAGAGGGGATAATCGTGGCGCGGAAGTCCTGCAGGAAGAAATAGACCACCAGTATCACCAGGATGATGGCGACCACCAGGGTCTCCTCCACATTGCCGATAGAGGCAAGCAGGAAGTCGTTGGAGCTCTGCATCTCGATGAACTTCAGTCCGGCGGGCAGGTCCTCGCTCAGTTCCTTCAACTTGGCACTGATGGCGTCGTTGGTCTCCTTGGCGTTGGCGCCGGCCACCTGGAAGGTCATGAAGCAGGTGGCCTCGTGGCCGTCGGCCTCACCGTGGTAGGCATAGGACTGTGCGCCCAGTTCCACATCGGCCACGTCCTTCAGACGCAGCACATTGCCATCGGGCAGAGCCTTCAGCACGATGTTCTGGTACTGCTCCAGGGTCTCCAGACGACCTGTATATTTGAGCGTGTACTGATACACATTCTCGATGCCTTTGCCGTGGGTGCCATTGACGGGCTTCTCACCCAACTGTCCGGCAGGAGCCTCCAGGTTCTGCTCGGCCAGCGCATAGGTGATGTCGCTGGGCACGAGGCTGTACTGGGCCATCACAGCGGGCTTCAGCCAGATGCGCAGCGAGTAGGTGCCACCCAACTCCATCACATCACCCACACCCTTAATACGCTTGAGCTGGGGGATGACGTTGATGTCGAGGTAGTTGGAAATAAAGTCCTGGTCATACTTCCCATCGGTGTCCATCAGGGCGTCAATCTGTAGGAAGGACGTCTGACGCTTGGTCGTTGATACACCAATCTTGGTCACCTCCGACGGCAGGAGTCCCTGCACGCGGCTCACGCGGTTCTGCACGTTCACCGCCGCCATGTCGGGGTCGGTGCCCTGGCGGAAATAGATGGTGATGGTGGCAGTGCCCGAGTTGGTGGCTGTGGAGGTCATGTACAGCATGTTCTCCACTCCGTTGATACCCTCCTCCAGGGGCTGTACCACGGCCTTCATCACTGCCTCGGCGCTGGCACCCGTGTAGGTGGCGCTCACCATCACGGTAGGAGGCGCGATGTCGGGGTATGACTCCAGGGGCAGCGAGAAGTAGGATATCGCGCCCACCAGCACTATGAGGATGGCAATTGACATTGCCATTACTGGTCTTTTAATGAATATATTACCTTTCATCTTGTGCGGTTATATATATAATGTGTGTTTCTCTGTGTGTTGATGTTACTTGCCAAGTTTCTTCACGTCCTGGCCCTCGCGCACCATACCTGCGCCCTCGGCCACGATTTCCTCGCCGCCCTTGAGGCCGGAGGTCACAATGAAGGTCTTACCCTGGCTCTGGGGCATGATTTCCACCATCTGAGCGTGTGCGATGCCCTTGCTGTCCACCACATACACGTTGTACTTGTCCTGGGTCTGCACGGCTGCTGTGGCAGGCACGGTGAGCACGTCCTTGTAGGTCACAGGGATGATGATGTTGCCGGTGCTTCCGCTGTGCAGGATGTGGCTGGGGTTGGCAAATGCAGCGCGCAACTGCACGGAACCCGTGCTGCGGTCCACCACACCGCTCGCGCTCTCCACCTTGCCCTTGATGTCGTAGTCGCTGCCGTCAACCAACTGCAGGGTGAGCTCGGGCATGGCCTCGATGGCCTTCTCGACAGACTCATACTGGCGTGTGAGAGCCAGGAACTGGCTTTCTGTCATGCTGAAATAGACATACATCTCATTGTTGTCGCTCACCGTGGTGAGGGGCTGGGGCATACTGCTGCCCACGAGCGCGCCCTGGCGGTAGGGCAGAGTGCCGATGACACCATCGGCCGGACTGGTGACAGTGGTGTAGGACAGGCTGTTGCGTGCGTTCACGACCTGCGCCTTGGCCTGTGCCACCTGTGCCTTGGCACTGAGCAGGGTGTTCTGTGCCGTCTGCATGTCTATCTCGCTCACCACCTTCTGGTCATATAGTTTCTTGCGGCTATCATAGTTGAGCTGTGCTGTGGCCTCCTGTGCCTCGGCGGCCTTGAGGGATGCCTCGGCCGTGTTGAGCGCGGCGCGGTAGGGCACCTGGTCGATAACGAAGAGCACCTGCCCCTTCTTCACCTTCTGTCCCTCTGTCACGCAAAGCTTCTGCAGGGTGCCTCCCACCTGGGGGTAAACTTCGATGTCCTGGCAGCCACGGATGGTTGCGCTGTACTTCTCGGTCAGAGTCACGTCACTCTTGGTCACCTTCGTGGTCTTGTAAACAGCGCTGGGCATGGCTCCCTGCTGCTGCTTGTTACCACATGAGCTGAGCATGGCCATTGTGGCCATCGCGGTTGCCAGCACTGTCATCAATTTCTGTGTCATAGTTCCTCTCATTCAAATTGTGTTTGTAACTCTTGTTCTATTGTTCTTTCTCTCTTGATGTATCGTTTCCGAAATCGGCTGCAAAGTTACGACAATTCGGCTTAACCTGTTGCTCCACACAGGTCTTAGACCTTGTATTTTGTTGTTCGTTTTGGGAAGTCAATTTGTCTTTTAACAAGAATTAAGCCTCGGCGGGGCTCGTGGCGGAGTGGTCTGCCAGCCTTTGCGCCTGCCTGTGCCGCCACCTGCTCTTTTGCGAATGCCCTGGTCCGCGTGTCTTCGCTGGCGGGCACGGTGAGCACCGGCCTGCCTCTTGGCAGCCCTCATCCGCCCTCTCTGTAGCCTCTGTCTGTTCTCCCAGGAAGGTGGGGCTGCGGATGCACTACGGTGCGATGGCGCACGCATGCCCCTGCGTGGATGGTTGCATGCCGCTGCATTGCCCATCGCAGCGGCATGCGTTTGCGTGGCTGGCGGAGTGCCTGGCGCGGGAAAAGAAAGGGCGGCGGGAAACCCTTGTAGGTCTCCCGCCGCCCGGTATGTGTCAGCGCGCCATGTGGCGCGTGCCTTCTTATGAGTTCATGCTGAGGAGGAACTCCTCGTTGTTGATGGTGTTCTCCAGTTTGGACTTCACCTCGTTCATGGCCTCGATGGGGTTCATGTCGCTCAGGAACTTGCGCAGGATCCACATGCGGTCGAGTGTCATCTTGTCCTGCAGCAGGTCGTCGCGGCGCGTGCTGCTGGCCGTGATGTTGACAGCGGGGAAGATGCGCTTGTTGCTCAGCATCCTGTCAAGCTGCAGTTCCATGTTTCCAGTGCCCTTGAATTCCTCGAAGATGACCTCGTCCATCTTGCTGCCCGTGTCAATCAGCGCGGTGGCTATGATGGTGAGGCTTCCTCCGTTCTCGATGTTGCGCGCTGCGCCGAAGAAGCGCTTGGGCTTGTGCAGGGCGTTGGCATCCACACCGCCGCTCAGCACTTTGCCGCTCGCGGGCGACACCGTGTTGTAGGCGCGGGCCAGGCGGGTGATTGAGTCCAGGAAGATGACCACGTCGTGTCCGCACTCCACCATGCGCTTGGC
Source organism: Opitutia bacterium UBA4654 (assembly GCA_963658045.1). Lineage (GTDB taxonomy): Bacteria > Bacteroidota > Bacteroidia > Bacteroidales > Bacteroidaceae > Physcousia. Next base: position 11,330 of record CAVKOT010000038.1, read on the forward strand.
CTTCTCGAGCACGATGCCCGCAATCTTGACATGACGCTCGGCGGGCTCGTCGAAGGTGCTGGCGATGACCTCGGCCTTCACCGTGCGTGCCATGTCGGTCACCTCCTCGGGTCGCTCGTCGATGAGGAGCATCATCAGGTAGGCCTCGGGATGGTTGGCGGTGATGGCGTTGGCGATGTCCTTCAGCAGCATGGTCTTACCCGTCTTGGGCTGTGCCACGATGAGGGCACGCTGGCCCTTGCCGATGGGAGCGAAGAGGTCAACCACGCGCGCTGCCAGTGAGTCGTTCTTGCCGCTGCACAACTTAAACTTCTCATCGGGGAACAGCGGGGTGAGATTCTCGAAGGGACTGCGGTCGCGCACTATCTCGGGGTCGCAGCCATTGACGCTGGTGACCTCGATGAGCGGGAAGAACTTCTCGTTGTCGCGCGGGGGACGCACGGGTCCTTCCACCACATCGCCGGTCTTGAGGCCGTAGTGGCGTATGGTCTGTGCGTTCACGTAGATGTCATCAGGGCTGCTCAGGTAGTTGTAGTCACTGCTGCGCAGGAAACCATAGCCCTCATTCATCACTTCCAGGACACCCTCGCCGCGTATGTTCAGCCCGAAGTCATAACCCTCGCTGTCCGTCTTGCCTGCTCCCTGCTCATATTCCTCCTGCTCCATCTCCTCATTGGCGGGGGCGTTGTAGGGCGCAGCCTGCCTGGCGGGAGCCATGTCAGAGGGACGTCGGCGGTAGGTGCTGACATAGGCCGAACTCTCGTTGCCCATGGATGGGATGTCCTGCACGATGATGAAGTCGTCGCTCACATGGATGAGTCCATCCTCTTCCTTGCCGTCCGCAGTCTCACTGGCGTTCTCCTGCACAGCCTCGTTTCTGCTTGCGGGAGTGGCGGGAGTGCCTTTGGCGGTGTCGTCTGTGGCCTCGGCATTGCCAGGTGCTACGGTCTCGGTGGTTGTTGTCTGCTGTGTGTCGCTGCTTGTCATGGTATTCTGCGTGTCCTCGGGCTTTACCTTGCGTGGCCTTCCCCTTTTCTTGGGGGCGGGTGTCACGGGTTCCTGTGGCTGTGCCTCGTCAAACTTGATTGTGCCCTGCGTGGCCTCTGTGTCGGCCTGCTCGGTGGCACTGTTCTTCTTGTCCTCGTTGGCTGTGGCTGCTGTCTCCGCTGTGTCCTGTGCTTCTGCTTCGGCCTTCTGTGCCTCTGCCTTGGGCTTGCGTCCACGCTTCTTCGGCGCTCTCTCGGCACTGGGGGCATCTTTGCCAGCCTGGTCGCTGGCAGGTGCGGCATTGCGCTTGCCCTTGGCGTTGTTGGCAGTCTGCTTGTTGGAGCCAGCCATAGCCTCAGCGTCGATTATGTTGTATATGAGTGTGGTGGGGTCATTCGCGGGTTCTGCATTCACGCTTTGTGCCAGTGCAGAGAGTTCTTCGAACGACATGTTCTCAAGTTCACTTTTCGTGTGCATAATAATAGAAGGTATGCTGTTTATTTGTTCTTTTGTATTCGAAAGGGAAATATCAGGAGGGCGAAGAGTGCCGCTATCCTTGTCTCATTTGGTTTGCAAAATTACTTTTTCTCGCTTAAACTGCCAAATTTGCACATACTTTTCTGCACCCTGAAGGGCTTTTTTTAGTACTTTTGTGCTATGATGAGTCTAAAGTATTGTTGTTTTTCCCAACTTGCACCAATGCGGGTTGGCTTTTTTGTGAGGATTTCATGAGCAACATATCCTATTTGCAAGTACAGGGCCTGACGCGTAGCGTGGGTGACAAGACGCTCTTTGCCAACATCTCCTTCAGCGTGGCACAGGGGCAGAAGGTGGGCCTCATTGCCCGCAATGGCACAGGCAAGAGCACCTTATTAAATATATTAGGAGGGAAGGATGCCGCCGACTCGGGCCAGGTGGTCTATCACAATGGCCTGCGTATCGGCTATCTGGAGCAGACTCCCCAGTATCCCATGGAGATGACGGTGCTGGAGGCCTGTTTCTGGCACGGCAATGAGACTACCAACCTGATACGCGAGTATGAGACCTGCATGAACACGCCTGGCACTCCTGGCCTGCAAGAGATACTTGACCGGATGGAGCATCAGAACGCCTGGGACTATGAGAACCGAAGCAAGACCATCCTGAGCAAACTCTCCATAACGGACTTCCACAAGCCGCTCTCCCAACTCTCCGGCGGGCAGATGAAGCGTGTGGCACTGGCCAATGCGCTCATCATGGAGCCTGACTTCCTTATCCTGGACGAGCCCACCAACCATCTGGACCTGCAGATGATAGAGTGGCTTGAGGGCTACTTGCGGAGGTCTGGGGTCACGCTCCTCATGGTCACGCATGACCGTTACTTCCTGGACAACGTGTGCTCCGTCATCCTTGAACTCGATGACGAGACTGTCTATACCTATCATGGCAACTATGCCTACTATCTGGAGAAGCGGCAGGAGCGGCTGGACAACACACGCAGCGAGGTGGCACGCGCCAACAACCTGTACCGCACCGAACTGGAATGGATGCGCCGCATGCCTCAGGCGCGCGGCCATAAGGCACGCTACCGCGAGGAGGCCTTCTATGACCTGGAGAAGAAAGCCAAGCAGAGGATGGAGGAGCAGCAAGTGAGGCTGGAGATGAAGTCCACCTACATCGGCAGCAGGATATTCGAGGCGGAATATGTGAGCAAAAAGTATGACCGTGTAATCCTCAAGGACTTCTACTACAACTTCTCTCGTTATGAGAAGATGGGCATCGTGGGAGGCAACGGAACGGGCAAGAGTACTTTTGTGAAGATGCTCCTGGGACTCGTGAAGCCTGACTCGGGACGCTTCGTGGTGGGTGAGACCGTGCGTTTCGGCTACTATAGCCAGGAGGGGATGCACTTTGACCCGCAGATGAAAGTGATAGATGCCGTGCGCAAGGTGGCTGAATATGTCGATCTGGGAGGAGGCCGACATCTCTCGGCCATGCAGTTCCTGCAGCACTTCATGTTCACTCCCCTGCAGCAGCAGAACTATATCGCGAAATTGTCGGGCGGGGAGCAGCGACGGCTGCACCTGTGTACGGTGCTCATGCAGAACCCCAACTTCCTGGTGCTGGACGAGCCTACCAATGACCTTGATATCAACACGCTGCAAATCCTGGAGCAGTACCTGCAGGACTTTCGTGGCTGTGTCATCGTGGTGAGTCACGACCGCTACTTCATGGACAAGGTGGTGGACCATCTGCTGGTGTTCCGTGGCGATGGGGCGGTGGAGGATTTCCCTGGCAACTACACGCAGTTCCGCCAATGGGAGGAGGAGCGTGAGGCGCGGCAGGAGAAGCAGCCGCAGGCAGGAGCCTCTGTGTCAGACACCTCTGGAGACAGGGACAGCAAGAAGCCGCCACGCCTGGAGCAAAAGCGCAAGATGACCTTCAAGGAGAAGCAGGAGTTCGCCTCGCTGGAGAAGGACATTGCCCGCCTGGAGCAGGAGAAGGCTGACATCGAGGCCCGCCTGTCCAGTGGCACCATCAGCGTACAGGAGATTACCGACCTGAGCAAGAGGCTTCCTGTGGTCACGGAGGAACTTGACGAGAAGTCGATGCGCTGGCTGGAACTGAGCGAGATAGAGTAGGACAATGGTGTGCTGGCATATATTGTAAGTGGATGAGGGAACTGCCACATGCTTATGGCTGAGAAGGATTTGCTCGAACAGAACCCCTGGAAGGATATTATGCTTGATTGCCTGTATTCTCCTGACGAGGAGCGTTATGTGGCAGAGGGTGACAGGCGTATGGTGAAGGACTTCAACAGAAGGCTTGACAGCGGTGACCCCAATCGGCTGATACTGAATGTCCCGCCCGAGCCATGGCAGGGCAATCCCTTGCGTGCCAAGGTGATATTCCTCTCACTCAACCCTGGATATGTGCCCGAGGTGAATTGCACACTGGCACGTTTGCTGCAATCCAATGCCGATGTTCTGCATCGAATGGTGCGGTTCAAGCAGGAGACCCTTTGCCTGCAGTCCCATTCCTTCTTCCCCGACACCAACCACGAGACTCCAGTCGGCACCAGGGATGCCATCTGCATGCTGGGCGACTGGTATTGGGAGAGGGGGTTCAGAACATTGCGCGAGAGCGTGTGTGGCGGGTCTTACACCGAAACCATGTTCTATGAGGACGTGGCCATCATGCAGTACCACGCCTATTCCTCGGTGAAGTATCAGAGGACGTTCCCGCCCTCAGGCGCATTCCTCCCGTCACAGATGTTCACTCGGGACTTGATAGAGTATATATATAAGGAGAGGCCGTCCACGCTCTTTGTCATCATGCGCTCGGTGGACAAATGGGAGAGGTTGCTCTCAGAGCATGGCCTTTGGGGACGGCTTAATAAAGTCATCAAGGAGAGTGGCAGCATGAGCCAGGCCATATCACGTAAGAATCTGCGTGGGAGAGGTGGTGAAGACCAGTTTGAGACAATCCGCAGGACGCTGCTCTCACGTCGGTGACAAAGTTCCAGTATGATATTATAAGGTATAAAAGGAGCGAGGACTGCACCTAATGGCGCAACCCTCGCTCTTCTTTTATGTCATAAAGTCCCACTCGCCCTGCTGGCAGGGGAAATCCTCGTGGCGTCGAAAGATGCCCTTGCGGCTCACGCTTCCTCCCACTGCTTGCGCAACAGGTCGATGGCGGCAGGAAGCACTGTGGCCCGGTCGCCCTCGCATCCGCACTCAAAGGAGATGTGCCCCTTGTAGCCCATTTCCTTGAGAGCCCTCATGCCGTCGCGGTAGTCGTCCTTCTCGCCATCCTCGCCAGGCATGAGCCTGCGTCCACGGCTGGCGATGTGCACATGCTGCAGGTATTTCGTGCCGGCAGCCATGAAGGCGGCATAGTCCGAGGGCTCCTCCTGCATGTGCCAGAAGTCTCCCATGCACTTCACGCCCTCGCTGTCAGAGTCGCGGCAGATGGCAGCCGCGTCGGCCACCAGACGCAGGTAGAAGCACTCCTTTCTGTTGAGAGGCTCCAGGATGACGGTAGTCCCGCACTTCAGGGCATACTCACCCAAGTCGTGAAGCTGCTCGCACAGATAGTTGCGCGTGTCCATCGTGTGAGGTCGGCAAGGCTGCTGGCCATTGAAGGCCGGCACCATAATCACACCGCAGGAGCCAATCTGTCCGGCAGCCTCCACTATCTCGCGCATGGTGGTGTCAAACTGTTGCTTCTGCTCGTCCTCGGCCAGGATAAAGCCGCTGAAGCCGGCGCAGATGGCACTCATCTTGATGTTCCTGCCCTGCAGAGCCTTGTTTATCTCATCCACCCTGCCCTTGAGGTTGCCTCCGCCCACCTCCAGGCCATTGACCCCATGTGCCTCCATGAAGTCGAGTTTCTCGGCGAGTGTGTCGCCCAGTGCCACTCCCTCCTGCAGGCAGATGTTGAGCGGTGTGCTGCCCTTCTTGTCCTTGCGCACGGAGCAGCAGGACGAGAGCAGCGGGGTAGAGGCCATCGAGGCCGCTGCCATGCCCGAGAGAGAGCCCAGTATAAAGTTACGTCTTTTCATTCTCTTCTGTCTTGGGTTGATGCGTGACCTTACTGTCCCTGTCCGGGCTTCTTCACCGTGTAGGATGCCAAGTCCAGCGGGCCGAGCGCCAGGGTGGCAGGCATGAGGTCCATCGGTGACTGTGTCATCTCGTCCCATGTGGTAGTCGCGCCGGTGTAGGCAGCCTCGCGTGCCATGATGGCCGCCATGCACGAAGCCGCGCAGTCGCTGGCCTCCTCGTGTGCGGTGCCCTTGCGGATGTGGTTGACCCAGTCAACGTGCTCCAGCACATAGGGGTCGTGCTGCTTGAAGTCCTGTCCGGCCTTCTCTTCGTCATACTTCCATATCACGTTGCCCTCCAGGTCCTTTATCTCGTTGGTCTCGCTGTCCCATGAGCCCTTCGCTCCCTGGATGAACTCGCTCACCTTGTTGCTGCACCCGTCTATCTGGCGGCACATACTGTGCATGTGTATTCCGTTCTCCATCACAAAGTCGGTGCTGAACATGTCATACTGGTCGCCTGTCACCCTGCGCTGGCGTGCGCCGAATGATGTGGCCGTCACGGGCTTGAGTCCGCTCATCCACAGGAACACGTCGATGTTGTGCACGTGCTGCTCCACGATGTGGTCACCGCTCAGCCATGTCCAGTTGACCCAGTCGCGGATGTTCCATTCCATGTCGCTCCATCCCGGCTGCCGCTCCTTGTACCACAGCATGCCCTGGTTCCAATACACGTTTCCGCCGGTAATCTCACCGATGAGTCCTGCCTGTATCTGCTTGTTGGCCTCCACATAGCGACGCTCGTGATGACGCTGTGTGCCCGTGACCACGCTCAGTCCCTTGGCCTGTGCCTGCTTGGCCGCAGCCATGATGGTTCGGTAGCCCTTCGGGTCAACGGCGATAGGCTTCTCGAGGAAGGAGTGTACCCCCTTCTCGGTGGC
>CAVKOT010000039.1:0-17074 GCA_963658045.1 Opitutia bacterium UBA4654
ACAGGAGTACGTCAGGATGCTCTATCTCGGTGACACTCACCTCCAGCGGGTCACCAGCCATGAAATGACGGATGGCCTTCTCGGCCGTCTCCATCACATCGTCATACTTCTTTATCTCGTTATTGGTGAGCGTGAGGCCAGGAAGTGAGATGAACATGTCACGGGCACGGCACTTGAACCACGGATAGCCTGCCAGCACATAGTCCTCATGCTCGCGGTGCACAAAGAACTGGTGGGCGCTGTTGACCAGCGTGTTGTAGAAGTTGTCCCTGGGCGTACGCACGTTCTTCTCATACTCGGCCAGGTCAGCGAGTGTGGAGGTGTCTATCTCATTCAAGCCTGCCGAGAAGACCACACTCTCGCCCTTGTCAATTGTGAACACGAAATAGCCCGGGACATACAAGTCCTCGTTGCCAGCATAGCCACGCTCCTGCTCCTTGGGATACTCCAGCCCACGGTACCAGTCGGGCTTATAGACGAACTCGCACTCCTTGTTCAACTGCATGAAGAGTTCGGGATAGCCCGGGTACATGCAGGTCTTTATGCCATTGTGCACCTCTTGGAAGTCGCGGCTCGCACGGTCATTCTCATAGGTATATTCCCTCACGCTGCGGAAGGCGAGGAAGGGCTGGAGCCTCATCGTGGTGGGACAATGGGAGTCCAGGAGCGTGTAGCGGATGATTATCCTGTTCTCGAAGTGCTGGAACATCATCTCCCTGCACAGGATCACATCACCCACCCTGTAGATGGTGGTGGGCACCTGCTGCGAGGTGAACTCCCGGATATACTTGTGTCCCCTGGGACTGAAGTAGCCTCCGGCATACTTGTGCAGTCCAAGGTTGAACTCGGCCCCATGCTGTATGACTGTGGCATCGAGCGAGGAGAGCAGCACATGGTTCTCATCATCAAGCTCGGGCACAGGCACGACCAGCAGTCCATGGTATTTACGCGTATTGCAGTCCACTATGGTGGAGCAGGAATAGGCTCCAGAGCGGTTTGACCTGAGTATCTCTCTCGGGAGGGACTCCTCCAGATTGGTCATCAGTGTCTTGTCGAATCGCAAATAACTCATATACGTAGTCTTTTGTGTGTATTCATTTTGTTTTATTCGGTCAACGCCCAAGCACGGCAAGTTACCGACGTGCTGGGGGTACAATCCGTGTTGTCAGCCTATGCCAAAGTTACTATTATTTATTGTACGAGCCAAGGAAATGCAGGAAAAACAGCCAAATGGCGGCATTTATTTCCCCAAGGGGATGGCATACGACGGACAGCGAGATTATTTTGCAAAGGACGAAGGACAGATTTGAAAGAATGAACGGACACAATGCTGCGAACTACCTGGGGCTAACCCGCATAAAATATGCGCCCATCTCACTCTCGGAAATGATAGACAAGACAAAGGGCTGCCAAGTATATCACCTGACAGCCCATCATAATAAAGATACTTCCAATGTCAAAAGACGACATCAGTGCTGTGCGAAGCTAAAGCCACTCAAGCCTGATGCTGTGGACGGAGCAGGTCGTTGACCGTCTTGACGGGGTTGAATGTTGACAGGGGAACCTCCACCATAATCGTGCTCCAGTTACTCATCGCACCGTTCCAAAGACCAGGAAGTTCAAGGGCAAGTAAGGGGCGACCGTCCTTGCTCTTATGGGAGATGAATCCTGTGGCTGGGTCCACGAAGTCGGGAAGTGAGTAAGGCTTGCCATTCATATCCTTCACAGCGCACACCAAGTCCACGGGATTGAAATGTGTACCTTGCCGGAACATGGCTTGTGCCTCGGCATTGTCTGGGTCTATCTGACTGCTCTCCAGTATCTGCAGGGAGATGCTCCCGTCTGGATTGTAGGCCAGGAATGGGCCACCACCAGGCTCACCCACATTGCGCACCATGCCGCACACCCTTATGGGGCGGTTCAAGCGCGAGCGCAGCCAGATGCTCAGTTCGGTGTCCTCCATGTGCTTGAGACCAGGCATGTCCGTATGAAGCGTGTGGCGCACGAAGCGGATAATCTCTTCCAGGTCAGCGTGACTGTATGTGCCACTCTCCAGCAAACGCATATAACGGAACGCCTGCTGCTGCACACTTACCAACACTCCTGCCAGCACCTGCTTCCAGAGCACGGTATCACCCTTCAGAGCATCAGGCACCACATTGTCTATGTTCTTGATAAACACGATATCAGTATCCAGGGCATCCAGGTTACGAATGAGGGCTCCATGACCTCCAGGACGGAACAGGAGTTTGCCATCGGCTGTGCGGAAGGGGGTACCGTCCCCGTTGGCAGCCACGGTGTCAGTAGAGGGCAGTTGCTCGCTGAGTGTCACATGGAAAGTGGTGTGGTAGCGTTCCTCATACTCGGGAAGGACACGCGCGATAAGTTCCTCAAAGAGTTCCCTGTGCTCGGAACTTACAGTGAAATGCACGTCAGCCTCGCCCTGACTGCTGGCATACAGGACAGCCTCGGTCAGATGCTCCTCCAGAGGCGTACGGGCATAGTCGCCATAGTTGTGAAACTGCAGCAAGCCCTTGGGCAGACTGCCATATCCCAGCCCCTCGTCATCAAGCAGAGCCTCGGCCACATCGTGACAACGATGCTCCTCCACCAATGCCTCGGCACCCATGCCATAGAGCAGGATGCAGGCATCGTTAAGGGCATCATAGAAGGCAAACTTGCGCAGGTTGCCAAAGAAGGTCTTCTCGGCATCACTCTCGGGTGTCTCACGTCCTGACTCCAGGAAGGCATACAAATCCTTGAACATGCGGCTGGCGGCCCCGCTTGCCGGCACGAACTTGGTGATTTTGTGCCCTTCGGCCTTGTACTCGTTCCACTTTTGCACATACTCCTCCTGGCTCTCAGGGGTGAGTGCAAGGATGTCATCGGGCACTGCGGCCGCTGCGTGCAACTTCAGATAAGGAAATCCCTTGCGGAAGCAGTCGAGTTGCTCCATCAACTGCTCCTGTGTAATACCTTTGGCACGAAGCTGTGCCTCATCAGATGGTGTAAGCGTCATAGCGTTATCTATGTATGTCTATTTTTATCCTTTATCAATCCTTCCCACACCTGGTAGCGGCATGGACAGATTTACCCTAACTTCATTACAAAGTTAGTCAAAAAGTGTGAGCGTCACCTCATCCAGCATGGAAAAAGCCTGCCAAAACGAAGAAAAAAGCCATTTTTCATGTAACTTTGCCGACGATAGTGTTTCTGGCTACTTTTGTCCCTGCATCACGGCCTTGCCCATAGGCCACGCAAAGAGCATGCAGGGCACACTGCCCACAAGAAAGGAGGAGAGTTATGACAGACGAGAAAGAGACCTTCACCACTGAGGAACAGCAACGCATGACCGAACTGGAGCAGCAGCTGATTCCACTGACCGAGCATGTGCTGACCAGCGAAGACTGGGCACTCGTGCACCAGTACCTGGAGCACTCAACACGCCAGAATGGTGTGTCACGCGATGCTTTCGGACTGAGCAACATCCTGACCGATATGGAGACAGCACTCGTTGTGGCCCAGGAGATGGGGCTCACACGGGGAGCCGTGCTGGGCGTGCTGCTCAACAGTGCGGTGATGAGGGGTGACACTACCCTGGAGGATGTGAGACGGGACTTCGGTGAGGAGGTGGCCGGCATCATGCATGGACTCCTGCGCATAAGAGACTTATATGAGAAGAGTGCGGCCATCGAGAGCGAGAACTTCCGCAGCCTGCTGGTGTCTATGGCCGAGGACATGCGCGTCATACTGATAATGATAGCCAACCGCGTGTGCCTAATGCGCAGCATCAAGGGGACTGACAATGTGGAGGCCCAGAAGAGGGTGTCAATGGAGGCCGCCTACCTGTATGCACCGCTGGCACACAAACTGGGACTCTACAAGCTGAAGAGCGAACTAGAGGACTTGAGCCTGAAATACCTGGAGCATGATGCCTACTATTATATAAAGGACAAACTCAATGCGACCAAGCAAAGCAGGGATGCCTACATAGCGCGCTTCACCAAGCCCATAGAGGAGAAACTCACACAGGCGGGGCTCCGATTCCACATGAAGGGACGCACCAAGAGCATACACTCCATCTGGCAGAAGATGAAGAAGCAGAAGGTGGACATTGACGGGGTCTTTGATCTCTTTGCCATACGCATCATACTGGACTCTGCACCCGACCGTGAGAAGATGGACTGCTGGCAGGTGTTCAGTATCATCACCGACATGTACCAGAGCAACCCCAGCCGCATGCGCGACTGGCTCTCGGTGCCCAAGAGCAACGGATATGAGAGTCTGCACATCACGGTGCTTGGCCCGGAACAGAAATGGGTGGAGGTACAGATACGCACTGAGCGCATGGACGACATTGCCGAGCATGGACTGGCCGCTCACTGGCGCTACAAAGGCATAAAGGGAGGACAGAGCGCAGTGGAAGAGTGGCTGGCAGGAGTGCGCAGCGCACTGGAGAGCGGTGATGACCGTCAGCTGATGGACCAGTTCCGTCTGGACTTGACAGAGGATGAGGTGTTTGTGTTCACGCCCAAGGGCGACCTCTTCAAACTGCCTGCGGGAGCCACCGTGCTGGACTTTGCCTATGCCATACACACCAAGGTGGGCAACCAATGCACTGGCGCGCGCATCGGAGGACGCAACGTGACCATAAGGCAGAAACTCACCAGCGGTGACCAGGTGGAGGTGCTGACAAGCAGCAACCAGACGCCCAAGCAGGACTGGCTCAACATCGTCACGACCAGCCGGGCACGCAACAAGATAAAGCAGAGCCTGAAGGAGATGGAGAGCCGGCAGGCATCCATGGCGCGTGAGGAACTGGACCGCAAGATGAGAAACCGCAAACTGGACTATGACGAGCCGGCCCTGATGCACACGATGACCAGGCTGGGCTACCGCGTGGTGACAGACTTCTACACCGCACTCGCCAGCGGACGGCTGGACACGAACAGCGTGCTGGAGGCCTACGCACAGCAGTTGCGTCGTGACCGGGGTGAGGAAGAGAAGGCCACGCCCGCACAAAGCGCGGTGCAATATGTGATGCAGGCCGACGAAAGCCTGCGCAAGGCCAGTGCGGCCCAGGAAGATGTGCTGGTCATCGACTCCAACATACGCGGCCTGGACTTCCAGATGGCAAGATGCTGCCAGCCTGTCTATGGTGACAAGGTGTTCGGCTTTGTGACCAGCGGAGGAGGCATCAAGATCCACCGTGAGAACTGTCCCAACGCCCCGCAACTGCGTGAGCGGTTCGGTTACAGGATAGTCAGGGCTATGTGGTCAGGCAAGGGCACAGGACAATACCCCATCACACTGCATGTGGTGGGCAATGATGACATAGGCATCGTTAACAACATAACAAGCATCATAAGCAAGGAGGAGCGGATACAGCTGCGCAGCATAAGCATCGACAGCCATGACGGGCTGTTCAGTGGCACACTGACCGTCATGCTGGACGATACGGCACGGCTGGAGAAACTGCTCAAGAAACTAAAGACCGTAAAGGGAGTAAAGAATGTATCGAGAAGTTAAGAATATCATTGCCAGCGTGCTGCTGGCCACAGGCTGCACTGCCGCATCAGCCACAGACATACGCGTTGACAGTCTGAGGCTCACAAGTCCCTACTGCATGACAGCACCCATCCAGACGGACAGCACCGACGTGTGGGGAAAGCCCTTTGTGCAAGACGACTTGATGATGGACGCACCCATGGCACTCAACCGATGGCTCCAGGGAGAATGCATAACAGACAGCATCGTGCCTGCAAGCGAGAAGGGAGGGGTGCGCCTGGCTGGATTTCGGATAGAGAACAGCATGTTTGCCAAATACCGCCTGAGCATAGGGAGCACCGCACGGCACAAGGTGTTTGTGGACGGACAGGAATGCCGCGAGGGCGAGGAACAGCAGTTGCTGCCAGGCAGGCATGACTTCGTGGTGAAACTCTTGCAGAAGCCTGGCAAGGCCGACACGCTCACCCTGAATGTACAGACAGAACAGGAGAAGTATATCACATTGAATCCAAAGGGAAAGAGGCTATACACCTTTGAGGACTACCAAAATGGGCTGTGGGCAGGTGCCACCAGTCTGAGTGCGGGAGGACGGTTCCTTAAATATACCGTAAGGCGCACCACGAAAGGAGGAGAACGCCAGGACACGGAACGCATACTTGACCTGAAGAGTGGAAATGAGTATGTGCCCGCCAATTTCATCCAGTGGGCAGCCAAGGGGGACCGCTATATCAGTTGGAGGAAAAACAACCAGGGCGAGACCATCTACGAATACACCGATCCTGCCACAGGCAAGACCGAGCTCCTCTATGCCGATGCGCAGTCGTTGGGAGGGCAGTGGACAGCACAGGACAGGCTGATGCTGATAAGCAAGAACACCGAGGGCCCAAAGGATGACCCGCAGGTGCATCAGATACTGGAGCCAGATGACCGCATCGACGGATGGCGCAACAGGAGCAATATGCAATTGCTGGATCCTGCCACACAGCAACTGAGCATACTCACACAGGGGCAGCATGACACCTATGCCACTGTGTCGGATGACGGAAAGCACATTCTGCTCACCGTGCGCGAGAATGACATCACCAGGCGGCCGTTCTCGTTTACCACGCTGATTGTGCTCGACCGGGAGACCATGAAGGCCGACACCCTGGTGAGCCGTGACGGCTTCGTGGGCTCGTGCCAGTGGATGCCCGACGGACGAGACATCCTCATACAAGGCAGTCCCGAGGCATTGGGAGGAATAGGCAAGAATGACCCTACGGGCAAGATACCCAGCATGATCCAGCAGGAACTATTCCTCATGGACACACAGACGAAGGAAATCACGCCACTCACAAAGGACTTCGACCCCAGCATCATCAGCGTGGAATGCAGCCGTGCCGACGGTAACCTGTATGCGCTATGCGAGAACCGCGACCTGCAGAGCATATTCCGCCTGGACATGAAGAGCAGGAAGTGGACACAACTCAAACTCTCGGAATGCTTTGTGAACAAATTCTCCCTGGCTGCTGAGAAGCCCCTGCTGTCCTACTCTGGCGAGGGGGCATCAAGCACTTACCGCATCTATACCGTTGACCTGAAAAGCGGCAAGGAGACACTCATCCGCGACTACAACCCAGAGCGCATGGCTGACATCCAACTGGGAGAGTTTGGCGACTGGAACTTCCAGAGCAGCCGTGGCGACACCATATACGGACGCTATTACCTGCCACCGCACTTCGATGCAGGCAAGAAGTATCCCATGCTGGTCTATTACTATGGAGGTTGCTCACCCACAGGACGCTATCTCGACAGTTACTATAACTATCACAACTGGGCGGCCATGGGCTATGTGGTGTATGTGATACAGCCCAGCGGCTGCACAGGCTTCGGCCAGGAGTTTGCGGCACGTCATGTGAACGCCTATGGGAAATACACAGCCGATGACATCATCGAGGGAACCAAGAAGTTCTGTGCCGAGCATCCTTATGTGAATGACAAGAAGGTGGGTTGCCTGGGAGCCTCTTACGGTGGCTTCATGACCATGTATCTGCAGACGGTGACCGACATCTTCGCCGCTGCCATGGCTCATGCAGGCATCAGCAATCCTGCCAGTTACTGGGGGTATGGCTACTGGGGATACAGTTACAACGCTATTTGTGCGGCCAACAGTTATCCCTGGAACAATCCTGAGCTGATGAGCGGACACTCCCCCCTCTTCAATGCCGACAAGGTGCACACGCCCATCCTGTTCCTGCATGGTGGTGCTGACACCAATGTCCCCATTGTGGAAAGTACGCAGATGTTCAATGCACTGAAGATCCTGGGGCGTGACTGTGCCTTTGTGACGGTAGAGGGGCAGAACCACCACATCCTCGACTACGAGAAGCAGAGGAAGTGGGTACACACCTACTATGCGTGGTTTGCCAAGTACCTGCAGGATGACCCCACATGGTGGGAGAGCATGTACCCGACGAAAAATATTAAGTGAGGTTTTTCTTGAGGTTTTAAGGTTATAAGGTTTTGCGGTCGCTTCGCTTTCAGGTTTTACCATTGCACAGCGTACTCTGCTAAAAGCAAAGCGACCACAGAACCACACCTGAGAGCGAAGCGACCCGAAAGAAGGAAGCAGACCTGAAAGCGAAGCGACCTTAAAACCACAGAACCTGTAAGCGAAGCGACCTAAAGAAATGATTTACCCAAAGAATTTCGAGCAGAAGATAGGATTTGATGAGGTGCGTGCCCTGCTGCACGCACGTTGCCTGAGCAACCTGGGACATGAGCGCGTGGATGCCATGGGCTTTGTTGACAAGGCAGAGGATGTAAGGGAACTGCACAAGCAGACCAATGAACTACGAGACATACTGAGAGAGACAGCAGACCAACTGCACCAGGACTTCTTCGACCTGCGTGCCGCCATGCAGCGCATACGCATGGAGGGGGCCTATCTCGATGAACAGGAGATGTGGGACTTGCTGCGCACCCTGCGCACCCTGCACCAATGGGTGGAGGTGGTAAGGAAGGCTGAGGATGACACACCCCTCTACCCTGCCCTAAGCCACATGGCCGACGGGGTGTTCACCTTCCACAACATCAAGAAGCGCATCGAGCAGATACTGGACAAATATGGGCGCATCAGGGATGAGGCCAGTCCCGAACTGGCTTCCATCCGAAGTGAGCTCCGCCGCTCTGAGGGCAGCGTAAGCCGTGTGCTGGCACGCATCCTGAGTGCGGCTCAGGCTGACGGACTTGTGGATAAGGATGTGGCTCCCACCCTGCGTGACGGACGACTGGTGATCCCCGTGGCTCCTGCCATGAAACGCAGGCTCAAGGGCATCGTGCATGACGAGAGCGCGACAGGAAAGACCGTCTTTATCGAGCCAGCCGAGGTGGTGGAGGCCAACAACCGCATACGCGAACTGGAAGGTGAGGAGAAGCGTGAGGTGATACGCATCCTGCGTGAGTTCACCGCCCTGCTCACCCCCAACATACGCGAGTTCCGCCGTGCCATGGAGTTCCTGGCCGATGTGGAGTTCTGCCGTGCAAAGGCTCTGCTGGCCGACCACCTGGAGGCCGTGAGTCCCGACATACAGGACGCGCCACTCATCGACTGGACACTGGCCAAGCACCCCTTGCTGGAACTCAACCTGCGCAAGCAGGGCAAGCATGTGGTGCCCATGGACATCGCGCTCAACCGCAGGCAGCGCATACTCATCATCAGCGGTCCCAATGCGGGTGGCAAGAGTGTATGCCTCAAGACCGTGGGACTCCTGCAGTACATGCTCCAGTGCGGACTGCCTGTCACCATGGGCGAGAACTCACGGTGTGGCATCTTCCACCGCATACTCATTGACATCGGTGACGAGCAGAGCATCGAGAACGACCTGAGCACCTACAGCGGGCACCTGCAGAACATGAAGGAGATGATGCGCAACGCCGACCCTGCAAGCCTGCTGCTCATCGATGAGTTTGGGGGAGGCACGGAGCCCACCATTGGCGGGGCGATAGCCGAGGCGGTGCTGAAGCGGTTCGTCAGCCGTGGAGCCTTCGGGGTCATCACCACACACTACCAGAACCTCAAGCACTTTGCCGAGGACACTCCTGGGGTGATAAACGGCGCGATGCTCTATGACAGGCAGAAGATGGAGGCCCTCTTCCAGTTGCAGATAGGCAACCCCGGCAGCAGTTTTGCCATCGAGATAGCACGCAAGACAGGCATCCCCGAGGACGTGATAGCCGATGCGACGGAACTTGTGGGACAGGACTATGTGAATGCCGACAAGTATCTGCTTGACATCACGCGCGACAAACGCTACTGGGAGAGCAAGCGGCAGGCCATCCACTCACGCGAGAAGCAGATGGAGCAGACCATCGCACGATATGAGCAGGAGGTGGCCGAACTGAAGGAGAAGCGTGCCGCAATAATCAAGGAGGCCAAGAAGCAGGCACAGGAGATACTGAAGGAGGCCAACGCCACCATCGAGAACACCATCAGGGAGATACGCGAGGCACAGGCCGAGAAGGAGCGCACACGTGTGGCCAGGCAGCAGATGGCCAATGCCACCGAGGAGTTGCTGGACGAGAGCAAGGCTACCAACGACGAGACCATCGAGCGCAAGATGCGCCAGATAGAGGAACGCAGGAAGCGCAAGGAGCAGAACAAGCGCAAGAGGGCCGAGGAGAAGGCTGCCACGTCACAGCAGGCCAAGGCTGAGGCTGTGCAGGCAGAGGAACCCCTGAAGGCTGGTGACACGGTGAGGCTGAAGGGGCAGACCACTGTGGGCACCATACAGCAGATAACTGGCAAGCAGGCATCTGTGGCCTTCGGCATGATGAAGACCACGGTGGATGTCAAGCGGCTGGTACGTGCCGAGAAGCCCAAGGAGGACAAGGGACAGGGTGTCATCTCCTTCGTAAGTCGGGAGACCCAGGACCAGATCCGCGAGAAGCACCTCAACTTCAAGCAGGACATCGATGTGCGTGGCATGCGTGGTGAGGAAGCCTTGCAGGCCGTGACCTACTTCATCGATGATGCCATCCTGGTGGGTGCGAGCAAGGTGCGCATCCTGCACGGAACAGGCACAGGCATCCTGCGCCAGCTCATCCGTGACTACCTGAACACCCATCCGGGCGTGAAGTCAGCACACGACGAGCACGTGCAGTTTGGCGGTGCAGGCATCACGGTGGTGGAATTGCAATAAAAAGGTAAAGGAAGAGAGAGAGAAACGAGCCTGTTCCTATTAGTTTCTGATCCCCTTTCGGTATGTTTTTCAGTTCGCTTTTCCTAAGTCAAGCGGATAAAAGCCTAATAACGGTGTGGCAGTATTCTGTGGCCAGGCAGGCTGAAAGCCTAATCTGCGCATAGCCCAGGGCAACGTCCTGGGAATATTGACAGATGCAGGACAATGCGCCCTGAAAGGGCAAAAGCATTGAGCAATCGCGCATAGCAATATTACGCTTTTGCCCCGATGGGGCGCAAAATATGTTTATCCAATAGAAACAACACCGCAGCGGTCATTCAGGCTCTTTGGAGAGAAGTGCTGATGACCGCTGTGGCGCCGAATAGATGAATGAACTACTTCACAATAATAACATTTTTATCCCTCTCGAATTGTGCATCATGAGTCGTGGTCTTCTCGGAGTTCTTGTACCTGGCGGGGAAACCGAACACGGTGATGCGCAGGATGTGCTTGCCCTTCTGCAAGTGCGAGAACTTGGGGGAGATGATGCGGGCGCAGTTGTTCTTGATGGCAGCCTCCTCCAGTGCGAGTTTCTTGGCCTGTGCCAGGTTCAGGCCGTTGAGTTTGATGCGGCCTTCGGCTGTGCTGATGTCAATGGTGTAGGTGATACCATCTGGACTAACCTCCAAGTCCATGCGATTGTAACTCTCGTTCATGGTGAATATCTCCGTATCCGTGTTGCCTGCGCCACCACTTCGCATGGTGGAACAGGAAACGAATGCTACGGAAGCGCACACGAGCAGCAATGATGTTGTGACTTTCATCGTATCTCGCCTTTTTTAGAAGTTATAGCGTAAGCCCATACCCAAGGTCTGGTTCTTCATGCTGTTGTCCTGGAGCATGTCCAGACCAACCATCAGATGGTCGTTAGCTTTCCTTATATTGATTTCCTGCTGGTAAAGAGAAGCCGACTGAACGGAGAATCTGGACATGTTCTCTATCTTCTTTGCTTTGGAACAACATACCACTACAGTAACAGCACCGAGTGCCAAAGAAGGAATGCCCACACCTAACTTAAAGTCATGGCCATAATGATCTGAACAATATGTATCACAACCAACATGAAGACAACTTATCGCTGCGATTCCACCGACAACCAAAACACTTCCGGCAATCCAGCCCCCCCTTCTTAGTCTCTTTACTTTCTTTTGCATCTTCTCTGTCGGCAATTGCTTCCTCAAATTGTACATCTGCATCAACTGTTGGTCATTGGAGAACTTTGTGGCGGTCTCGTTGGTCACGATGTCTGGCTTCTGGGCAGGATTGGCTGTCTGCTCTGAGAAAGTTTCCTTTTGTCCATTCTGATAATTGATGGCCTGTAGATTGCTGATGCTGATGACACGCGTGGGGCCATCCTGGTTGTTGAAGTCCTTGTACTCTACTTCCGTCTCCGTAATCCTCAACACTTTGGCCAGGATGGTGCTTCCATCCTTCTTGACCAGCACATCCTGAGCATGGCAAAGGCCAGCAAAGGCTACTGCCATAAGGAGTAATAAGATTCTTTTCATTTTTGAATTAAGAATAAGAGAAGGGGCGTAACCCTGTCCAAACACTTATTCTATTCAGAGGTACGGCCAAGCACCTTTAGGGAAACAAGCAGGACGAAAGGCCACGCCCCAACGCGGGGCGTGAGCCTCCCACTAACTTGTTCTCCCCTTTCATCAAATTGGCCGTTTTCTGAATAGAGAACAAGAGCGAAAGCTCAAGTATGTATAAGCAGTCGAACAGATGATTCGCTTCCCTCGTGATTGAAATTCGTATGCCCTTTAGCCACATACTGTGGCAGAGCTGGGCGTTGGACTCACTCTCGTGGAAGTGACAGGAGACATCCGCCTCCATGCTCACCGTTCAATCATTCGTTGCTGTCTGTTTCTTTATCTGTCTCCTTTCTATGCTTCGGCAACTCCTCTCGGAACTACCTGTTTAGAGGTTAGTAATATATGTATTCCTTGCAAAAGTACACAAAAACTATGTATTAACATTGGCCACAGGTGCATAAAATCACTTCAGAGCCATGCAAAACACAACTTGCGTAAATTATACACATAAATATTTGGACAGCTAAACTATAACGCATACCTTTACAGTGTAAATATCACACAAGACATAAGACATCATCAATATGGAAGAGCAAAAGTACAGTTACAAGTATCCACACCCGGCCGTCGCAACCGACTGTGTCATATTTGGTTTTGATGGCATTAAACTTAAAGTTCTGCTCATAGAACGTGGAGGAGAGCCTTACAAAGGCATGTGGGCCTTTCCTGGCGGATTCTTGAGAATGAACGAGACTGCGGATGAAGGGGCCTTGCGAGAGTTGAAAGAAGAAACGAACCTGTCACCTGGTTATATTGAGCAGTTCCACTGCTTCAGTGACCCCAAGCGTGACCCTCGTGAGCGAGTCATCTCCATCGCATTCTTCGCTCTCGTGAAGATAGCCGAAGTGAGAGGTGGTGATGATGCCGCCCAGGCGGAATGGTTCAGCCTGGACGAAATCCCGCAACTGGCATTCGACCATGACCTTATCCTTCGCATGGCCCTGGACAAACTGCGGGAGCGCATACATTTCCAGCCTGTAGGCTTTGAGTTGCTGCCAGAGAAATTCACCATCAAGGAACTCCAGATACTATACGAGGCCATCCTGGGTGTTCATTTTGACCGCCGGAACTTTGCGAAGAAGATGCTGCACCTGGACATTCTCACACAACAGGAGGAGACGGTATGGCCAACGCCCAAACGCGAAGCGTACCTCTTCAGTTTCAACAGGGAGAAATATGACGAGCTCAAGCAGAAAGGCTTCAGGCTGGAATTCTAACAGAAAAGTCCCGTCATCGCAATGACTGGCTAACTATAATAAAAGACAAGACGTATGAAAGCAAGAGATTTCTTAGTGACACCCAACCGGATTACGAGACTCTCAGAGTCTGAGGTGTTTGTTTTTGGCAGCAACCTGCAAGGCATGCATGGTGGCGGTGCTGCGCGTACTGCCATGAGACTGTTTGGCGCGGAATGGGGAGTTGGCGTAGGCCCCACGGGCCAGTGCTATGCCATCCCCACCATGCAGGGAGGTGTGGAAACCATCAAGCCCTATGTCGATGAGTTCCTGGAATATGCCCAGGGACATCCCGACACGAGATTTCTCGTGACACGCATCGGCTGTGGCATCGCAGGTTTTGATGACGCAGAGATTGCACCCCTGTTTTCCACGGCAATCAACTTGCCTAATGTTGCCCTGCCCAAATCATGGTGGGGCATCCTGGGTGCGGATTGCCAATAACACGACGTAGGGAGCACAAGGATTAGGACTCCCCGAAGGACTTCAGTAGGCTCTTATCCATCATGAGCCCATCCGTCCTGCATGAGAGACAACACTTCTGTGACTGTCCAGCCTGGGCTGGACAGTCACAGAAGATAACTAACTTTGCAAAGTAATATGCTTTCATCCACTGTCCAGCCCAGGCTGGACTATGAGACGAGTTGCTTGCCCATCACCTTCTGACCATTTTCCTTGGTGGAGTTAAGCATGCTTCTCCTGCCCGCAATCATGCCTTGGCCTGGCTACAGCTCCACATTGAAGGCATTGACAGCATCTATCACGCGCCTCACCTCCTCATTGGTGAGCATGGGCGAGATGGGGAGCGAGAGTTCCTCGGCATGGATGCGCTCCGAGATGCGGAACTTTCTCTCGGCCCATTCCTGGTAAGCCATCTGCCTGTGCGGGGGGGTCGGGTAATGTATCTGCGCCTGTATGCCCCTTTCTGAGAGGAACTCTTGCAACTGGTCCCTGGCTGGACAGCGCACGGGATAGATGTGATAGACGTTGCTCGCTGCCTCGCTGGCCACCAGGGGAAGCGTCAGCAGGGGGTTCTGTATGCCCTCGTCATAGAGGTGCGCTATCTCCCTCCTGCGCTCGTTGTCGGCATCCAGGCGCCCCAGTTTCAGGCTCAGCACCGCAGCCTGTATCTCGTCCATACGGCTGTTCACGCCCTTGTAAAGGTGCACATATTTCTTCTCGCTGCCATAGTTGCCCATGGCGCGCACCACACTGGCCAGTTGCTCGTCATCGGTGGTCACACAACCCGCGTCCCCCAGCGCGCCCAGGTTCTTTCCCGGATAAAAGCTGAAGGCCGTGGCATCGGCCAGGCAGCCAGCGCGCCTGCCACTCCTGCTGGCTCCGTGGGCCTGCGCCGCATCGTCGATGACCTTCAGCCCATGCTCACGGGCTATGCCCATTATGGTGTCCATGTCACACAGCCGCCCATACAGATGCACGGGCATGATGGCACGAGTGCGGGGGGTGACGAGCGGGGTTATCAGTCTGGGGTCGATGAGATAGTCGGCCAGGCTGGGCTCGCAGAGCACTGGCGTGAGGCCGGCATGCGAGATGGCCAGTATGGTGGCTATATAAGTGTTTGAGGGCACGATTACCTCGTCACCATCCTGCCAGCCAAGCAGTTGGCGATAGGCACGCAGCACGTTGGTGAGCGCGTCAAGGCCATTGCCCGTGGGCACGCAGAATGCCGCTCCGCAATAATTGGCATAAAGTCGTGAGAACCGCTCGTTCTCCTTGCCCTGCAAGTACCATCCGCTGTGCACCACACGCGTGACTTCCTCGGTCAGGGCTGGCTCAAAGGAGTCGGAAATCCGCTTGAGGTCCAGGTAGGGTATCTTCTCCTCCTCACGCCCGGCCTGCTTGCCACACATGTCCATCAGCCGTACGCGCTCCAGGGGCACGTCATACACATCATAGCAGACGGCCCTGCCCCCGAAGCCTTCCTTCTGGAATATCAGTCCCTCATTGAGGAAGGCCCCGGCATGCTCGGTGGAGATGCCGAAATCGACATACTCCACCTGCTTGTAGCGCTCGCTGATGAGGTGGCGGAACAGAAGGTCGAGCGCGCCATAGGCACGCCCCTCCTCGCCCGAGGCTATATACTGCACATGTGCAACGTGCGGAGTCTCGAAGATTACCGTGCCCGCCACGATCTGCCTGTCGCGTCGCACAAGGTAGAGCTTTATCTCCTTTGGGAAACGCTGCATGAGCAGTCTCATCTCCTCCACGCTATGCACGGGATGCACATGGTGGTGAGTCTCCAGCACCTCGTCCAGGAGATGCCAGTACTCCTCCAGTGTCTCGTGGTCGCCCTCGGTCATGCGGTCGATATAGAAGCCGTGCTCTATGGCCTTCCTGGCCTGCCGCATCCTCAGCGTGCGCATCTTCACGGGATGAGCCATGCTCACGACCGTGCTCACCTGGCGGCTCTTGAGCACCGCCCCTGCACGGAAGAGCGCGTAGAGTTCCTCGCCGCTGGGAATGCCACTATATATATAAGGTATAGGCTTGACCACCACCCTGCGGGCCTGCAGGTAACTCTGATAGTAGAGCAAGACCGCGCGCAGGATGCGCAGGACATCGGTCTGTGTGACCTCGGGCAGGACAAGCAGTCCGCCATAAGTGAGTCCCTGGTGGGAATACACGCAAGCCTCCTCCTCCACCCAATTGGCGGGGAACAGGGCCACAAGGCCCTTGCTGTCGGGAGCCTCCTCCTGATAACCGTCGGCAGGAGTGATGCCCTCATACACCATCACCGAGCAGTCAAAGAAGCGGTCGGCATGATAATCCATGAAGCCACGCTGCAGCAGGAAAGTCCCATTCTTTGACCTGCGCACGAAGGAGTCCCAGTCCTCCCTCTTGTTTACTGAATAAGGTATTACCGTCATTGCTCCCTGTTAACTTCCATTAAATAATCCTCGTAACTGTTGATATAATCCTCGGCACTATAAGGATGCGAGGCTACAGTCAAGCACACCGTACCCTCCTGGAATTCTGTCAGATTGCACCAGACACCAGCGGGAATAAGAATACCGCATGTGGGCGAATCCATCAACACACCAACCTGGCTTTTCCCATCATCCACCTGTATTCTGAAAGACCCGCCCAAAGGGAACAGTACCTGGTCGCAAGTCCTATGGGCGTGTCCGCCACGGCTTTTTCCAGGAGGAACACCCCACACCCAAAACACCCGTTCTATAGAGAATGGGACACCCATCCCCTCCTGCAGAAAGGTCAAAGCCCCGCGCTCATCCATTATCTCCGAAAGGTGTATCAGGCGACAGCCACCTGGCAAATTTGATATTTCCGTCTCGTTATCCATGCTCTTTTTCGTTTATTTTATGCAAAGATACAAAAAAAACATGTGAACTCTTGCGTGGATGAGGAAAAACCCCTACCTTTGCATCGCAATTGAGAGGGGTACGGACAGCGGTTCGACCTAAAGCGAGAAGAAGGAAGTTTGGGTGAGTGGCTGAAACCACCAGTTTGCTAAACTGACGTGCGGGTTTACCGT
>CAVKOT010000040.1:0-16921 GCA_963658045.1 Opitutia bacterium UBA4654
TCATCACTTACCGCCCCTCGCCTAACCCTCAGTCGGGCCAGCAGGGAGTGTTCCGCCTGCGGCGCATGCCCGAGGTGTTCCTGGAGGAGGGATTTCGCTCGGTGCACCTCCACACCCACTCGTTCTACACCATCATCTGGTTTCTTAGGGGCAGCGGATGCCATTATGTCGATTTTGACCAGTATGATGTCACGCCCGACACACTCTTCTTCATCTCCCCGGGACAGATGCACACCTTTGACTCCCGGCACACCCAGGAGGGCTATGTGCTGGAGTTCAGCGAGGAGTTTCTGCAGGACGAGCATTCGGGCGAGAGCCTTTTCCTGAAGTACGATGTGTTCAATGCCTACGACACCAAGCCGTTCCGCATTGTTGACAAGCACACCAGTTCCTTCCTGCACAGGATAATCATGGAGATAGAGCGCGAGGAACGCAACGAGCGGGAATTTGCCCACCACAACTGCCTGGCCATGCTCGTGTGCCTGTTTCTCATACATGTGCAACGCTCGGGGCGGGCCGCGACAGACGCGCCAGGCAACTCCGACGCCATCACCTCGCCCCTGCACCGCACCTTTGTGAAGTTCCGCCAGTTGCTGGAGCGGCATTACCGTCATGCACACACCGTAAGCGAATACGCCCACATGCTGGGCCTGTCCCAGAAGACGCTGACCCAGTACACCACCGAGGCCGCGCACCTGACACCCCTCCAGCTCATCAACGCGCGCCTGACTCTGGAGGCGAAGCGGCTCCTGCGCTTCAGCGACATGAACATCAAGGAGGTGGGATATGACCTGGGCTTCGATGACCCATCCTACTTCGTGAAGTTCTTCAAGCGGCAGACGGGCATGCTGCCTGGCACCTTCCGCGCCAGCCGAATTCCATCACAGTAGCCAGCGGCCCTCCACATGGACATGCCGAGGCTGTGAAAATCCCCCCGGGCCTACCTCACCATGTGCAGGATGGGGAAGGGATTGCCCTGGCCGTCCACCTCGCTGCGCCCCTGCACACGGAAGCCCCAATGCTCATAGATGGCCCTTGCCGAGGGGTTCTGCTCATTGACATCCACCCTGTGGATATCGGCCATGAGTGTCGCCATGCACATGAGTGCCGAACCCACGCCCTGGCCCATGCTGGCAGGGACCACAAAGAACATCTCTATCTTGTCTCCGTCAATCCCCATGAAGCCGACAGCCCTGCCCTCGGCCACAGCCACCAGCAGTATTGGTATCTCCCGCAGGGCGTTTGTCACAATGGGACGCAGTCCGATGATATCAGCCTCGGAAAGGAACTGATGGGACACGCGGACTGACTTTTCCCAAACGTCTGTCAACTCCTCTATTAACGTTGCACTGGACCCGGTCACACCTGCCAGTTCGCAATTCTTGGCAAACAATTTCGCCATACTCTCACCACGACGTGGCTTCGACACGCCTACGACATCCAATCTAATCTTGTCCATATATCTCTTGTTTGACTTCATTTCACACTCTTCAGCTCAGGGTACTTTTCTGACATCAACATTCCAGGAAAGCATGGTAAGCCTGCCATGCGCGCTGCACATCCACCTTGTCCTGCTCGGTGAAGAAGGCGGGCTCACTCTCGCGGGGATGCCAGTTGCCCACCACATGCCCATGGTGCAGGATGACGGGGCGGAAGATGCCGTTGCTGCTGTACGCCCGCGAGCGATACTCGTCACGCAACACCAGGTGACGCGACTTGTAGCCCAGCAGATACTCGTCGTAGGAGGGCAGCAGGCACACCTGCCCATTGCCACCGCGTGTGCGGCAGTCGTGCCACACATAATAGCATGCTCCCTCATGGACGATGCTGTCCAGTTGGCCTGAGATGTCCGCCACAGCCGCCCTGCAGTCCCTCGCGGGCAGATTGCACCACCACACAAAGTCATCAAGTGTGGCCGGGGAATGGCTCTGGAAATACCGCCTGGCCAGCCTGGCGATGGCCTCCTCGCGCGACAGGGAGGCCGCATGAGGCACGCGACTGTCCAGCAGGGCATAGGTGTTCTGCCGCCCGTCAAGCACCCCACTGCAAACGAGGCCGTCTATCTCGGCACGGCGCATACAGATGGAGAGTGTGTGGGCATCCCCCACTATCCCCCGCGAGGCCAGCCGCTCCACCAGTTCATCGCGCCTCATCGATGTGGTGGAGGAGAGTATGTCGGCCACTGTGTCGTTGAAGTGGAGGAACTGCCGCTCGGTGAGCGAGTGTCCACGGCCTGCCAGGAAGCCCACGAGGGCCTGCCTGTTGCGGTCGGCACACAAGGGAAGCATCCACCGCACATCCTCGCTGGCCACCAGTTGCCAGGTGGTACGGAAGAGGTGTGTGCGCACGATCTGCCCGCAGTCATAAGCCTCGCGAAAGGCACGGAGCGATGGCCTGCGCACACGCATGCCCACTGCCCAGCGCATCATGCGGTACTCCTGTGCCTGCACCATGCCCATCCAGCGCACCAAACCCTGCACACTGTCATGCTGCGGGGCCGCCAACTGCTGGCTGAGCAGCCTCATCCGCACGATGCGCCCGGATATGTTCGTCCCCCTCATCATCTCTTTGCAAAGACAGGCACCAGCGTGTTGGTGTCGGGCCAGTTGGGCAAGTAAAACAGGGACATAGGCTTTCCACCAAGCCCTGTCCAGTCGATGCGACGCACATAATCAAAGTCTGGCGCACCGAAGTCAAAGGAGCGTCCGAAGAGAAGGACTATCCTGCGCCCTTCATCCACCCGCCATAGCCCGCCGCCATACACACAACGCTCGCCCGCCCGCAGGAGGTCACGATGCAGAAACACCTGCCCGAAGCGGAGCACGCCATCCTGGTTTATTATGAATTTCTGATACATAAACTATATATAACATTCTACCGCAAGCAAAGCTGCAATCTGAACGAGAATAATCGCAGGCAAGCCATAGCGAAACTTTCGGTGCAGCGTCTTGTGATGCCACACGCGCATGCCTGCCCACGCCCCCAGGCTTCCCCCCGCCATGGCAAGCAGCAGGAGGGTCGATTCGGGCACGCGCCACCGGTGATGACGCGCCTTGTACTTGTCAATGCCATAGAGCAGGAAGGTGAAGAGGTTGAGGGCAAGCAGCACGCACAATGCCACCTGCCAGGCCAGTCCCACGGCAGGAAAGGCCAGGAGAACACTCATGCCCATCATCCTATGGCCAGCAACTCGATGTCAAAGATGAGGGTGGATGCGCCAGGGATACCTGGCAGCGGGCGCTTGCCATACCCCATCTCGGCAGGAATGTACACCTCCCAGCGGTCACCCACATGCATCTGCCCCAGTGCGATTATCCATCCTTGGATAAGGTCGCTGAGTCGTATGGCAAGCGGGGTGCCGCCACGACTGCCATCGAACACACGTCCATCGGTGAGGCGGCCTGTGTAATGGACGGTGATGACGCTGCGCTCCTGGGGCGTGGGACTGGACTGGTCACCCTGGGCCAGTACCTTATAATATACGCCCTTGCCCAGCGGGGCCACGCCCTCCTCCTGGGCCTTCTGCTCCAGCCACAGGCTGTTCTGGCGGGCATACTCACCCCTGGTCACCTTGCCAGTGGGCTTGCGCCGCTCGCGGCTCTGTCTGTCACGATCCTCGCGGCTGCTATATTTCTGTTCACTACTCATTTCCTGTTATTTATAAAATGTTCACGAAGTATATGTTTAACGGCCATCATGGGGTGGTATAGCAGCATCCTGGGCCCCGCCCAGCGCATCACCTCACGCATGCGGCTGGCCATCGCGGGACTATAGCAATGCACGGGGCACTGGCGGCAAGTGCCCTTCAGTTCGCCATACCTGCAGAGGTCGAGCCTCCGGTGGGCATACGTGAGCAACTCCTGGCACTCGGCACAGAGTCCACGCCCGCCATGATGATGCAGGCAATACAGTTCAACCATTGCCAGCACGACCCTCTTCTCTTCTGCTATTCCCGTTCCTGTCATGGTGTATAACGCCTTTTGATGCACACAATCTTCCCTTCTCTGGTCTGTACCAGATTGTCCATCGGACCAAATTGACGCATCCACTCATTGAGGCTGTCCAGGTACTCCCGAGGCTGATGTACGACAGAATCACCTATCTCGTGGCCATGGAAGACGTATGGCATATATACCCAGTCCTCGGCCAAAGGAAGTGTCACACTTCCCAGCATCGTGAAGGTGTGGTAGTCATCCATCCGTGAGCCGCGATAAAGCCCATTTCCCACAGGGGCAAGCCACGGCCCATCCTCCTCTGCATGATTGATGGTCAGGTAACCATCGTGCCTGTCATCGTCCACACTCTCCACCAGCACCGTGTCACCATCGAACACCAGGGTATCACCCACCCGCATCTGGCTGATGGCCAGAGAGTCGTACCTGTCCTCCGAGAAGACATTAAGCCGCATGACGCCCCTTTCCCAATCGAAACTGTCGGTATTGAACGAGGCTGGGAACTCCTCGTTGTCCAGGTGTTCCAAATCAATCTCTGGGGGCAGTGGACGAATGAAGGCATGGCTGGGAACCACCCCGGCCACAGGCTGGGAGTGGCTGTCGGCAGATGCTTCCCCTGCATCATGCACCGACTGGCGGGCACTGCAGGCTGCCAACACCAACGCGGACATTGACAAGGAAATCCACATTCGCATCATTCAGAAGTCCAGTGTCACATCCTTGCCAAAGGGGGCCAGCACCAGCCCCGCCATCTTGAAATGCTGGCGGGCAAAGGGCAGCCCGATGATGGTGATGGCCAGCAGGAGTCCGAAGAACACGTGCACCAGCCATGCCCAGAAGCCCCCGCACACCATCCACAGCAGGTTGAGGGGAATGCGCAGGCAGCCCGGCGGACAGTCGCCCGCCTCCACACGAGAGCCGAAAGGCCACAGGCAGAGCAGCCCAAGTTTGAACGTCTGCATGGCCAGGGGAATACCGATGATGGTGACGGCCAGTGCCAGGGTGCCCGTGAAGTAGCCCACAGCAGCCTCCAGGCCGCCAAACACCCACCAGATAAGGTTGCCAAGTATGCGCATAATATATAATGTATGGTTTCGCTTCTGCAAATGTAGCCCAATTTATTCGTCCTTCATGTCTGTCGCGGGCCTAAAAAGAGCGGGCGGGCGGCTTTTTCCCTCCCAGCCTTCCTGGCGATGAGGCTGGACAACGGGGAGCGTCCATGACCACGCCCGCGCAAGGACGAGTGAAAGCGCATCACACCGCGAACAAAATTGCATGCCGCTGCGTGGACCATCGCAGGGGCATGCGATGAGCCACGCATGCCCCTGCAATCGCACATGCACCGCGCTGCATCCGACAGGGGGGCATGCCACGGCTGCCAGCCCACAGTCAAGCCCTCCCCCGCACGCACGCCAACACCATATCACACCGCACACTGGAAAGGGGCAGGAAACAGGAAAGAGAAGCACACGAATATTCACATATTTTAAGAAAAAGCAGTATCTTTGCAGCCCAATTTACTTAATCAACATCCAACAGTTCTTAATGAACAAACTCAACTTTGCGCCGCGCATCGTGAGCGAGCTGCGGCACTACAACAGAGAGAAACTCATGGCCGACCTCATGGCCGGCCTCATCGTGGGCATCGTGGCACTGCCACTGGCCATCGCCTTTGGCATCGCGTCGGGCGTGTCACCCTCGCAGGGCATCCTCACGGCCATCATAGGCGGCTTTATCGTGAGCGCGCTGGGAGGCAGCAGGGTACAGATAGGCGGCCCCACAGGCGCGTTCATCGTCATCATCTACGGCATCGTCAATGACCCCGCACTGGGCCTCTCGGGACTGATGATAGCGACCATGCTGGCCGGCGTGTGCCTCATACTGCTGGGCGTGTGCCGCCTGGGCACCATCATCAAGTTCATCCCCTACCCCATCGTCGTGGGCTTCACCAGCGGCATAGCGGTCACCATCTTCACCACACAAATCAAGGACTTGCTGGGGCTGAGCATCGAGGGCAAACTGCCAGGCGACTTCCTGAGCAAGTGGGCGGTGTATCTGCAGAACATCCACACCATCGACTGGACCACGGCAGCCGTGGGACTGCTGAGCATCCTCATCATAGCTCTCACGCCGAGGGTGTCCAAGAAGATTCCCGGATCACTCGTGGCCATCATCGTGATGACGGTGGGCGTGTATTTCCTCAACGCTCACACGAGCCTGCATGTGAGCACCATCGGTGACCAGTTTGGCGAGATAAAGGCCAGCATACCGCCCCTCACCATGCCCGACATCACCTGGGAGGGCCTCAAGGGGCTGTTCCCCACGGCCATGGTGATAGCCGTGCTGGGGGCCATCGAGTCACTGCTGTCGGCCACGGTGGCCGACGGTGTGTGCGGCGACCACCACAACTCCAACCAGGAACTGATAGGCCAGGGCGTGGCCAACCTGTGCACACCACTCTTCGGAGGCATCCCCTGCACGGGAGCCATAGCCCGCACCATGACCAACATCAACAATGGCGGACGCACGCCCATGGCCGGCATCTTCCATGCCATCGTGCTGCTGGTCATCTTCCTGGCCCTCATGCCACTGGCCGCCTACATCCCCATGGCCTGCCTGGCTGGCGTGCTGGTCATCGTGTCCTATGGCATGAGCGGCTGGCGCACCTTCGTGCAGATGATGCGCAACCCCAAGAGTGACATCACCGTGCTGGTGGTCACCTTCCTGCTCACGGTCATCTTTGACCTCACGGTGGCTATCGAGGTGGGCCTGCTCATCGCCTGCCTGCTCTTCATGCGCCGCATGGCCGAGACCACACAGGTGAAGGTGATAGCCGACGAGATAGACCCCAACGAGGAGACTGACGCCGAAGTGCACGAGGAGCACCTGGCCATCCCCGAGGGGGTGGAGGTGTATGAGATCAACGGCCCCTACTTCTTCGGCATCGCCAGCAAGTTTGACGACATCATGGCCACGATGGAGAAGCGGCCCAAGGTGCGCATCATACGCATGCGCCGCGTGCCCTTCATCGACTCCACAGGCATCCACAACCTGCAGAACCTGTGCCAGATGAGCCACCGCGAGGGCACCCACATCGTGCTCTCGGGCGTGCAGCCCAAGGTGTTTGACGTGCTGGAGCACAACGGATTCTGCCACATGCTGGGACGTGACCACATCTGTCCAAACATCAACGTGGCCCTGGACAAGGCCCGCGAGATAGCCAGCCGCGACTGAGCGGACACAGCACACCGGGCTGGGCGAGTGCCACAGGAGGCACAAGTCCAGCCCGAACCATATCCCGACGGGGGCAAATCCCGCAGAAAACGGAAATTAGAGCCAGGCCATCCCTTGCCGATAACGGAATAAAGCGTACCTTTGTAAATCAGGCATGCGCAGTCGCATGCACGCAACAAAAAGACTCGGACAATGAAACGCAGAACACTGAAAAGACTGACCAGCAACCTGTGTGGCGAACTCTTCGCCGAATGTGTCGTGGCCTCGCACTTCCACAAGGACAAGCAGGAACAGATAGACCAGATAATGGTGAAGATACTCAACGCACAGGACAACCTGCTGTGCCGGCTCTCGCATGTGGAGCCTGGCAACGTGAGGGGATTCTACAAGAAGTACCACGAGGACATGGAGGCCCTGCGGCAGGAGACTGAGCAGATGATGGCCCAACTGGGATAGCCCAGAGCACGCCCCACGCAAGGCGGCCTACCCCGCACCAGGGAGTGGGCAGGGCGACTGGCGGGCAACACGCCCGGGCAGCCCGCATGGGCATGCCGGGGGAGCAGGCGGCACAGGACTGTGCCAGACGCAGGAGGACAAAGACAAAGACAGAGAAATGAGGCAGAGTTTCTACAGACGGATACTGTACAGGTGGATGGGCTTCTCGGAGGTGGTCACTGAGCCACGCCCCGACAAGTACATCATCATCATGGCTCCGCACACGAGCAACTGGGACTTTGTCATCGGCAACCTCTACTCACGCGCCGAGGGGTTCCGCTGCAACTTCCTCATCAAGAGGGAGTGGTTCTTCTGGCCCATGGGCGCACTGATGCGCAGGATGGGGGGAATACCCGTCTATCGCGACAAGCAGATGGGCTCCACCGACAGGCTGGCCATGCTGGCCAGGAAGTCAAGGGAGTTTCACCTGTGCATCACACCCGAGGGGACACGCAAGGCCAACAGCGAGTGGAAGCGCGGCTTCTACTACATCGCGCTCAAGGCGGGGCTGCCCATACTGCTCTACGGACTGGACTACAAGGAGAGAAAGATTGAATGCACCAAGACCATAGTGCCCAACGGGGATATCGAGGGGCAGATGGCCGAGATAAAGGACTACTTCAAGCGTTTCGTGGCAAAGAAGCCCAAGAACTTCGCTATATAAATGAAAAGGAATATCAAGGCCACACTGGCACTGGCTGCAATGTGCCTCATGGGGGCAGGACATGCCGAGGCACAGTCGGACACAAGGTCGTTGCGCACGGCCCTGGCCGACTATATCGAGAACTATAACAAGAATGCCACCTGCTACACCAGCTATGACCGCGTGACGGTGGAGGACATCACCGTGAGCCAGGAGGAGCGCAAGGTGTATATCTACCTGAGCGAGGGATTTCTGGGACAACCCTTCACGCCCGAGTCGGTCAAGGCCATCAACGAGAACATACGGCAGCGTCTGCCCAAGGCACTGCAGGACTACAAGGTGGTGGTCTATGCCGACGGCACGCCCATCGAACTGCTCATACCCGTGAACATGACGGATGGCAAGGACACGTCGAGGGTGTATGGCAAGAGGGACTACAAGGGTCACCCCTGGGTGCAGAGGGAGGACTTGCCCTACCAGGTCCAGCATGGGCTGCAGGGCAGGCACCTGTGCCTGTGGGCCAGCCACGGCAAGTATTACAGCAACAACGCGCAGAAATGGGTGTGGCAGCGGCCACGGCTGTTCTGCACGACCGAGGACCTCTTCACACAGACCATCGTGGTGCCCTACCTCATACCCATGCTGGAGCACGCTGGAGCGTGCGTGTTCACACCACGCGAGCGCGACTGGCAGAAGAGCGAGGTGATTGTAGATAACGACACACCCGACTCGGGCGGCCTGTACCAGGAGGTGAACGGCAAGCAGGAATGGACTGACGGCGGCACGGGATTTGCCCATCTGCGCGCCTACTACCAGGATGGCGACAACCCCTTTGCCGACGGCACAAGCCGGATGGTGGGCAGCGTGTCGGGCAGGAAGACGCTGAGCACGGCCGTATGGCGGCCTGTCATCCCCGAGGAGGGGGACTATGCCGTGTATGTCTCCTACAAGACCTACCCGGGCAGTGTGGACGACGCACATTATGTGGTGCGGCACCAGGGCATCGACACACCCTTCACCGTCAACCAGCAGATGGGTGGCGGAACGTGGGTGTACCTGGGCACCTTCCGTTTCAGCGCGGGCGACCTGGACAACAACTGCGTGCTGCTCACCAACCAGAGCGACTCACGGGGCGTGGTATCGGCTGACGCCGTGCGCTTCGGGGGCGGGATGAGCAACATCGTGCGCTCTGACAGCACCATGTCCTATGCGCTGTGCAGTGGGCTTCCACGCTTTCTGGAGGCCGCCAGATACTCGGCCCTGTGGTATGGCTTCCCACTGGACACCTACAGCGTGAAGGATAACGATGACTACGGAGACGACATCAACGTGCGTTCCCGCACGGAGAACTACCTGGGCCGGGGCAGTGTGTTCCTGCCAGGAGACAGCGGGCTGTGCGTGCCTCTCGAACTGAGCATGGCCGTGCACAGTGACGCGGGCTTCAGAAAGGATAGTTCGATTGTGGGCACACTGGGCATCTACACCGCCGACTTCTATGAGGGCATCACGGGAGCGGGACTATCCAGGCTGACAAGCAGAGACCTGGCAGACATCGTGATGACACAGGTGTATGGCGACCTGAAGAATACCTTCGGCCAGTGGACACGCAGGCAGATGTATAACCGCAATTATGGGGAGACGCGCGAACCGCAATACCCGGCCATCATCCTGGAGATGCTGAGTCACCAGAACTGGGCCGACATGCGCATGGCACACGACCCCTACTTCAAGTTCACCATGGCACGTGCCATCTACAAGGGCATCCTGCGATACCTGTCGGCGGTGCACAAGCGCGAGGCGGTCGTGCAGCCGCTGCCGGTCAACAGCATGAGTTGCCTCATGGACACACGCAAGCACAAGGCAAGGCTCTCATGGCAGCCCACCATGGACGCGCTGGAGGAGACGGCGCGCCCCAGCAAGTATATCATATACATGAGCCGTGGGGGCTCGGGATTTGACAATGGGACGGCTGTGGATGCCCGCTCTACGGCTGCCGACATTGACATAGAACCTGGTGTCATGTACCGGTTTAGGGTCACGGCAGTGAACAGCGGCGGCGAGAGCATGCCCTCACAGGAGGTGTGCTGCTACCTCGCCACAGAGGATGCACCGCACATCCTGGTGGTGGACGGCTTCCAAAGGGTGGCCGGGCCAAAGGCTTTCAACACGGACAAGACCTCGGGCTTCGACATGAGCCAGGACCCTGGCGTGGCCGATGTGAGGACTCCAGGCTACTGTGGCTACCAGCTTTACTTCGGCAAGGATGGCTGTGGAAAGGAGAACGCCACAGGACATGGCTACAGCGGAAGCGAACTGGAGGGCATGGTGTTGGCCGGCAATACGCATGACTGGGCCAGCGTGCATGCCACCGAGATTTTGCATGGCGGACAGTACAATATCAGCAGCTGTGCGGCCTCGGCCTGCCAGGGAGTGGATGCCAGGCAGTTTGACATGGCCGACTTTGCCTTTGGCGCACAGAAGGCCGATGGCTATAGCATGCGCTCCTACAAGACCTTCACACCCGAGGTAAAGGAACTCATGCAGCAACTGGCCAGCAACGGCAAGGGTATGCTGGTGAGCGGCGCCTACATAGGGACAGACATGGCAGCACCCAGCGAGCAGCAGTTCCTGGGCCAGACACTGAAATGGACATGCGGGACATCGGTGTTTGCCGACCACAGCATGACCGTGCAGGGCATGAACACCCAGGCCGCGCTCTTCACCGAACCTAATGAGACCCATTACTGGGTGCGCCACATGGATGTGCTGCAGCCATCGGCCCAGGCCTTCCCCACCATGCTCTATGGCGACAGCCAGCAGGCATCGGCAGTGGCTTACCAGGGGAGTGACTACAAGGCCATCTCCTTTGGGTTCCCGCTGGAATGCATTACCTCGCAGGAGGCACGCGCCGCCATCTTTGCAGCATCCGTGCAGTTCCTGCTGGGGAAATAAGACAGAATGTATCACATTACACATTATATATATGTACCAGATTGTATGTAACGAGAAGGGCTCACGCACACTTGCTGTGATGGAGGAGCACCTGGAGACTATAGAGAAGCATAATCTCTTCAGTGACCTGCTGGACAGCAACGGCATTGTCAATGAGAACGTGCTGGAGAAACTGCGCCTCAACGTGCGCTCCATGCTCAACACCGAGCATCCCGATGAGGGACTGCTCAAGCTGTGCCAGGACATCCTGTTCCACGACAACATGAAGGCGCGTGGGCTGCACCAGCTCATCCTGCTCTACCTGGACTGGGAAAAGGACAAGCTGGAGGCACTGAAACCCGAACTGGAGACGGAGAGCGAGAGTTGAGCACCGGCACGCACATTCTGACCGACTGGCTTCCCACCACGCGGAAAGAGATGGACCTGCGGGGATGGGACTGCGCTGACGTGATACTCTTCAGCGCGGATGCCTATGTGGACCACCCATCCTTCGGTGCGGCGGTCATAGGCCGCATCATGGAGGCCGAGGGACTGCGTGTGGCCATCGTGCCGCAACCTGACTGGCACGGTGACTTCCGCGACTTCCGCCGACTGGGACGGCCCCGCCTCTTCTTTGGGGTTGCACCAGGCTGCATGGACTCGATGGTGAACAAATATACGGCGGCAAGGCGACTTCGCAGCGAGGATGCCTACAGCCCCGATGGCCGTCACGACATGCGTCCAGAGTACCCCACCATTGTCTATACCCGCATCCTGCGCCAGCTCTACCCCGATGTGCCGGTCGTGCTGGGCGGCATCGAGGCCAGCCTGAGGCGTGTGATGCATTACGACTACTGGCAGGAGAGGTTCCGCCCAAGCATCCTGATAGACAGCCGCGCCGACATGATTACCTATGGCATGGGCGAGAAGCCCACCATCGCACTCTGCCAACTGCTCACCGAGGCCCTGGAGGAGAGCCATCCAGACCTGTACTATGACGAGCAG
The DNA here is from genome assembly GCA_963658045.1 of Opitutia bacterium UBA4654. Classification (GTDB taxonomy): domain Bacteria; phylum Bacteroidota; class Bacteroidia; order Bacteroidales; family Bacteroidaceae; genus Physcousia. Next base: position 12,262 of record CAVKOT010000040.1, read on the forward strand.
GGGAACTCATTCATCACCCGGGCCACCTTTCACCAGGTGACACAGGAGCAGAATGAGGTGGCCCAGACAGTCTCTATCTACAGGAGGGAGGACATACCCGGTGGCATACGCAAGGACGACATCGTGCTGCACAGCTACGAGGAGTGCCTGCGCGAGCCTCGCCTTCACGCCGACAACTTCCGCCATGTGGAGGAGGAGAGCAACAAGCTGCACGCACAGCGGCTCCTGCAACAGACTGGCCAGGAATGGGTGGTGGTCAACCCGCCCTTCCCACCACTCACCCAGGAGGAGCTCGACCACAGTTTCGACCTGCCCTACACACGCCTGCCCCATCCCAAGTACAAGGGGAAGCGCATACCAGCCTATGAGATGATCAAGTTCAGCGTATGCCTGCACAGGGGCTGCTTCGGCGGCTGCGCCTTCTGCACCATCAGCGCACACCAGGGCAAGTTCATCATGAGCCGCTCCAAGGAAAGCATCCTCAGGGAGGTGAAGGAAATCGTGAAGATGCCCGACTTCAAGGGCTACCTGAGCGACCTGGGAGGCCCCAGCGCCAACATGTACATGATGCACGGACGCAACAAGAAGGCATGTGGGGCGTGCAAGCGACCCTCGTGCATCCATCCGCAGATATGCCCCAACCTCAATGGCGACCACCGCCCACTGCTGGAGGTTTACCGCGCGGTTGACCGTGTGCCGGGCATCAAGAAGAGTTTCATTGGCAGCGGAGTGCGTTATGACATGCTCCTGCATGACTGGAAGGACGACACGCTGAACCGCGCGGCACGCGAGTACACGCGCGAACTGATACTGCACCATGTGAGCGGGCGACTCAAGGTAGCCCCCGAGCATACCTCGGACAGGGTGCTGGGACTGATGCGCAAGCCGCCCTTCGCACAGTTCAAGCAGTTCAAGCGCATCTTTGATGACGTGTGCCGCAGCCAGCATCTGCGCCAGCAGATAATCCCCTACTTCATAAGCAGCCACCCCGGCTGCCACGCTGAGGATATGGCACAGTTGGCCATCGAGACCAAGCAAATGGACTTCCAGCTCGAGCAGGTGCAGGACTTCACCCCCACGCCCCTCACTGTGGCCACCACATGCTGGGCAACTGGATACCATCCCTACACGCTCGAACCCGTGTTCTGTGCCCGCACACCCAAGGAGAAGGAGCAGCAGCGCATGTTCTTCTTCTGGTACAAGCGGGAGGAGCGGCAGCGCATCGAGGCCTACCTGCGCAGCATCGGCAGGCAAGACCTACTCAAGAGATTGTTCAACAAAATAAGATAAGAAGAATATGGCAAAAGATTGGTTTGAATGTAAGGTCAGATATGACAAGACCCTGGAGACTGGCCTGCTGAAGAAAGTGACCGAGTCCTACCTGGTAGATGCACTCAGCTTCACCGAGGCCGAGGAGCGTTTCCTGGAGGAGATAGAGCCCATGATGTCGGGCGAGTACAGCGTGAGCGACATCAAGCGCGCCAAGATAGCCGAACTCTTTGAGAGCATCGATACCACCGACGACAAGTGGTACAAGGCCAAGGTGGCCTATATCGCCTATGACGAGAAGAAGGGCGTGGAGAAGCGCACCAACCAGATTATGCTCATCCAGGCCAAGGACCTGCGCGTGGCAGTCAAGAACCTTGACAAGGGCATGCAGGGTACCCTGGGCGACTGGGAGATAATCTCCATAGCCGAGACCCCCATCATGGACATCTTCAAGTTCAATGCTGATGGAAAGGACAGCGGCTCAGAGAGCAAGTGAGATACTGCGCTCGCTGCCTGACGGCGTGCAGTTGGTGGCAGTGAGCAAGTATCACCCGGCCGAGTTGATACGGGAGGTGTATGAGGGATGCGGACAACGCGTCTTCGCGGAAAGCCATGCCCAGGAACTGCAGCAGAAGCACGAGACTCTGCCCAAGGACATCCAATGGCACTTCATCGGACATCTGCAACGCAACAAGGTGAAGTACATCGTACCCTACATCTCGCTCATCCACTCTGTGGACTCCCCCCGGCTGCTGGCCGAGATCAACAAGCATGCCCTGGAGGCGGGTCGCCAGATTGACTGCCTGCTACAGCTGCATGTGGCCCAGGAAGAGACAAAGTTCGGCTTCACCCCGCAGGAATGCCTCGACTACCTGGAGACAGGTGAGTGGAGGCAGATGCAGGGAGTGCGCCTGCGCGGCATCATGTGCATGGCCAGCAACGTGACGGACGAGGAGCAGATAGCACGTGAGTTTGACACAGCCCGCGACACCTACCAGACAGCCCGCGACACCTACCTTGCCGGGGACGGTTGCTTCGACATACGCTCCTGGGGTATGAGCCACGACTGGCCCATAGCCGTGCGCCATGGGAGCAACATGGTGAGGGTGGGCACCTCCATCTTCGGCCCCAGGCAATACTGATTTCATGGTGGCATCTGCCCACTGGCAGGTCTCATTATCCCATAAGGCATGAAAATTGCACAATTCAAAAACAGAAGTGCAACTTTCATGCCCTTTTTCTTGCGAAATGGTTAATTTATCTTTAACTTTGCACAAATTATTAAGCATTGTGCAATGACAGACATCACGAAAGTACCTTCATTCAACAAGCAAATAGAGAAGAGCATCCAACAGTTCTGGGACATGGACTCCATGTCAGACTATGGCGTGTGCACCTTTCAGTACAAGGATGTGGCACGCATCATCGAGAAGATGCACATTCTCTTTGAACATGCAGGCATCCAGAAGGGCGACCGCATCGCCCTGTGCGGGCGTAACCTCAGCCGCTGGGGTGCTGCTTTCTTCAGCATAATCACCTACGGAGCCGTGGCCGTGCCCATCCTGCACGAGTTCCACCCCTCACAGGTGCACGACATAGTCAACCACAGCGGAGCCCGCCTGCTGTTTGTGGGCGACAAGGTGTGGCCCAAACTGGACGCGCAGGCCATGCCCGCACTGGAGGGCATCATATCCCTGGCCGACTTCAGCCTGCTCACCTGCTCCAACGATAAGCTTGCCCACGCACGCCAGAACCTCAACCTGCTCTTCGGGGAGAAGTATCCCCTCAACTTCCGTGCCAAGCACGTCTGCTACTACGAGGACAAGCCCGACGAGTTGGCTATAATCAACTACACCAGCGGAACCACCAGCAACTCCAAGGGCGTGATGATTCCCTACCGCGCACTGTGGAGCAACTGCGACTTCGCAGTACACGTGCTTGGCCAGCAAATCAAGCCTGGCGACCGCGTGCTGAGCATGCTGCCCATGGCCCACATGTACGGCATGGCCTTTGAGTTCCTCTTTGAGTTTGCCCATGGAGTACACATCAACTTCCTCACCAAGGTGGCCTCCCCCACTGTTCTCATGCGTGCCCTGGCCGATGTGAAACCCTGCGTGCTCATCGTCGTGCCACTCATCATCGAGAAAGTGGTGCGCAAGGCCATTCTGCCCAAACTGCAGGATGTGCGTGTGAGGATGCTCATGAAGATGCCTGTCATCGGTCAGAGCATCAAGCAACGCGTGTGTGACAGACTCACCCAGGCACTGGGAGGCAACTTCTACGAGGTCATCATAGGCGGGGCTGCACTCAACCGCGAGATTGATGAACTGCTGCACGACATCGGCTTCCGCTACACCGTGGGCTACGGAGCCACCGAGTGCGCACCCATCATCTGCTACAATGACTACTCACAGCAAGTCGTGGGCAGTTGCGGACGCAACGTCATCCACCAGGAACTGATGATTGACAGCCCCGACCCTGCCAACATCCCAGGCGAGATACTCACGCGCGGACTCAACGTGATGCTGGGCTACTACAAGAACGAGGAGGCCACGGCACAGACGCTGGACAAGGATGGCTGGTACCACACAGGTGACCTGGGCACGATGGATGCCCAGGGCAACGTCTTCATCAAGGGACGCAGCAAGAACATGCTGCTGGGTGCCAACGGGCAGAACATCTATCCCGAGGAGATAGAGGACAAACTGAGCAACATGTCACTCGTCAATGAGTGCCTGGTGGTACAGCGTGGCGAGAAACTGGTTGGACTGGTTTATCCCGACCAGGAGCAGATAGCGACACTGGGGCTGAAAGCCGCTGACATAGAGGCCATCATGGAGAAGAACAGGCAGGACATCAATCCCACACTGCCCTCATACGCCCAACTTACCGCCATCAAGGTAATGGACAAGGAGTTCGAGAAGACTCCCAAGAAGAGTATCAAGCGCTTCCTCTACACCCAAGGCTAATCACCAGGGAAAAGAACGCTGGACAAGTACAAATCCAGGCACAGGTTGAACCAGTGCCTGGATTTTTTGTGTCTTTGACAAAGCTGATTCCTTATGGGTGAGGGGGAGGAGTTTATTACGGAAACATTCTCAACCCAGGAAAAGCCAATCATCAAACGGTTTGAAGAAATAGTAGAAATAGAGTTTGATTGGAATAGGTTTCATAATCGTAGAGAGTTTAGAGCCTACATAAAGAGCCTGTTGAATGTAGGAAATCAATAGGAGGTACATAAACATCTGATATTCTTTGCGAAACTGCCGAATTTACAGTACCTTTGTAGAGCCATTTCGGTGGCAACGTTTTCGTGGAATAAAAGAAAGTGCCTTACTTCTTGTAAAATCGCCAAATCTCTACAAAGAATATACAAGGCACGGAGCAGCTC
>CAVKOT010000041.1:0-16613 GCA_963658045.1 Opitutia bacterium UBA4654
GCTCTCACGCTCGAAGTCGGCAGCAAAACGCTCCAAGTTGCCAATAGCCACAGCAGGCTCATTCATCTTCAGGTGGATGCACTGGCTCTCACACTGCTTCTCCTGCGGGCACACACGTCCGCACACGGCAGGCAGAGCCGAAGTGCTCTTCAGTACACGGGCTGCATTGAGGAACTCCCCTCGCTCGATATTCTTAATGAAAGAGGGGATGTTGATGCTCACGGGACAACCCTTCATACAAGTGGGGTTGGCACAGTCCAGGCAACGCTTGGCCTCAGTCATGGCCTGCTCCACGGTCAAGCCCTGGTTCACCTCCTCCACACGAGTGGTGGCACGATATACGGGGTCTAGTTCAGGCATTTTGCAACGCTCGATCTGGGTGCGCTCCTTGGCCTTCATGCTCTTGCGCAAAGCCTCGCGATAGGGAGCAGAGCGGTCAATCAGCTCAGCCAGGGGTGTGGTGGTGTCCATCTGTTCTACGCTCAGGGGAGTCATGGGCACGGTCTCCGGCTTGGCTGCGGGTGCCTCTGCTGCAGGAGCCTCGCCATTAAGAGCCCTCTGGTATGCCTCCATAGCCGCCAGTTCCTCGGCTTTGAACGCGCCTCCACGCTGGAGCATCTCGTTGAAGTCAACCTGATGTCCATCAAACTCGGGACCGTCCACGCACACGAACTTTGTCTTTCCACCCACGCTGATGCGGCATGCGCCGCACATACCTGTGCCATCCACCATGATGGTGTTGAGAGAGACATCGGTGGGAATCTCATATTTCTTGGTAAGCAGGCAGCAGAACTTCATCATGATGGCAGGGCCGATGGCGAAGCACTTGTCCACCTTCTCACGCTGGATAACCTCCTCCATACCAACGGTCACCACGCCCTGCTTGCCATAAGAGCCGTCATCGGTCATGATGATGACCTCGTCAGAACTCTTGCGCACCTCATCCTCCAGGATAATCAGGTCCTTGCTGCGGCCCGCAATCACGCTTATCACCTTGTTGCCCGCAGCCTTGAGTGCCTGGATAATGGGCAACATGGGAGCCGTGCCCACACCGCCGCCAGCACAAAGCACCGTGCCATAATTCTCGATATGGGTGGCCTTGCCGAGCGGCCCCACCACGTCAGCGATGTAGTCCCCCTCGTTCAGGGCACACAACTGGCTGGTGCTGGCACCCACAGTCTGGATTACCAGAGTGATAGTCCCCCTCTGCACATCGCTTCCTGCAATGGTGAGAGGCACGCGCTCGCCCTTCTCGTCAACACGCACAATCACAAAGTGTCCTGCACGGCGTGCCTTGGCTATCAGCGGGGCTTCCACTTCCAGTTTGAATACCTTCTCTGAGAACTGAGTCTTACTTACTATCTTGTTCATCTCCTGTTGTCTGAGTCTGTTGTTGATGGTTGTTGGTTGGATGGTTGCTGTGAATTATCGTCTCCGGGCCCGCCTGTCACTTGATCATGTCACATCCCATGTAAGGCACGAGTGCCTTGGGTATGCGGATGCCCTCCTCGGTCTGGTTGTTCTCCAGCAAGGCTGCGACAATGCGGGGCAAGGCCAGTGCCGAGCCGTTCAGCGTGTGTGCCAACTCGGTCTTCTTGTCAGCAGCACGGCGCACGCGGCACTTCAGGCGATTGGCCTGATAGGTGTCAAAGTTGCTCACCGAACTAACTTCCAGCCAACGCTTCTGTGCCTCGGAATACACCTCGAAGTCATAGCAGATGCTGCTGGTGAAACTCATGTCACCGCCACACAAGCGCAGGATGCGGTAAGGGAGCTCAAGCTTCTTGAGCAGCCCCTCCACATGTGCGAGCATCTCGCGGTGTGAGGCATCGGAATGCTCGGGCGTGTCAATGCGCACAATCTCTATCTTGCTGAACTCGTGCAGGCGGTTGAGGCCACGCACGTCCTTGCCGTAACTGCCAGCCTCACGACGGAAGCACTGGGTGTAGGCACAGTTCTTGATGGGCAGGTCCTTCTCGTCAATAATCACATCGCGGTAGATGTTGGTCACAGGCACCTCGGCTGTGGGGATGAGATAGAGGTCATCCAGGTTGCAGTGGTACATCTGTCCCTCCTTGTCGGGCAACTGGCCTGTACCATAGCCGCTGGCCTGGTTGACCACCGTGGGAGGCATAATCTCCTCATAGCCAGCCGCTCTGGCCTCATCCAGGAAGAAATTGATGAGGGCACGCTGCAGCCTGGCACCCTGGCCACGATACACGGGGAAGCCGGCGCCCGTAATCTTCACACCCAGGTCAAAGTCAATCAGATTATACTTCTTGGCCAGTTCCCAATGGGGAAGGCGTGCGCTCTCTATCACAGGGTTGGCATCCCAGTTACCCACGGTATCCTTGCCCTCGACACACTCCTTGAGCGAGCTCTTCACCACCCAGTTGTCCTCGGCTCCTGTGCCTTCGGGCACAATGTCATAGGGGATGTTGGGAATGGCGCAAAGCAATGTGACCAGCTTGGCCTCGGCATTCGACTTCGTCTCTTCCAACTGGTGGTTGGTCTCCTTCAGTTTGGCCACCTCGGCCTTCACCTCCTCGGCCTCCTGCTTCTTGCCCTGCTTCATCAGGCCGCCGATCTCGGCTGCCATCTTCTTGGCCTTTGACAGGTTGGCATCCAACTCGGCCTGCGCCTGGCGGCGTGCCTTGTCCACATTGAGTACCTCTTCCACAGCCTCTGCGGCATGGGGGAAATGCTTCTTCTCCAGGCCACGCACCACGCGGTCCTTCTCTTCTGTAATGAGTTTTAGCGTAAGCATATCTTTATGTTATATTTCTTTCACTTTTACCAAGCACAAAGTTACTACTATTTCACGACATAGGCCGACTGCACCTACCTAAATTTGGGTATAAAGAAAGGAAAGGGGCCGCACGTGCGTCACACATGCGGCCCCTTTCACAGCCTTGTCCCCACAAAAAGGGGGAATAATGTCACTTGAGTGATTGCGCTTAGGCCTCAGCCACAGGCAGGACACTCACTGTGCTGCGGTCCCGGCGACCCTTCTTGAACTGCACAGTTCCGTCAACCAGGGCATACAGGGTATCATCCTTACCCATACCCACATTCTCACCAGGATAGTGGCGAGTGCCACGCTGGCGCACAATCACGTTACCTGCGATGCATTTCTCACCGCCGAATATCTTCACACCGAGTCGCTGTGCTGCTGACTCACGACCGTTCTTAGAACTGCCGACACCTTTTTTATGTGCCATTTCTTGTTTCTCCTCAGTTTAATTGTTAAGCGATAACTTCCTTGATGGTCAGCTCAGTAAACTGCTGACGATGGCCGTTCAGCTTGCGATAGCCCTTACGACGCTTCTTGTGGAACACGAGCACCTTGTCACCCTTTACCAGAGTTGACTTCACCTCGGCCACCACCTTGGCACCCTCCACAATGGGAGCACCTACGGTAACGCTACCATCGTTGTCCACCAACAACACCTTCTCAAACTCAACAGTCTGACCAGCCTCTGCAGTTGCCATGTGGTGCACGAACAACTTCTTGCCAGCCTCAGCCTTAAACTGCTGACCGTTAATCTCTACGATTGCGTACATTATATTATTTATTAAACGGTTTTGACCGCAGGGCGAAGCCATCTCGTGGCTCACTTCCATAGCCTATGCGGCATAAATCGGGTGCAAAGATACCGCCTTTCTCCCATTCTGCCAAGTTTTCCTTCGGTTTTCTTCATACACCCCTCTACAGGTAACAAGACAAGAAATGTAACACAAGCATACTTACATCCACACCCAAGAAGAACACAGAAATGCAAGACAATGTACTCCCCTACCGTCCAACCCAAGGCTGGACGGTGCGAGAAGTTAACTTACTTTGCAAGGTCAGTATGCTTGCATCCACCGTCCAGCCTTGGGCTGGACGGTGGATATGTGCTTTAGCTCGGTCTGCCCTTACTTCCTCATGTGCCAGTGCACTCATATTTATATTTATAGGTGAGCATCATACCCAAGCAGCCTTGGCATTTACGCGCCACCACACTATCTCGTCACCGAAATCCCACATGCGGTCTGTCATTCTGTTTCGCCTCACCCGTCATCATTGCGCGAATGCGCTCGTACTTTTGGAGTTCCGCACTGCTGAGTGACGGCCTGGTATTGGCAATTGACAGCCTCAGCAGTTCCATGGTTATCTTGCTGCGCTGGCGCAGGGCATTGCGCGAGGCATCATTGACAATCAACTGAATATCGGCCGACACATAATTCGCTGTAAGGTCTGCCAGTGCCTCATAGTCCAGTCCGAAGTCATACGGACGTTTCTCAAGATAAAGCCTGAACAAGGCCGCACGCGCTTCCCGGTCGGGCACGCCCACATAGTACTTCTTGTCCAGACGGCCAGCACGCAATATGGCAGGGTCTATCATGTTGGGATAGTTGGTGGCACCGACCACGAACACCCCCTTCTCTCCTGTCCTGTCCATCTGTGCCAGCATTTCGTTCACGGCACTTCTTGACATCTCATGCACGCCATCGCTGTCACGATTGGGCACGAGTTCGTTCATCTCGTCAATGAAGATGACCGTCGGGGCTTTCTCCTCGGCCTCCTGGAACATCTTGGCGATGTTTTCCTGTGTGGCATTCACAAAGCGGCTTTTCAGTGTGGCGGGCGTGATGCACATGAAATTGAAGCCCACCTCCTCGGCAAAGTGCTTGGCAAAGAAAGTCTTCCCACAGCCTGGAGGGCCATAGAGCAACATGCCATTAGGAATGGTAACGCCATAGCGATGGTACTCTTCGGGATTGTGAAGTGGCTCGATGACCTCCTCTGTCAGTTGTCTTTTGAGTTCGTCCATGCCCGCAATGGCCGCAAAGCCCTCCCCCTCCTTTTTCTGTGGCTGGGCAACCTGGTTGGCCGAAGAGGGCTGTGAGAGCACCTTGCGTCTGGTGGATGGCCTCTCCACCCTTATTTCCCCGTCAATGGCCCTTGTGAATTCCTCGGCAGTCTGAAACCTGTCCTCTGCTTCATAGCATAATGCCTTGGCTATGACATTCCGCAACTGTTCATCCATCTCAAACTTATCCACATCGGGCAGGTCCAGGTCTTTGTCACGCTCTGCCAAGATACGCTCTACCACATCCCGCTCTCGCTTTGGTGACACATCGACGAACCAGGGCAGTTTACCATAGAGGAGTTGATACATCAGTACACCCACCGCATACAGGTCGGTCTGCACCGAACAGACTCCCGCAAACCTTTCTGGGGCGAGATAGAATGGATTGGCCTCGTCCAGGTTTGGCTTGCAGGGAGGCTCATTCAAGAACCTCGCACAGCCGAAGTCTATCAGTTTCAGGTCTTGCAGTTCTCTGACGAGATTGAGCAAGACATTCTGCATTGTCACCTCATTGTGGATGATGGGAATGGGCCGTGAGTGCAGGAATGCCAGGGCAGAAAGCACAGCCTTGGCAATAGTCTTTACCTCATACACGCTGAGGTTGCCGCTGCGGATGACCCTTTGGGCCAAGGTCTCCCCGCTGACAAACTCTGTCACGAGCCAGGCATACTGGCCACCGTCCATCATCATGTGGCCAGAGTCAATGAATCGGCAGAGGTTACGCTGGCACAGTTGCCTGGCAATCTCCACTTCTGTCACTCGCCCACTATCATCAATCTGGCTACGGTTGAGTTTTGAGTAATTGATGAGTTTCAGAAAGCATGTCTTGCCACTCATGTCCTTCACGCGGTAAGTTTCCGCATAAGCCCCTTGCTTATGCGGAAACACCACGGTGTATGGCCCTATCTTGTCGTTCTTATCGAAGTGCATGTTCTACCAACTCCAAATACTGGTGCTTGAGTTCTCGCTCTTGTGCGTTGATATAGTTCTTCCAAAGATGTCCTTCTCTTCCGTTGTTGTGCGACCTTGTGTCTCCCCATAACGGTTCTTGTAAACAGTGGTTGACCTTCCGAAGATGTCTCGTTCGCCAGTAACGGACGTTCCTGTTGTGTGGCCATATCTATCCTTGTAAACAGTGGTAGTATTGCCGAAGATGTCCCGCTCGCCAGTAACGGATGTGCCTGTAGTGCGTCCATAGTTGTCCTTGTGGACAGTGGTGACATTGCCGAAGATGTCCCGCTCACCAGTAACGGATGTGCCTGTAATGCGTCCATAGTTGTCCTTGTGAACAGTAGTGATGTTGCCCAGAATGTCCCGCTCGCTGGTTGTTGATGTGCCAACATTGTACTGTGCTAAAGCGGTTCCATTGCATAGTGCAAGTAACGTTAGGGAAAAAACAATCTTTTTCATCTTGTAAACTCTTTTTGTGATAAATGTTTGTATGTTACTTCAAAAGTCCTCCAGCATTGGCAGCCTCGTCATCCGGCATGAGCCGCAGGAGTTCTGCGGCAATGGGCTGTAGTTTCTCCCTGGTGGGATGGTCGTTCATCTCCTCTATGCCTCTGTTGACAAGTTGGCGGGCACGACTTGAGTCCTTCCATCGGATAGATTCGAAACGCTCGCTGCAATGACGGATTACAGCCATACACTGATACACCATTGTCAGGTGTACGAAAAGGCTGTTGACGTGGTCAGTCAACTCGCGTCCCAGCCTTGCGTCTTTTGAGCGGATGACCTCGTCAGTCTGTGTGCGAAGTTGGCTGACAAGTTTGGCCGTCTTCTCGTCCCCCAGGTCATTCTGTGCCTTCTCCAGCCGCTCAAACTCCTCGCGAAGTTCCTGCTCTACACGTTGCCATTCTGTCCCGTCTTCCAGTTTCTCAATCTTGCGCAGCAGTTCGCGAAGGTGACTGAGCACCTCTTTCTTCTCAGAGGTATTGGCATCATCAGTCTTGAGTGCAGAAAGTTCCCTCTGCAAGTCACTCACGTCAATGTCATGCTCTTGCAACTCACTCATGCTTTTCTCCGCCTCTCGTAACCCTCTTCTGATTTCATCCACGGTGTCTTCCATCGTGTGTTTCTTGCCTGTGTCAAGTGTCTTCTCCACCGTGGTGTCCGTTGCGAGGAAATGAGCCTCCACCCTCATCTGCTGTGAAGAATCCACTCTCAGCGTCACATTCACAAGGCTGTTCTCGGCAATCAGCGTATCCACATCATCGCCTGTGATGAGCACATCTGCCACATGCTCATACAGGAACACCGACTTGCCCTCTGCCTCAGTAAAATCATCTACCTGATAGATGGGAATCAAGAGCCGGTCACTTGATATACCAGGACGAAGCGGACATGACGTTTTCAAGTCACGCGGAACCACCCCTGTTGCCGGTATTGGCTTGTTCTTCTCTGTCCCCTTGGCCATGCAGAACACCCCACGTTTTTTGTTGTCATTCCATATAGCAATACCTATATTATAAGGTAAGGGAGCAGAGCCGACCACAGAGCCCTGGATGATGGTTATCTCAGAGGGGAAACATGGGAGCGTGTTTCCCTTGTCGTCGCAACAGCGTATCTCAAAGGAGTTGGCCTTCCCCGCAAGCAGGTTCAACTCCACTACATCTCCAGTGGCATCTACCGTGACCCTGCCACTTGACCAGGCCTTGTCTGCTCTGACAAACTCAACCTGCACGCTGGAGAGAGAGGCATCTGCCGCAAGGCTTACTGGAACAAACTCAGTCATCTCAACGGTGGTGGACTCGTAGTTGACCTCCAATTTAACAGTCCCCACCTGGATATCCTCATCCGACACCTCGGCATCCAGTGTGGAGGCATACAGGGCAGCGCCAGTGGCAACGGCTGTCATCGGGTCAATGCTGGTATCTACATTGGGAGTCACCTGCTCTCTCAGCATCTGCCTGATGAGCGGGCTGTGGGTGGGCCCGCCCACAAGGATGAGTTTGCTGATTTGTGAACCTTTGAGGTTGTTGCGTTGCAGCAAGTCTTTGCAAATATCCACCGCCTTTTGGAAATAGGGACGCATCACATCAAATGCCTGCTCCTGTGTCAGCGTTAAGTCCAGTTCGATTTCCTCACCATCCTCATCCTCGCCCAGGTCACCCAGGTTGGAGATGATGTCCTCATGGTCCTTGAACGACAACTGGTTCTTGGCATCCTCGGCATACGTCTTCATGGCATCGCGCAGCACCTGTTTTTTATCCATATCCATCATAATGTGGTCTATGGAGTAATTTTCTTTGAGGTAAGGAATGATTATATTATCGACAATGGCATAATCCAGGTTTTTCCCACCCAGATAGTTGTCTCCCTCGGTGTCAAACACCTGCATGATGCCATCCTCCACCTTTAGCAGGGCTGCATCAAACGTTCCTCCGCCAAAGTCAAACACCATCCAAAGTCCATCCTTCTCGTCTGTTGACAGCCCATACGCCATGGATGCGGCAATGGGCTCTTGCAGCAACTCACATCGTTTGAATCCTGCCATCTTTGCCGCCTCGATGGTGGCCGTGTTCTGGTTCACTGTAAACTTTGCAGGAACGGTGATGATGACAGAGTTGAAAGTCTCGTCGGTAACAAAAGACTTCAATGTCTTCAGCACCTCTGCAGAAAGCTCCTCTGACGTGAACTCCTTATTAAGGTTCGCGCATGGATACTTCGTGTCTGTGGCCATTGTGCGTTTAAACTCGATGTATGTGTTGGAGGCACCCTCTTGCCATGACTTTGTGGCGCGACGCTTGTCCATTTTCATTGCATTATAAGCACTGTCACCGACTTTTATTGAACCCTTTTTGTTCACAGACACACATGAGGGCATTGTGTCCTTCAACACGTCTGACTTGATGATGACAGGCTCACCCTTCTCCATGCGGCATATCGCCGAGTTGGTCGTGCCAAGGTCTATGCCATAGTCAATCTTGTTTCTTGCCATATCTTTATAGTTTTTAGATGTTCTGACTCACTGTTATTTGGGCGGCCTGTATCATCTGCCCGTTATAGTTGATTTGTGGCTTGGTTATGCCAGTTATGATTTGCGTTCCCTCGGCAAGGTTCTCGTCCGCCACGAAGTTCGCTGTCACCTTCATGCCCTCATTATAGGGTTTGCCCAGCATATCCACAATCTCATATCCATTGGCCTTGAAGTTGTCCTTGATGCGCTCCACGGCCTTGGCCAACTGTTTGTAGCCTTTCACCGAAGGGTCCATACGGGACATGTTCAACTCTATACGCACAATCTCGTCTGCGACTTTCAACGCCAGCGAATGGTCTGGCTTATCACTCACCACTTTGGGGGCGACAGACAATTGCTTGTCAAACAGGGCAAGGAGTTTGTCATCCAGTTTCACAGACTCCTCCTGCATCCTGGTCTGTGCAGCCAGCAACGCATCCTGCGCCTTACGCACCTCATTGATAGAGGTCGCGCCCGACTTGAATTTCCTTAGAAATGCAAGAATGACCACGACAACACCCACAAGCAACGTGACAAATCCTCCTATAGTCCACACCGTGCGTGAGGAAAGTGTATCATTCGTTGCTCGAACACACTCTCTTGTTCGCCCAATGCTGTCTGTCAATTCTGTCTTGTCTGCCTTTTGGTTAGCGGCAAGGGTGTTGCATGTTTCTTTCATACTATCTAATCTTGAGGACAGGCTCTCATTCACAGATTGCATGTCAGAGATTTGCAACTCAACCTTTGCGTTTCTTGAACGGAGGGTATTGAGTTCATTGTTCATCCGTTGCTGCTTGGACTTCAAAGTTCCTATCTCTACTTTCAAGGATTTAATCTCCGTCGAGGCATCTTCTGCCTTAATCGTTCCGTAACTTAATCCTAATAGAAGGATTATACTTAAATAATAGTGTCTCATATAACTTTCTGTTAATTAACAAACTTAGGCCACAACCATAGAAAGATAAAGAAGACAAAGCCATCAGTGAGAAGAGCACCACCAACATCTCCGACAGCCGCTCCTATTGCGGCGCCTATAACCATGACCAAAATACCCACACCACATCCATTAGATGAGTCAGAGTTTGACGAATTGTTACTATTTGAAGGCACAGTTTTATTGCTCCTCAGTGTTCCGCTACTTCTTGATAAATTGGCTGATATCGAAGGACTTGTATTTCTGTGTGTCGCTTGAGGTGGCGATGTTTTGGGCGTATATCGTGTGGTAGATGTGGAGACATCCATCTGGGTGCACAAATCCCATAATATAGAGCGGTTCTTGTTGTATCTGTTGACTCCATAGTCATTCTCCATGTCAAAATCATCCATTATCAGAGTGGCTTTCCATGCCTCTTCTAATACAGATTTCACATGACCTACTCCGAGAATTGCGGCTATTGCAGCATCAGGGCTATTCTCGCCGGGGTCAAATATGGATTGTGCAGTGTTGACCTCGGCAATAATATTGCTTAGAGCATTCCCGACAATCACTGTCGAAATTCTGAGATAGTAGGTATTTGACGCCCCCAACTTACGTTTGATGGCTTGCAAATAAGGCTTCGTGTTATTCAGCAACGTGACGGCATGGCAAATTTTGTCAGGCAACTGATTATACTTGCGCAACTCCTCATGTATAGCCTTATCCTCTGCATATACCTCAGCAGGTGGCAATTCGTCTATCACTTTTTGAAGAATCTCCACATTCTTCTGGCATCTGTCCTTAGCCATCCGCCCCACCACAATGCTGTTCGCATAGCCCTGGAGTTTCATCGCCTTCAATGCGGCATCGGGCTCATCTGAGTCATTATAGTAATCGATGCCACATTGCAGGATTTCTATAGCCAGTTTGTCCGCTATCATCTGATACTGCAAATCGGAGGTTGACAGCATCTTCTTCAGTTGCATGAGCGCGCTCTTCGTCTCCTTGCACAGTTTTGTTCCTGCGGTGTATCTCGCCTGCGAACCCTTGCCTTTTGACTTCTGTGCCTCGTTTATGGCATTCTCTATGCTCTCCATGAGTGGCTTGACCATCTTGTCCTCCACATGCTTTTTCCATGTGGTACTGGAAAGGTATGGCAATAACGTATTACCACCCACCTCATCCGAGAGCGCATCCAGGAAAGCAAATGGCATGTCCTCTACTTTGACATTCCCATCCTCGCCCACCACCTCTGATTTCAGTTGGCGAATATACGACACATTATTATACAAGGACTTGGCACAGGACAAGGCAGAGGCATAATCCCCCTTCATCAACGCACAGACAATGCGGTTCTGCAACGAAGAGGCATCCTCTTTCTTTAACCAAATCCGTTCCGCGCTTACCACATCGCCTGCTGCAATATGCTTGAATGCCACCTCGTCAATGGGAGTTGCCTTTACGAACCAAAACTGTGCATAGAGCATCTGTTCATTGGGTAAGGTGAGCCTGGCCACGGCATCTGCCAGCGACCCCTCACTCCTGCTGACAGGAGGCAGGAACTGTGGCAAGTCCAAAGGAAAGGACACAGGCTTGCCAACCTTCAGAAAAGCCTTCATGCGGTTGAGGTTGGCCAAGCGTTCCTTGGTGGATGAGTTGGCATAGACCCCAAGCTGACGGTATGGATTGTTTTCTATGATATTCACGCCGGTTGCTGTTTCTTGTTACATTGCCAACAGGCTCCCAGGTCGGCAGAATCAGCAAAGTGGTTGATACACATGAAAAAGCGCGGAGCCTGTCTGTCACTCGTTCCACGACAGAAAGGCCTTCGCATTGCCCGACAAGTCGAAACGAGCAACGCCGAAAGCCCCACGCCAGTGTAAGTATATAGAAACCACACTTGCCAGCATACGATAAAATCGCATGAAGCCAATGGTGGCTGCATATAATACACCACATAGAGCGTTCTTTGCTGCCTTGTTCCTGACTCGTCGTTGAATTTGCGAAGTTCTTCTGTCGTCAGAACCAAAGCGTACAAAAACGCCTTTTACAATATGTATGTCTGCCCCGCCATCCGCCCACTGGGGCTTTCGGCATGGACTATGACAAGGGCAAAGATAAGGCTTTTGTTGCAAACAGCCTCAACATACATGACATTTTATCTTGGAATAAAACGCAAGGCACTTACTTGGCCATCGCAATAGTACTGACCTGGCCATCGCAAGGCGCTTACTTGGCCATCGCAGTAGTACTGCCCTTTTACCATCAGCCCACAAACCCAGCTGATGCAGTAATTTAACGGACGGCCATAAAATGACAAAGGAGGCAGGCCTATCCGACCTGCCTCCTTTAACTGTCTGCCAAAGGGAATTGCCTCAACCAATCACCCTGCCTTGGGCACAAGCTTCTTCATCCAACTATCGGTGCGGAAGCGCAGCAGGAAGATGATGCCACGGAAGGTGAGCTCCACGGCCATGGCTATCCACACGCCCTGCAGGCCCATCGTGCCTGCCAACAGGGCGGCAAGTACTATGCGCACTACCCAAATGCTGCAGAGGTTCATGGTGCAGGGAACCAGGGTGTCACCCGCACCCACAAACACGCCATAGCAGACTATGCTGGCCGCGAACATGGGCTCGGCCAAAGCCTCGATGCGCAGTACACTGACGGTGAGACTCCTCACCGACTCGTCGGGGGTCATCACACTCATCAGCGCGGGCGAGAAGACATACATCACCACGGCCATGAACGTCATCACGGCAATGCCCATGCCCACCGTGATACGGCCGAAACTGCGTGCCAGACGTGGCCTTCGGGCTCCCAGACTCTGCCCCACAAGGGCTGTGGCGGCATCAGAGATGCCATAGCCTGGCATGTAACAGAGGGCCTCTACGGTGATGCCAAAACTGTTGGCGGCTATGGCTACCGTGCCCAGGGGGGCTACGATGATGGTGCTCACAATCTGCGCGCCACATAGCACGAAATGCTCAACAGCCAGGGGGAAGGCGATGCGCAAGGCCTGGCGTATGGTGCGGGCCTGCGGACGGAAGGTGCCAGTGTCCTGCCGGAGGTTGAGGTCACGGCTGCGGGCGCACACAAACCAGCACATGGTGAGCGAGCAAACAATAAAGGCCAGCAAGGTGCCCAGTCCTGCGCCTGCTACGCCCAGACCTGCCCCCGGCACTGTCACACCACACACCTCACGTGTGGGGAAGATGAGGAAGAGGTTGAAAATCACGTCCAGCACGCACATGAGGATGTTGAGCAGGCTGGGAATGTGCATGTTGCCACTACAGCGAAGCATTCCACTACACAGCGAGTTGAGTTGCGAGAAGGGAAGGCCCAGGCTGAAGATGAGGAAATAGAGGGAGGCATCGTGGCAGATGTCCTCTCCCCCACCCAGCCAATGGGGCAGGCGCGAACTGACCAGCACGCCCACAGCACTGAGCGTGGCCGCAAAGAGGAGACAGGAGAGGAAACTCTGGCGCAGGACATGACGCGCCTCGGCCAGTTCACCCGCACCTATGCGGTGGGCCACCTGTACGTAGAAACCCACACTGGCCGATGAACAGAGGCTTCCAAACAGCCAGAGGGTGGTGCTCACTATGCCGATGCTCGCGCTGGCCTGCGCACCCAGGCTACCCACCATGCTGGCATCGATGTACTGCATCAGGATGTGCACGAGCTGGGCCATCATGCTGGGCACACTGAGCAGGGAGGCCAGGGCAAGCTGGTGACCTCCTGTCATCGGTGCCCCGGTGCGGATACGGTCGAGGAGGGAGTCCTTGTACTGCGTGTAACTCATGCCAGGCTGCTCACAAACTGGCAGATGCGCCCGGCAGCCTGCATGAGCCGCTGTCGCTGCGTGGCCAGGTTGACACGTACAAATCCGCCACCACCCTTGCCATAGTGGGAACCAGGAGCCAGGCGCACGCTCTGCTGGGCAATGAGACGCTGGCAGAAGTCCTCGTCACTGATGCCCAGCGCGCGGATATCGACCCACATGAGATAGGTGGCCTCCAGGGGCATGACACGCAATGAGGGGCAATGCTCACGCAGGCAAGAGGCCAGTGCCTGATAGTTACCCCACAGGTAAGCCCGCAACTCATCCAGCCACTCGTCGCCCGAGGTATAGGCAGCCTCGGTGGCCACCAGGCCGAAGGGATTGACATCACACACCTCGTGGATGTTGACCGCGCGGTCTATCCTGGCACGGGCATCATCGCTGGGGCACACAATCTGCGCATTCTGCAGCCCCGCCATATTGAAGGCCTTGCTGGCACTCGTGCAGGTACATGCCTGGCTGAGCACAGGATGGTCAAGGGCGAAGAGGGGCAGAAAGGTATGGCCGGGCATGGTGAGCTCGCAATGTATCTCGTCAGAGACGAGGAACACATTATGCCTCAGACAAATGTCTGCAATATGTTCAAGTTCAGTGCGAGTCCACACCCTGCCTGTGGGATTGTGCGGTGAGCAGAGCAGCATCACCGTCACATCGGGCAGGGAGGCCCGCTGCTCCAGGTCGGCAAAGTCGATGGTGTACCTCCCATCGCGCTCCTGCAACTGGCTCTCCTCGGCACGGCAGCCCAGGTTGCGTATGCTGCTGTAGAAACAATTATAGACAGGCGAGAGGGTGAGCACGCCATCACCTGGCCTGGTCATGGCTCTCAGGATGGCACTGATGGCAGGCACCACGCCTGGCACCACGATCATCCACTCACGCCTGTAAGTGACTGAGTGCCTGCGCTGATGCCAGTTTATGATGCTTTCATAATAAGAATCCGTGGGCATGGCGTAGCCAAAGATGCCATGGCCGAGCCGCCTGGCCAATGCCTCGCGAATGCAGGGAGCGGCCTGGAAGTCCATGTCGGCCACCCACAGGGGGAAGTCCGTGCATGGAGCATCATCCCACTTCATGCTCCCGCTGCCCCGCCGGTCGGTGGGAGCATCGAAGTCGAAGTGGCGGGCAGCCGCCTGGGCACATGCAGCCGATGTGCTGCTGGGGTCAGAGTACGCGTTTTCCATCCACAATGATTTGGCAGTCAGCGGGCTTGCGCTGGTTCTCATCAATAATCAGTTCACCCACTCCCCCCACGGTGATATGCCCACTGGTGGGATTCTTGATACTGGGCACCTGGCCCTTGATGGTGGCCTCGATGGTGCTGTACTCAAAGGCCAGCACGGCATCCTCACCCATGGTGCAGTCCTCCATATAGAGGTTCTCGCAATAGCACAGGGGCTGCTCGCCTGTGATATGACAACGGATGAGACGCAGGTTGCGGCTATACCAGGCCAGGTACTCGCCATTGATGACGCTGTCCTCCACCGTCACGTTCTCGCTGTCCCACAGGGCATCCTTGCTGTTGAGCACGCTGTTGCGGATGATGACTCCGCGGCTGTACTGGAAGGCATAGTTGCCCTCCTGGTGATAGTGTTCCAGCAGCACGTCATCAGTGTGCATACCCAGGTAGTCGGCATGCTCGGCACGTGAGTCCCTGATGGTGACACCACGGCAGTCCCACAGGGTCTCCTGGGCATCGGTGAAGTTGCACCTCTCCACCGTGATTCCGCTCATGCGGCGGAACATCTTGGGCGCATCCACCTGGCAGTCTGTCATGGTGACATCGCTGCTGTACCACAGCGAACTGCGTGCCCCGGGCTTGAACAGGCAGTTCTTCACCCGAAAGCCTCTGCATTCCCAGAAGACATACTTGCCGTCGAAGGTGCAGTCCTCGGCCTCGATGTTGCCAGTCTCCTTGATGGATGACTCGCCTGTGTGAATGGTCACACGCTCCAGCCGGGCATCGTGCAGCCTGTAGAGGGGACGCTCGCCCCAGTATTCCTTGTCATTGATAATTGTCATGCTTGACATTACTTAGTGGTTATTCTTCCTTACTTGGTTATTCTTCCTCATCCTGTGGCAGGACTGTCCTGTGCGGCTAAGCCGAGACTCCTGCACTTTCTCATTATATATATAGCACCTGCCGGGCACAAACCTCCATGTGCGGCAAGCCCCACAGCCTGCCACAGCAAAGTCGTCACCCCATCCTTGCGGAATGGGGAAAGGACGCTCCCCTACTTCAGTTTGTCATTACAAAGCTTGATGGCCTTGTAAGCCTGCTGGGTGGAGAGCACGGTCTTGAACTTGGTATAGTAGCGCGTGCGCACCTCCAGCTCGCCAGCCTCCTGCTTCTGCTTGCTCTGGAAGAGCTCGTCACACTGCTGTGCCGTGAGTTTGCCTGCATCCTCGGCCTTCTGGTACTTGTCCCTCAAGGCCTTGCGCGGTGCCTTCACACGCGCAATCTCCTGATAGTACTGGACGAGCAGGGGGCGGAACTTGGCTGCAACATCCTTGCTGAGGGAGAGGTTCTTGAGCACGTAGGTCACATGTGCATCCTGCTTGCCTGCGCCAAGAACCTCAGCGGGAACACTCACAAGCATCATGCAGCACAGGGCAAGGGCAATTACCAGATTATGTCTCATCGTCTTTCCATATTTATTTATGTTATGCAAAGATACAACAAAAAGTTGAAAATCAGTAAGATTTGGAGCAAAAACATTGAGAATGACTGAATTAGAATGGCGGAACTGCGTTGTTGTAAAGACAGCAAAAGCAAGGAAAAAGCCAGTTTGAGACAGGGTTACGTTACTAAAGCGTTACTGATTTTTGAGGATAACGAACAAGGCGAAAATCAAAGAATGATACGGCAAAAGTATCTAAAAATTAAGAGATTGGCAAGAAAACTTGGAAGATTCTTCTGTGGGTGATTCTAATGCTTCAATCTGCTTGGATTTGCAAATGCGATAATGACTCTGCACATAGTATTTGTAACTATTCAGCTGCCTTATCCCTTTTAAACATTGGGTCTCTCGCATACTGTTA
>CAVKOT010000042.1:0-16426 GCA_963658045.1 Opitutia bacterium UBA4654
GCCCAGGGAATAGCCCCACTGCCAACCGTGAGGCACTGACAGATGCCCTTGTGACGCCACTCCCGCCACCAGAAGCAGGCAACCCATGGCGATGACATAGAACGTAATCTTGGCCGATGGCATGCCCTGGAGTCCCGCCCTGTTTATATATATAAGGTATAGGGCATAGGACAAGGCTGAGAACAGCACCATGACCACTCCCATGGGGGAGAGGGGCGCGTTACCCTTGCCTCCCCCTCCACTCAAGATCACAATTCCCAGGGTGGCAAGTGCCAGGCATGCGCCCACAATCCAGTGCATGCGCTCGCCATAGACCACTGCCATAAGCAGGGCTGTGAGGATGGGGTAAACAAACAGGATGGTGCTGGCGATGCCCGCATCCATGAGATTGTAAGACAGGTAGAGCAGGGCTGACGAACCTGCCAGAAGCAGGCCCAGG
The DNA here is from genome assembly GCA_963658045.1 of Opitutia bacterium UBA4654. Lineage (GTDB taxonomy): Bacteria > Bacteroidota > Bacteroidia > Bacteroidales > Bacteroidaceae > Physcousia. Next base: position 440 of record CAVKOT010000042.1, read on the forward strand.
AGAAAGAGGACAAACGCCTCGTGCCTGGTTACTTTCAGACTGACCCCCTGCCAGTAAAGCATCAGTCCAAGCAAGGGTACTGACAACAGGTAGCGGAACAGAAGCACCGACCACGCATCCATGCCGTCAGCATAGAGGGGAAGGGCAAATAGTGGGTTAAGTCCATAAAAGGCCGCAGCCAGGATGCCTGCCGCATATCCAATTCTTCGGTTGGAATGTGTCATTGAGTTTCTGCCACTTAGGCAGTCCTTGTTATATCTTTAGACAAAGAGGGAGACGAACTCCGACAAGCGGAATCCGTCTCCCCGATATTTGAGTTAAGTCAAATGCTTACTTCACGCGAACGTAAACCACGCGGTTAGAGCTGTCGCTCTCAGCACCGTGAGCAGTTGCGCTCACCACCTTGATGCCACGGCCCTCGAGGTACTTCTTCACCTCGTCGGCACGCTTCTGAGAGAGCTTCTTGTTGTAAGCCTTAGCACCCTCGGGAGAAGCATAAGCATCCAGAGAAACAGTAGCGTTGGCAGGAACGTCGTTCAGAGTAGCCTTGGCTGTGCCAGTGAGGATGCTCTTGTTCTGAGCGAACTCCACAACGTAAGTGTTGCCCATAGCCTTGGGAACCTCTACGCGAACCTCCTTGATCTTCTCAACGGGCTTCTCAACAATCTTCTCCACAGTCTTCTCTACAACCACAGGCTCAACAGTGGTGAAGTGGTGGCTCTTGTTGGAAGTCTTGAAGTGGTAAGTCACACCAGCGGTAATCTGGAATGTACCAGCGTGAGTGAACTGTGCGCAGTGGCTGCTGTTGTCGCAACCCCACATGCCAGCAGCGTCGGTGTGGTAACCAGTCTGGCCACCAGCAGTCTCGTTGGAGTGAGTCATGTCAAACACAACTGCGGGCTTCACGCTCAGAGTCCAAGCCTTCTTCTCACCCAGGTTGAAGTCAAAGTCAATACCCACCTTTGCTACAGCAGCGTTGCGGTAGTTCTGGTCGTTCCACTGAGTTCCATCGGGATAGAAGTAGCGCATGTAACCAACACCAAACTTGGGGCTGATCTCGAACAGACGGGGAGCACCCTTGTAGCCACCGAACCAGTTCATCAGGTTCACCTTAGCCATCATGGCTGCTGTCAGGTTGTCAACTGCGCAATCAGAGTGGTTCACATTCCAGTTGCTCCAGTTATTGAATCCGGCCTGTACCTCAGCCTGCAAGCCAAACACGGGAGTAATGCCCTTGGTCAGCTGAATGCCAGCCACACCACCATTAGGAGTGTCGAAATCATGCAGGTTGGTTGTAACACCACCATCGATACCGATTGACCAGTTGTCAAAGAAACGATGACCGCTCACGTTGTACTGAGCACTTGCACTGGTTGCCATCGCAAAGAGGGCGATAACCAAAGAAGTAATCTTTTTCATTTCCAATTTTATTTAAAAGATTAGACATTAAATTTTGTTCATTCTCATTCTCTTGCGCCATGCTTATACTATTTGTACTCACATTTTGCGGTGCAAAGTTAGGCTATTATTTCAATAAGCAAAAGAAAAACAATTCTTTTTTAACGCCTCCGCGTGAAGTTTGTGTGTGTTTTCTGTGTGTTTTGTTCTATTTGTATTCTCTTTTATCCTGTTTTGGCGAAAATTCTCGACCAAAGCGCGCATTGTCCTGTGCGTTCTTTACCTGCCGTGACAGCCACCTGAGGGCTGAACCAACTCCCCCAATGGCTGTTATTATCCTTACCAAATCAGTTAGGAGGCAGAGGGCGGCAAGCAGTTGAGGGCATGTGCGGAAAAACGAATTGCGCCAAGTCACAGGGCGGACTTGGCGCAAATGACAGGTTGGGCGGCTCAATGTTTGGTCAGATGCAGGGAATGGTCGATGCAGGGAGGCAGTTCCTCCTGATAATGCGTCACCATCACGAGTGTCTTGTGCCCCCTGCGGCAGAAGGTGTCTATCACCTGCCTTACCAGCACACGCCGTGGCTCATCCAGGCCATGCAGCGGCTCATCCAGGATGAGGAGCTCTGGGTCCTTCACAAAGGCGCGGGCCAGGAGGCAGAGCCTCTGCTCACCGCTGCTGAGTTTCAAGAACGACTTGTCGGCGAGCCCCTCTATGCCAAACACACGCATCCAACCCAGGCAGGCCTCCATCTGCTCTGGCCGTGGACGGGTATATAGGCCCACCGTGTCATGCAGTCCGCTGGCCACGATATTCAGCGCAGGCATATCACGCATATAGGCCCGGTGCATCTCGGGACTTACATATCCTATATGGCGCTTTATCTCCCAGATGCTTTCCCCCGAGCCTCTCTTATGACCAAACAGTTCTATTGGACAGGCATAACTCTGTGGATTGTCAGCACATACAAGGCTGAGCAAAGTGCTCTTGCCCGCTCCATTCTCGCCACTCAATGCCCAACGCTCGCCCTCATGCACGGTCCAGTGCAGGTCCTTCAGTATCGTGCGCTCGCCATAACGTATGCTCACGCCGTCGAACTTCAGTATCTCACCACCTTGCTGGGGATAGAAGTGCTCCGTGTCAAGGGCACGCTCTGGCAGGTGGAGTATCCAGTCCTCGGCTTCGGCAGGCAGGCAGGACGAGGCGGGGGAGAGGGCCTGGCTGAAGTACTCCTCGCGTGTGACTTTGGGCAGGAGCCTGCATCCGTCAACAGGCAAGACATGAGTAATGAAGTCGGGAATATCGACATCGCGGCTGACAATAAGGATGACCTGCAAGCCAAAGTCCGCTATCAGCGAGGAGAGTAACTCTCTCAGTTGCCTGCGTGTGTCTATGTCCAGACCCACAAAGGGGTTGTCCATAAGCAGCATGCGGGGTGCGCTGCCCAGGGCACGTGCCAGTTGAAACTTGCGCAACTCACCACTACTCAGCGAGATGATGTATTTGTCATAGAGGTCTTGCAGATGAAAGAGCCTTATCAGCACCTCGCGCTTCTCCCGCATGTCAGCCCTCAGAGCCTGTTGCCCGGCCTTGTCCAGGCCATGCCCCACGCTCTCGTCGGCCTGGGCAAAGGCATCCTCAAGGAGTTTGCCCACAGTGGGAGTGCTCTCGTCAATGTCATGCTGGTTCCAGCGTTGCTGATAATAGTAGGTGGCATCCTGGTCGCCATACGAGTCACGGAAGGCGATATACTTCATGTTCTCGCTCACCAGTGTCAGCGGACTGGGACTGAAGTCATAATGTATGGCATCACCCAAGAGAGGGTAGTGGCCTGTCAAAATCTCCACCAGGCGGCTCTTGCCCGCCCCATTCTCTCCCACGATGGCTATCTGTTCACCTTCCTGGATGTCCAGGTTTACAGGTTCTGCCATCCTCCACAGTGGATGTCTTGTCACGCCATCCTTTATCTCTATCACTTTCTTCATGTTCCAGTTATCTGTTATTCCGTACCTTCAAGTCATCGGGCATGCTTCCAGCACTCAACCCTTGCTCACTCGTGCCGCATTCTTCTGCGCAAAGTCCTTCCAACTGCTGTATTTCCTGGCCCCTGTGTCAGGCCGTCCCATCTGCAGGTGATGACAGTAGGCGGCCGCCAGGGCATCCGTGGCGTCCAGGAAGTCACCCATCTCCTTGGCATCCAGGTGCAGTATCCTGCGCAGCATGTCGGCCACCTGCTCCTTGCTTGCATTGCCATTGCCTGTGATGGCCATCTTTATCTTGGTGGGGGCATATTCGGTAATGGACACTTGGCGGCTGATGGCTGCCGCAATGGCCACACCCTGGGCACGCCCCAACTTGAGCATGCTCTGCACATTCTTGCCAAAGAATGGAGCCTCGATGGCCAGGCAGTCGGGCAGATAAGCCTCGATAATGCCCGACACGCGCTCAAACACATGTCCCAACTTGCTATAAGGGTCGCCAGCCTTGCGCAGGTCTATAACCCCGATAGCCAGAACCTCCAGGGTGCGTCTTGCTGTGCGCAGCACACTATAGCCCATGATGTTGGTACCCGGGTCGATTCCCAATATCACCTGTTCGCCTGCCTGTCGTGCTGTCATTCCATCACCTCCATCAGGGTGGAGAATCCCACCACTCTGTTGCCGAAGACCTTGCGCATCTCCATCTGAAGCTGCTTGCCCTGGCGTAGAAACCACTTGTGCAAGGTGGCGGAGTCTGCCACGGTGAACTGGAGGCTGAAACTATAGCCCTCTTCATCGCCATGACTCAGGATGCGTGCCAGCCTGCCCTCGCTCAACGCGCCGTCGGCATGCACGGCAGGTATCATGTTCTCCCTTACCCAAACCAGGAAGCAAGCCAGTTCCTCTTCCTGTAGGGCGTATGTAGTATTGTATATCAGCATGTCTTGTGTACTCTTGCGTTAACTCTCATTCCGTCATCGGGGCACAAAATTACTAAAAAACCTTCACCCGCAGTCTGTATATCAAAGTTAAATTCCAAGTGCTCCACATTATAATATAGAATAATTCCATAACTTTGTAGGCTGGAAGCAGGTCTCCAAGGAGATGCGTCAATACGTCCATGCCAGGCAATGGCACTGGCCCGCATGCCTGTAGCATGGGTGTGGCAGACGGCATGACCCGCAAAACGAAGATGCCAGGACACAGGACAGGCAGGCGGCCTGCACTTAAAGGAAAGATTATACAAAACGAATTAACTGTTTGATATTAAATATGAAGAAAGAACATAACATGAACAGAATAAGAGGATGCGTAATGGCAGCCTTGCTGATGCTGGGTGGAACAGGGCTTTATGCACAGACCCAGAAGCCCAAGGTGACCAGCACAGACGTGCGGGCCTCGGTGACCACCAAGGCCGAGAACTATGCAGAGGTGAAGTTTGATACCCTGCGCCATGACTTCGGTCACTTCAGCAAGAAAGACCCAATCGTGCGGTGCAGTTTCGCCTTTACCAACACAGGCACGGCTCCCTTGATTATCCACCAGGCCTTTGCCACTTGCGGCTGCACAGTGCCCTCATGGCCCCGCAAGCCCATCAAGCCGGGGGAACGCGGGGTGATAGAGGTCACCTACAATGGGACTGACAAGTTCCCAGGACACTTCCAGAAGACGGTGACCATACGCTCCAATGCCATCAGCGAGGTTGTGCGCCTGACCATTGAGGGCACGATGGAGTGAGGATTTCCTTGCCAGCCTGTTAGGTGGGGAGACCACATCTGCCACAGGCAAGAGGCTGGAGACGGAAAGCAGGGATGGCATCAAGAAACCCTATGACTGGCATGACAACAAGATACATGTCAATGGTTCCATGTGCCCTATCACAGGTATCTTCGGCATGACACTGGCTGGACTCGTATTGCGCTCAGCCTGCCCAGAAGAAAAGGGAAGATATAACTCACACATACGCCAAGGGCCTTATGTCCATCGCATAAGGCTCTTGGCGTATATATATAAGGTATCATAGTGCAGGATAAACGACAGGACATTTAACTGGAGAGGGTGAAGCGTATGGTCAGTCCACCATGCGGGGTCAGCTCGGCCGATACAGTCCCTCCATGTGCGGTGACGGAATTCTTCACGATGGCCAGTCCGAGGCCCGTGCCCCCCAACTTGCGTGAGCGTCCTTTCTCCACGCGGTAGAAACGCTCGAAGAGGTGTGGTAGATGCTCGGGAGAGACACCTGGGCCATTGTCACTCACCGTGAACTCGTAGGTATGCCGGTCTCCCTCCTCCACCTCGATACACATGATGCACAGCCTGGTCGCGCCTGTGGCATAGGCGATAGAATTGTCCACAAGGTTTCGGAAAATGCCGTAAACGAGTGTGGGATTGCCTGTTATCATCACCTGTCGGGGCATATTGGTCACCACTTCGATACCTTTCTCCTTCAGTTGCAGGGCTGTGTCCTCCAGCACGTTTGCCACCACCTTCACCACATCCACCTTCTGCCGCATCTCCGGCTGGTCGATGCCTTGCTCCATGCGCTCCTGCGTCTCGTCCAGTTTGGTGAGCGAAGCCATGTCCTGCAGCAGTTTGCACATACGCTGGCTTTGTGCATAACACCTCTCCAGGAAGTGCTTGCGTGTGTCCTGTGGCATGTCCGGATTTTCGATGATGCTCTCCAGAAAGCCCCGGATACTTGCAGCCGGAGTCTTCAGCTCATGGGCAGCATTCTGTGTGAGCTGCTTCTTGATTCTCAGTTTTTCCTCCTCGGCATGGCGCAGCTTCCAGTAGAGCATGATGATGGTGTGCGATATGTCCCCCAACTCATCATCGGGCAACCGCTTCTCCAGTTCATGGTCCAGTTCCTCACCCTGCTCTGCCTTCCTCGCGAACTCACGCAGATAACCGATGTGGCGGCTGATGCGCGAGGTGTGGAAGTATAGTATGAAACCCAGCAGGATGGTGAGCAGCAAGGCAAAGACCAGGTAGGTGTTGTCAGCCTGCAGCGACTTGGTCAGTTCGGCAGAGTAGGGTACTGCGGACCGTATAACCAGGCGGCCAAAGCTGGTGGCTGAATAGAAGTAGGTGCGATGCGTGGATGCCGACACGCGCTTGATATCGTAGCCATTGCCATGCCTCAGAGCATCGTCTATCTCGTGCCTGTGCAGGTGGTTGTCCAGCGTGCCCACATTCTTCTCGCGGCTATCCATCACCACCCGGCCAGTGCTGTCAATGACTGACACGCGCAGTCCCTCATAGTGATGCTTGGCCACATAGGCCATGAAGGCCTTCCTGTCGAGCAGCCCCTGCTCGCGCAGCGAGTGCATCATCTCATAGTTGTACATCTGCAGCCTGGCGTGCAGGATGTCTATCTTGTACTCCTTCTCCCTCCTGTACTGATAGACGCTGAAGCACAGGGCAAAGAGCACAAAGATGGCTCCCACGCTGAAGAACATGTTCTTCTGGAAACTCTTGGACTTAATCATAAGCAGTTGCTCGAAATTGTATTGAGAAATATCCCCTGGCCCACGCTGCCCGGGTGGCCTATCCCTCAAAGGTGTATCCGAAGCCCACGCGAGTGCGTATGCACTTGCCATAGGGGCCCATCTTCTTGCGCAGGCGGTTGATGTTCACATCCACTGTACGGTCCAGCACGATGGCATCCTTGGGCCAGCAACGTTCCAGCATCTCCTCACGGCTGAACGCCCTGCCCGCATTCTTGAGCAGGAGCGACAGCATCTCAAACTCCAGTTTGGTCAGTGCCACGGGCTGTCCATCGATGGATGCCGACTTGGCATCCCAGTTGAGGCTCAGTCCCTGATAGGTAAAGACGCTCTGGGTGGCGCGCTCCTCGTCGGCAGGCCTGGCACTGCGCCGCAGCACAGCCTTTATCCTGGCTTTCACCTCGCGCAGGCTCAGTGGCTTGACCATATAGTCGTCCGCCCCGATGTTTAGCCCCCTCACCAGGCTGTCCTCGCCCTCCAGGGCGGTGATGAAGATGATGGGCACATGGCTGGTCACAGGGTTTTCCTTCATCTTGAGAGCCATCTGGAAGCCCGACATCTCACCCATCATCACGTCAAGCAATATCAGGTTAAAGGTCTCCAGGGGCAGGCGCAGAGCCTCCTCGGCCGAGTTGGCCGTATGCACCTCATATCCTTCAGTCTCCAGGTTGTACTGCAGTATCTCACACAGGTCCTGCTCGTCATCCACTACCAATATTCTCATGTCCTCATGTGTTTTCGCTTATCGATGGCAAAGTTAGCCTGTTTTGTCCTTACAGCAACTGTTTCGGTATTACGATGTTGTGACAAATAGGTAAAGTCTCGCGTCAGTCCCCGTCCCCTTCCGCTGTCGAGAGCACATATCCGCGGCCTGGATTGCACACCGTGTGAAGCCGTATGTTCTGCCCGCTCGCCACGCCCAGGATGTCGGGCAGGGAGTCTGTGATGCCCGTCCCAAGCAACTTGCACACGGCCTCCTTGCGGGTCCACAGGCGGGTGAACTCCATCTCGGGAGTGGGCGAGGAGAATATCCGCGCCTGCTCCTGGTCGTTCATGGTGCGTCGCACGAGCATGGGCTTCAGTGGGCGTATGGTCTCGATGTCCAGTCCGCAGGGGCGGCTGGAGAGCAGACAGCCCACAGCCACGCGGCAGTGGCTGAGGCTGAAGTGCAGTCCGGGGCACTCGGGCAGGCGGGGCTTGCCGTGCGCGCCCAGCTCGAACCGTGGCTTTGTGACAGCCACTCCGCGCAAGGCCAGGGCACGACACAACTCAACGTAGGCCAGCGCACACTGCAACTGCCCCTCCTCGTGCCTGTAGGCCAGCGCACGCTCCCTGCGCCATGAGGGCAGGCAGGCGAGAGCCCGCTCCAGGGCATCGCCTGCCATGTCCTCGATATGGTCATTGACACAAAGTGTCATGGGCGGTTGATGGTGAATGCGTGGCATAATTCCGATACGGCTGTGGTCACATGTAGCCCTTGAGCATGGCGTCAAAGTACATGGGCTTGAGGAAGTAACGCTTGAGCCACCAGGCTGTCCTGCGCTCCTGCGACATGTCCTGGACCGAGAAGGGGAAGGTGATGTCGGGACGCTTCTCGTAGTCAAACTCACACAGGAGCACGTGCCCATAATCCGTCACGATGGGGCAGCAGGCATAGCCGTTATAGCGGTGCGAGGGCTCCCTGCCCTGCATGACATCCAGCAGGTTGGCCTCTGCCACAGGCAGTTGCATGCGTATGGCCGAGGAGGTCTTGCTCGTGGGGATGCCCGCGCAGTCACCCAGCGAGATGATGTTGGGGTAGCGTGTGTGCACGAGCGTCCCCTTATCGACCTCCACCCAGCCCCCTGTGGCCAGTTTGCCCTCCTGCCATGACAGTCCGCTCTGCTTGATGAAGTCGGGTGCTGACTGTGGGGGCACGAAGGACAGGAGGTCATAGTCCTCGACAAAGGGAGTCACCACCTTCACCTCCTGCTCCACCTTCTGCCCGGCCTCGCTGTCCCACACCATCTCCTTGCGTGTCTCATGACGCTCCATGTACACGCGCCTGGCCTGGGTGTCGATGCCCTTCACGCGGCAGTTCACCTGCAGGCCGATGTCACGCTCGTCATAGAGTTGCAACAGACGGGGAGTGTAATAGGGCACGTCATACAGGGCCTTCTCGGAGCAGAAATAGTCAATCTGCACATGGTCGCGATTGCCCCTCTTGCGGGCCAGGTGCTCGGTGAGCATACATATCTTCTTGGGAGCCCCGCCACACTTGTGCTTGGTGTAGGTGTCGGTAAACACACCCCGGCCTCCCTTCTCGACCAGCCGCTGCATGGCAGGCCAGTATCTCTGCGCACCCTGGAAGTCATATATGCAGTGGGCATTGCCACGCCCCAGTGTCTCGCGCGTGATGCCCTCCACCTGGTCCCAGTCCAGCTGGATGCCGGGGCACAGCACCAGGAAGTCATAGTGCAGGTGCTCGCCGCCGGCCGTGCAGGCCTCCTGGCTGACGGGGTCCAGCACGGTCACCGTGTCCTTGACCCAGCGCACGCCCTGGGGGATGCAGTCCTGCTGCGCGCGCCAGACCTCGTCGGGCTGGAAGATGCCTGCTGCGATGAAGGTGAACCCAGGCTGGTAAAACTGGCGGTCACTGGGATCGACGATGGTGATGTGGGGATGCTCGATCCGGCGTGCCAGCCGCGCGGCCATGCTGCAGCCAGCGGCTCCGCCACCGATGATGAGCACATGCCCCTTGACATCCACCGTCCTCATGAAGTCATAGGCCGCCTTTCCCCCGGCGGCCAGGATGCCTATGCCTGCCACGCCTGCCGCCCCGGCCTTGAGGAAGTGGCGGCGTGAGATATTACTGTCTGGCAGATGCCTGTCTGCCCCTGAACTTTTCTTATCCATATTATATTATGTCTTGTTTGTGATTACACATTGGAACAGGGCAGGGAGACTCTATGGGAAGAGCCATCGTCCACGCACCTGCCTGCATCAGAAGTCCACATACTCGTATGGCACGCTGTTGATAGCCGCAGCCCTGTAGGCAAAGCCACTCTTGTACATCTTGCCCGTGCGCAGGAGGTAGATTTTGCTTGCCCTGGAGAGCACCAGCATGTCCAGGAACGACTTCATGTAGGTCTGATAGTCCGCGTTGGACGTATAGTCCATGTGTACGACCTTGCCAGCAATGACATGCACATAGGGGAACCTCGCCTGGGCGGCAGCCAGGAAGGTGGTGCTGTCCGATGTCACAAGCACCCTGGCATCCTCTCCATGCCTGCTGTGCAACGTGTCTATCTGGGCCAGGCACTTCTCGACCAATGACTTCCGCTCGTCCATGGGCAGTGTCTCATAGTCCCCCTCGACAAAGTCGCCCAGGAGTTGCTGAAACCTCAATACCATAGCCACATACCTGCCCCCGATGCGCTCGCACTCGTCCCCGACGGCCCTTTCCAACCGGGCGACCGGGCGGAAAAGCGCATGGAAATTGGCTGCATAGTCACGGTCATAGAGAAGCGTGTTGCTGTACACATGGTACTGCCTGTGCTTCCAGTCCTCATGGCGGAATAGCCAATTCAGGTAGGCCCGATGCAGCTTGCTGGGTATCAGGTGCAGCATGAGCATCACGGGGCGGGCCTCGGCTCTGCAGTAGGTCACCTCCCCGTCCCTTGCCAACCAGTTGACCTGTGCCGGCTCAAGGTAGTCCTCCAGCCTGAATGGGGCTACATGGTGGATGTGGAAGGGGATACCATGTTCCCTGCAATAGCCATACACCGAGGCCATGCCGCGCAGGCGGTCTGACATGCCCCCATGCATAGCGTGGCCATCCACCATCATCACCACTCCAGGCAGGAATGTCCCGTTGCCTGCCTGGTCGTTGTAATAGGTGGCGAGTAGCCTCTTTTCCTCATTATGGAAGCGTCCACATCCCTGCAGGACATAGATGTCAGCCAGCCCCATAACCAGGCGTCCCAGTTTTCTAATCAGTTTCATTACGTTTCAGTCCAATCGAGATAGGTGCTGCGGGCACAGGGTTCTCCGCTTATGGAGTCTCCACCCTGGCACATTCTCTTGCAAAGATATGTTTTTTTTACGACCCATGCAATGTGTCGCGCGTAAAAGGAACGCACGCTGCCTGTCGAACGCGCTCATGGTGCCGCACGAAACGCATGCCGCTGTGTGAGCCGTTGCATGCCCCTGCGTGGACTCTCGCAGTGGCATGCGTGCGTCCATACAGGGGCATGCGTTTTTTCCCCCGCCGGACTCCCTTCTCCGCTTGACGCACAAACGCAGCGAAGCCGTGCTGCCAACGAGTGGCAACACGGCTTCCCGTATCATGACATGGCTTCAGCCCATCCCGTCCGCCCCGGCACGATGATGCCCATGGGCTGGGACGGCCCTCAGCCCTTGCGGCTGCGCTTCACCTTGCGGGGTTTGAAGGTGTGCTCGTCGATGACCTCACCCTTCACCACATTGTGCACCCGCACAGTCAGCGCCCCGTCCTTCGTCTCACCCTCGATGATGGTGGCAAAGGAGCCAGACTTCACATTCACGCCCTCGGGCCCTCCACCTATCATCTGGGCCCACGTGCGCTCCTTGGTGGGCTCGTCATAGCGGTAGCGGTGCTGGTGCCCGCAGATGATAATCTGGCAGCCAGCCTCCTGCAGGAGCGGTGTCCACAGGTTGGCACAGGTGCGCTGCCATGCCGCGAAGTCCGTCGAGTAGCGTGGGTCCTTGTCAGCAGGAGCCACATCACCGGGGTTGGCCTTGGGATTAGAGTCGAAGAGGGGTATATGACAGAAGGCCACCAGATAGGGTGCGCTGGCAATCTCCTTGCGCTTGAGCGCGTCGCGCAGCCAGTCCACCTGTGCCTTGCGGTAGGAGGCAGAGGCGAACAGGTTGGCAAAGATGGGGTTGGTGTCCATCTTGTCCTCGGCCGTGTCGAGTCCCACGAGCGCGATGTCGCCCATGCGCACGGCGAAGTTCCTGCCCAGGTCCCAGTCCCTGCCGTCGCGCTCCTCGGGCTGCCTGTACATCCACACCCGCTCCAGGTGGCGGTTGGCCAGGCCACGCGAGTCATGGTTGCCGGGGCAGAAGAGGTAGGGTGTCGTGGCCGCATAGTCCTTGTGGGTGACCTCGGGCTTCAGGAAGATGCGCTTCTGGGCTGCGATGGTCTCCTCGGTGTTGCTCGCGTCACCGTTCCATATCACGCAGGAGGGGGCCAACGAGTGCAGTTTTGTGGTCAGTTTCTCAAAGGCGGGCCAGTTGACATGCGTGTCGTTGATGACACAGAAGTGGCTCTTCGCGCCCGCGCCCGCAGTGCGGAAGGAGTAGGTGCGCTTGCCCTCCTCGTTGCCCGTTATCTTCATGTCATAGCCGCCCCCATAGTGGATGCGGTCGGCACCTACCTTATAATAATAGGTAGTGGCAGGCTTCAGCCCAGTCAGGCGCACCAGCATCACATCGGGATTCATGTCCGTCACGCGGTATCCTCCGCAATAGACCTTCTGCCCGTCGGACAGGTCGGCCTGCTCGCCATAGATTACATAGCCATTGGCCTTGTCCGTCACGCTGAAGGCCACACCCACGCTTGTCTCGGCATAGTTCTGCAGCATGGGCTCGCTGTCGATGAGCGGCTGGTCTGCTGGCGCAGCCGTGTCGGCGGCCTTGGCCTGGCCCCCGGCTGCCATCGCGGGGATTGCCACTGTCTGTGCCGCAGCCAGCACGGCACTGTTCCTCAAGAAGTCTCTTCTGTTCATCTCGTATTATGTTAGTCTTGGGTTATCACTTCCCACTTTCCTGGGGAGGGCATGCGGGTGGAGCGGCATTGCCGCTCTCTGACAGGCCGCGCCTCCCATCTGACAAGTGCAAAGTTAGTCAATTTTTTTGGGATAAGGGTTACAATTCTGCCTCTCTCTTGCGCACAGACACATGAAAAGTGCTATCTTTGCAGTCAAATAAGGAGATGCCAAGCAGAATGAAACCCATAGTGCTTACCAACCCTGGCTTTTTCGCGGAGGAGGACGAGGTGCTGACCACTCTTCCGTGTGGGGGAAGGAAACTGCTATATCTGTACATACATGGCTTATTCCCAGTCCGTTGTATGCATCTCTCCAGCCTGATATCCGACTCTTATCACAGCAAGACAGGGGCGCCTGGCCGCCAATGCCGGACTTACACACGCCTACGCAGGTTGCGTATGGCTACGGAATAAGCCATGGAGCGATGGGGGAGAATCCAGGCGGAAAAGACATGAATGTTCATACAAAACATATTTAATCCGTAAATAAAGACATGGAAGAAAAGAAAACATTCAAGGTGTTCTCTGGCACCAAGAGCCGTTATCTGGCCGAGAAGATTTGTCAGAGTCTGGATTGCAAACTGGGAGACCTCTCCATCACACACTTTGCCGATGGCGAGTTTGAGGTTTGCTTTGAGGAGAGCATCCGTGGGCAGGACGTGTTCCTCGTGCAGAGCACCTTCCCCAATGCCGACAACCTGATGGAGCTCCTGCTGATGATAGACGCAGCCAAGAGGGCTTCGGCCAAGACCGTGAATGCTGTGATTCCCTATTTCGGCTGGGCGCGCCAGGACCGCAAGAGCAAGCCCCGCGTGAGCATTGCCGCCAAACTGGTGGCCGACATGCTCAGTGTGGCCGGCATCAGCCGCATGATCACCATGGACCTGCACGCTGACCAGGAGCAGGGATTCTTCAACGTGCCCGTTGACCACCTGTATGCCAGCAGCGTGCTTCTTCCCTATATCCAGTCGCTCAACCTGGACAACCTGGTGATAGCCACTCCCGACGTGGGCGGCACAAAGCGTGCCAGCACCTACAGCAAGTACCTCAACTGTCCCCTGGTGCTCTGCAACAAGTCACGCAAGAAGGCCAACGAGGTGGCCAGCATGGAGATTATCGGTGACGTGAAGGATGCCAACGTGGTGCTTGTGGACGACATGGTGGACACCGCCGGCACCATCACCAAGGCTGCCGACCTGATGAAGTCCAAGGGCGCACGCACCGTGCGTGCCATCGCCAGCCACTGTGTGATGAGCGGCCCTGCCAGTGAGCGTGTGCAGAACAGCGCGCTGGAGGAGTTGGTGTTTACCGACAGCATCCCCTACAACAACGCTTGCTCCAAGGTCAAGGAGCTCAGTATCGCTGACTTGATAGCCAACACCATCCGCTGCGTCCTCAACAATGAGAGCATCAGCAAGCAGTATATCATCTGACATCCGGCAGCGACCGGCATAATACGAGAGGGGGCTGTGCCACTGATGGCACAGCCCCCTCTCTTGCTTACAGGCGACCCGTTAACGTCTGCCAGGCACATGCCCAGCCCCCACCATCAGCGCAAATCGAGATCCAGGTCATCTATCAACTGCTTGACGGCAGCGTTTCTCCCGGCCATAGATTCCATGTGGTCAGTCTTGCTGTAGATGCCCTTTTCCTCCAGTTGCACCAGTTGCACCTGTATCCTGGCGTTGCAGTTCCTCTGGTCCTGGCGGATAAACTGCTCGATGGAGGGACGCATGGCCTCCAGGTCATCGCGTACCGGCACACTTCCCACTGTCACACAGATGGTGTCGGAGTCAAGCAGGGTGGGCTGCATGGCCTGCATGCGCTGCCTCATGGCCGTCTGGCTGTCGGGCATCATGCCCACATATCTTTGCCACGAGACACGCATCGAGTCCAGTTGCAGTGGGATGGCTGGCAGTGGCACAGCCTCACTCTGGGTGTCAGGCTGTTCGTCGGCCTTCTTCTTAGTGCCTATATTCTTGAACGTCACTTTCCTCAGCGTGCTCCCGGCCGGTGTGGCAGTGCCTGCGGGGGATGCAGTCGCAGCGGTGGCGGGAGGGGCGGTGTGTCGCATAACCGGACGTGGCTCGGACACTTGCGCGGTAGCCAGGTCGGCCTGTGGCTGTGGGGCGTACGATGTGGCATGTGGCCCTGCCTGGGCAGAGCCTTGCGGCACAGGCTGGTTTTCCGCCTGTGTGGATGCGCCCTTGCCCTGGGCTTCGGGCGCATTGAAAATGGGTTTTAATGTCTTGGCAGGGCAAAGCCCCGCCCCAGGAGAGTCCTCTTCGTTGAGTTGCGCGGCCTGTATGAGGCATATCTCCAGTTGCAGACGCTTGTTGTTGCTGGTCCTGTAGGCAAGGTCACAATCGTTGCACAACTTGATGGCCTTGTACAGGAACCGGGGCTGGCACCGCAGTGCCTGCCCGTTGTACTTCTGCTGCATCTGCTCGCTCATCTCCAGGAGCGGCAGTGTGGAAGCGTCCCTTGCCACCAGCAGATTGCGCAGGTGGGTGGCCAGCCCCGCGATGAAGTTGCCACCGTCAAAGCCCTTCTGCAGGATCTCATTCAGCAGCAGCAGGCAGGGCTGCACCTCGCAGGAGAGGAAGTGGTCCACCAGCCGGAAGTAGTATTCCGTGCTCAGGACGTTGAGACTCTGGCACACATTCTGATAGGTGAGCCTTCCTCCTGTGAAACTTACCATCTGGTCAAAGATGGAGAGTGCGTCACGCATGCCTCCGTCAGCCTTCTGCGCGATGAGGTTCAGTGCCTCGGGCTCTGTCTCGTAGCCCTCCTTCTCGGCCACCCGCTGCAGGTGGGCGATGGTGTCCTGGGTGCTCATGCGCTGGAAGTCATACACCTGGCAGCGGCTCAGGATGGTGGGCAGGATGCGGTGCTTCTCGGTCGTGGCCAGGATGAAGATGACATACGAGGGCGGCTCCTCAAGCGTCTTCAGGAATGCGTTGAAGGCTGCCGGGCTGAGCATATGTACCTCGTCGATGATAAACACCTTGTACTTACCCACCTGGGGCGGGATGAGCACCTGCTTGCAGAGTTCACGTATGTCCTCCACAGAATTGTTACTTGCCGCATCCAGCTCGCTGATGCTCATGGAGCGCTGCTCGTCAAAGGCCCGGCAACTCTCACACTGGCCGCAGGCATCACCATTGGGCAGGGGAGAGAGGCAGTTGATGGCCTTGGCGAAGATGCGTGCGCAGGTGGTCTTGCCCACTCCGCGCGGGCCACAGAACAGGTAGGCATGGGCCAGTTTGCCTGACGCGATGGCATTCTTCAGCGTGGTGGTGAGCGCATGCT
>CAVKOT010000043.1:0-16237 GCA_963658045.1 Opitutia bacterium UBA4654
CTTGATGACCTGGTGGCCATTATAGTAGCCGCTGGTAGAGTACTTGTTGTACTGGTCAGAGCCGCTGCCGCCGGTGTTACCGGTGATACCCCATGTGGGACGGAAGGCCAGCATGCTCAGCCACTTCTTGCTCCACTGCATGAAACCCTCATCGCTGATGTTCCAACGAGCACCTACCGAGGGGAATGTGCCGTACTTGTGTCCTGCACCGAAACTGGTGCTACCATCTGTACGCAGGGTAGCGTCGAAGTTGTACTTACCCTTGTAGGCATAGTGTACCTGCTCATAGAAACTGTGGCTTCTCCACTCGCTGTTGCTTGCGCTTGCGCTGCGAAGCAGGGCAACCACGGTGGGGTCAGTAATGCCATTGGGCACGTTCCACAGGCCCAGGTTCTGCTTGCTGCTGCTACCGGTAGCCATCTCGAAACGAACCAAACCGCTCAGGCTGTGGTCCTTGTTCTTGAATGCTGAATAGTAGCGCAGGTCATGACGTGTGGTGAACTCGAGTGACTTATACTCATCATTGCTCACATAGTTACGCTCGTTGGAGGTCAGGGCTGCAGAGTTGTCACCACCCCATACCCAATCCATGGGCTTCAGCTCGCTGGGGCAATAGTTGTCATCACTGGTGTTGTAGATGTTCAACTGCACATCGCCCACATAGTTCAAGCGGTGCTGGTCGTTCTCCTTACCCAGCAACTTGTACTCGATGCTGAACTGAGGAGTCAGGTTGTACTGCTTCTGCTTCCACCAAGCCCTCATGGCGCGGGCCACAGGGTTGCCATTCACAAACTGGTCCCTCAACTCATAAGAGGTGCGGTAGCCATTCTGTGGCAGTTCTTTGGTATCGCCAGTACTGTAGTTTGCAGCCAGAGGCAACATGTTGAAGTAGTTGCCTGTGACATTACCATTCACGTCATACTCATAGATGCTCATATTTGGCATTGCATTGTATGCACGCGCCAGGATGTCGTTGCCATAGTTCTTGTGGTTGGTGGTGAAGGTCAAGCTGATGTTGCTGCTGAACTTGATACGGTCACTCACATAGTAGTCCAAAGCAGAGGTGGTGCTGAAGCGGTCAAGCTTCTGGCCAATAATGGTACCCTTGCTCTTGTCATAACCAGCACTGATACGGAAGGTAGCCTTGTCACCACCACCGGAGAGATACACATAGTACTTGTGCTGCTTACCGAACTGTGTCACAGCGTCCACCCAGTCTGTGTTGCGGCTGTAATGGTTGTAGATGAAGGGATACTCCATGTTGTAGTCCAACTCCGTGATGCTTGTGGGCACCTGGTTGGGGTTGTAGTAAGCCTCCTTCAGCATCATGGTGTATCCGTCACCATTCAGCATCTTGTAGCCATCGGGCTGCCATGTTCCATCAAACTTGTAGTTGAAAGCCACGTTGGTGGGGCCCTTGTGACCACGGCGCAACTTGATCTCGATAACACCATTCGAGCCTCTCATACCCCACTTGGCAGCAGAGGCGGCATCCTTCAGGATGGTGATGCTCTCGATGTCCTCAGGGTTCACGTTCAGCAGTGTAGAGAACTGCTCCTCGTTGTCCATTGTCTCGAAGTTCACATTCTGTGCATCCTCGGGCAACTCAAAGATATGGTCGTTCACAACAATCAAGGGCTGTGCATTACCATTGATGGTGGTAGTACCACGCAGACGCATGGTCGTACCCGAACCCAGGTTACCAGAGTTTGGCACGATGTCCAGACCGGCAATCTGTCCCTGCAGAGCCTGGTCAACAGACTCGAAGGAAAGTCCCTCCACATCATCCATGCTGAACTTCTGTGCCACACCAGCATACTCGCGGGCGGGAATCTCAAGACCTGTAGTGGGAGCGTTCTTCTTACCTGTCACCACCACGTCCTTGAGGGTCTTCACGTTGTCCTGCAGTGTAACCTTGAACACATTTCTGCTACCCACCTTCTGTGAGAAGCTCTTGTAGCCCATGAAGGAGATAATCAGCGTGTTGTTGGGATCCTTGATATTCATGGTAAAGTTACCATTCATATCCGTCACAGTCTGGCTGACAATACGGTTGTTCTTGTCTTTCTCCACAACGTTGGCACCCATGATGACATCAATTGCATCCGATACGGTACCGGAGATACGCCGTTGCTGTGCACTTGCGGGCAAAGCCATCATGGCTATCACCCAAAGCAATATAAGCTTGATAAGTTTGTTCATAGTGAAAGTGTATTACTTGATAGTACCGTATCTCTTTAGATATTTCTTGGCAGCGGACGCTGTAGCCCACAGGGAGTCATACCTTCCGTTGACAAGTGCGGTGTGGTTAAGCACACCATCAATCTGATGTATCACGGCAGCACTGGATGCGTCCAGGCTGATACCCGTCATCACAACACCCACAGGACGGCGTGAGCATGACATGTCACGTGCCAGCACATTCTTCTCACCCACGGTTGCCATCTTGTTGTTGGGGTCCACCTTGTAAGTCTGGTCGTCGCACACGCGAAGCACAGTCTCGTCACCCTGCTTGATCCTATCTACATGTATCTTGCAGAACAGTCCAAGCTCGCTGTCATAACTTGAGGTCACCATCTCATTGTCGCTCAGTGCTGTCTTGTCGGCAAACACAGAGTTATCGGCGAAATGGTAGCGGATGAAGTTGGTCAGGTAAGTAATCTTGGCCTGGATGCGGAGGCTGTCCTCTGTGGTCTCCAGGGAGTCAGTGTACTCATACACAATTGAGTCTGGGCGAGAGTCAATGCTCTGCTTCCAGTCGCCCGTCTCGGGATCCCACTCCTTCTTGCGGTGTGACATGTAGTCCTCCTTGATCTCCTCCCATGTGGGCAGACCGGCAGCGATGGCAGCACGTACAGCCTCGTTGGTGGGAACGAACACCGTGTAGCGGTAGTTGTTGAAGAACTGCACGTTGTAGTCAGGTCCATTGTCGTTGACAAACACATGATACTTCTTGAATGCAGACTTCTGCTCGCTGCTTGACCAGCGCTCGTCCACAAGGCCACAGCCCTGGATGACATCGTCATAGGCATCAGACTGGCAGAGGTAATAGAACTCAGAGTAAGGATTGTTGGCCCAAGCCTCCTCGTCCCACTTGTTCTGGTCATCATCGTTGGTCAGGATACTATAGACACTGCGGTATGTGGGCACCAGGGGAGAGTCCATCACATAGGTCTGTCCATTCTTCAGTCCCTCAAAGGGCTTGGTCACATTACATGCAGTCACGCCCTTTGTCTCTGACTGGACGTTCTGGCGGATATTCTCCAACTGGAAACCGCCATAAGCGCGGGTCACATGTCCCTCAGCATCGCGATCCACCTTGATGGCGTTACCATTCTTGGAGAGGAAGTACTCATCCTCGCCATTGATGGGATTGGTTCCGTCGTGCACGATGGTGTGGCTCTCCAGGATATCCTTCAGGCGGTTGGTAATCTCATTCTGCTGCACGGTACCACCCTGGCCAGTAATAGCACGGCCCACAGTACCCACTGGATTGTCGGCGGTAGAGTTGTAGAGGCCATAGTAGTTATAGTTGCGGGCCTCGATGGGGAATGTCTTGTTCTTGTATGACAACTGCATCACACGAGGTGTGCGGCTCTTCATACTGGTGGGGTCATAATAATAAAGGAGGGCTGAGTCAGAGGGCAGGAAGAATGTGAACTCACTCTGCATAGCCTTCAGGTAAGCATAGTAGTTCAGTCCCATGTAAGTCTGGTCATAGATGGCCCACTTGATGATGTTGTTCGTCTTGCTGATATAAGCAGGTGAGGTCACTGAGGTGTAGTCAGCAGGACCATAGATATCACTCATTATATATACAGCACCATTGCTGGCCAGCAAGCAGGTATCAATCTTCTCGATGTCCTCGGCATAGAACAACTGCTCCTGAGCATCGTCACGCAGCTTGGTCATCTTGCTGGGAACACTGCCCACGAAAGAGCGTATCATGATGATGTTGATAAGGCTCTGCAGCGTACCCAGGGGGATGTTGTCGATGTTCCTGTAGAGGTCATCCACAGTCTCATACACCATGTTGGGGTCACCGTAAGTCTCAATGAGCTGAAGGCCACCACCCTGTGTGAAGTACTTCCAGAGAGCCTCGTCACTGGGGATGAACATGGATGCCATGTCCTTCTCCACACGCACCTCGTCATACAGTCCGTTCCATGCAGGGTCAAACTTCAGACTGGGGATAATGTCCTTGCTGGTATTGTCCTTATAGGGCATGTAATCATCCATTGTACCCAGGGGGGCAGGCTCGTAAGCCCACTTCGTATGACCATAGCCGTTGTCGGACACATACCTCTTGATGAAGATAGAGTCCTCAAACTCCTGGTGCAGGTCGTGATAGGACTCAGAGAGTGCCTTGTTGTAGAAAGGTGCACTGTAGCGGTCGAGCATGTGGCTGAAGATGTTGGTCTTGCCATTTGTGCGTATCACCTCGGCCATGCTTGAGAGGGGGCAGAGGGGCGCGTCAGTCACATTCACATAACCGTTCTCGCAGACACCATCCTTCTCCACCAACTTGGAGCCATAGATGTGCACGTCGCTCGTCACACGATCCTGGCCCATGAAGATAGAGAAGTCGTTGTCTGTCACCGTATTCTTGGTCATGTGCTCACTGGTGAAGTGCAGCATCATCGAGGGAGTGTTGTCGGCCACCATGTACAGGCCATTACCACCATTCTCCTCACGGAAGCGCCACCAGTAGTCCTTGTCAACAGGGCTATAGCTGACTGGCAACTGGCTTGAGGGCACATAAGTCACACTGTCAGTAACCTCAACATCCGTGTATCTGCGCATATACTCGCCACGCACAGGAGAGTTTCCACCACTGGCCTCGCTGCTGGCCAGGTTCTCCATCACGATGGCATTGTTGAGCATACTTGTGTGTATGAGCAACTTCTTCTGAGCCTGGCTCAGGTTCTCATAACTTGTGGCATTGTGCCATGGGTTTGCCTCCGGCAGTGTGGCGTTGTGCTTGAAGAACTTGTCCCAAGCGTCATCGTCGGCCACGAATACGGTCTTGGAGCCTGTTCTGCTCAACACCTCGGACAACGGACGCGCATTTGCGGGATTCACGTCTTTGTCTGAAAGCAGCCGCAAGTACGTCTTGAAATTACCGCGCTGTTGCAGACTCTCGTAGATGCTGGAGTTGAGCCAACTGGGCTTTTCATCGTCCAGTGTGAACTCGTCCTTACAAGCATACATCAGGCCGCACGCTGCCAGCAGGCACACCAGTTGAGATGAACGCCTGCTCCATTTGCTTAAACGGTTTGTCATACGCATTTTTTAGTGTTATTATTTAGTTTGTCATTTGTTCTCGTTCCGTACACGTTACAGGACTTCCGCCGGTTTGCTTTGTTTATGGCATCCATCCCTATGTCAGGGGACACTTAACAAAGCAAATTTACATCATTTCTCAGGGAATACCTAAGCATGCAAAAGGGGATTACCGCCCATTTAACTAAATTTAACAAATAAAAGTTAATTATTGCATAAATTGCAGCATCTGTGCAACACGAGATGCTAAGAAACGTTGTCAGAGGGGTCTTTTTCGAGCTGTTTGGCAAGTTCCCAGTAGAGCACGGCCTTTTCCTCGTCTCCCATGCGGGAATAGGCATCTCCAAGCAGTTTGTATGGCCGTGGATTTTTCTCGTTCAGACTGGTCGCGCGGGTGAGGTCGCTTATGGCTTCGGCCCAGAGTTGCTTCTGCATGAACACCCGTCCGCGATTGTAGATGGCCTTGAACGAGCGTGGCGAGAGGGACACCGCCTGGTTGAGGTCATGCAACGCGTCATCCACCCTGCCGGAGTCGGCCAGGGTGACTCCCCGGCGTACCCAGGCCATCAGGAGACGGGGGCTCAGGTCAATGGCCTTGGTGTAGTTGGCCAATGCTGCCTTCACATTGTGGGCGGCGGTCACGCACTCGTCCCCCAGGGAGACATATTCCTTGGCCAGCCGCTCAAGCTTGGCGTTCTGGCTGTCCAGTTGCCTTCGCATCTCATCCCTCTCGTCGCGCAGTTTGCGAAAGATGTTGAGTTTGCGCCGTATGAGCCTCTTGGCATGCGGCTGTTCTATGTCATAGCGGGTGTGGATGGCTACGAAGAAGTGGTCCAGGCACTCCTGCATGTCACCACGGTCGAAGGCCTGGCAGCAGGCACGATACTCATTGTCGGCCTTGGCAAAGCGCAGGGCGTGCTGCAGGGCCTCCTGGTTGTTGAACTGGCGGGCGAAAGCGACAATCTCGGGACGCACGAATATGTCAGACCGGGTGAGCCGCCTCTTGAGCGTGAGTCCGTCGAGGGAGGTACAGCGGCTCAGGGCCACATAAGCCTGCCCTCCCGCGAAGGTACCGCCCGAGAAATCCACTGTGACGTTTCTGAAGGTGAGGCCCTGGCTCTTGTGGATGGTGATGGCCCATGCAAGACGCAGGGGGAACTGGGTAAAGGTGCCTATCTCCTCCTCCTCGATCTTGTGCTCTTTCTCGTTGAGCGTGTATCGTGTGTTGCTCCACGTCTCTGGGCTGACGGTCACTGGCAGCCCCTCCTCGGTCAGGACATCCAGGGTGGAATGTTCCTCGTCGATGCCTGTGATGTTGCCCAGGGTACCGTTGACCCAGCGCTTCTCGGGGTCATTCTTGACGAAGATGACCTGTGCCCCCTCCTTCAGTTCGAGATGGAGCAGGGTGGGCAGCGAGGACTCGGGAAACTCCCCGCATATCTTTCCGTCAAAGACAACGGACTGGGCGGGCAACTTGTCCAACTCGCTCTGGTTGGTGTAATCCACGTTGTCCCGCCGTGTGGCCAGCACGATGTTGTAGGCCGAGGCGTTGTCGGGAGCCTCCACCACCCCACCCTCGGAGTAACGGGTGTTGAGCAACTGGAGCTCCAGGTCGCTCACCCTGTTCTCGCGGATATGGTCAAGGGCGGTGATAAATCCCAGGTCGCTCTGCCGATAGACTTTCTGGAGTTCAATGCTGACCAGGCTCATCTCGCGGAAGACCCTTGCCGAGAAGAAATAGGGATTGGGATAATAGCGCGAGAGGATGTCCCGCTCGTCAGACTTCACCACAGGCTCGAGTTGGAACACGTCGCCCACAAAAAGCATCTGCTTGCCACCGAAAGGCTCCCGCATGTTGTGGCAATAGACCCGCAGGACACGGTCGATGAAGTCGATGATGTCGGCCCTCACCATGGATATCTCGTCGATGATGATAAGCTCAACCTCCTCAAGCAATTTAATCTGACTTTTCCTATACTTCAGGAAGTCGCGTATCTTGCGTGGAGAGAACTTCGGGTCATCGGGTATGAGCGGATAGAAGGGTAACTTGAAGAAACTATGCAACGTGCTGCCTTCCACATTGATGGCAGCAATCCCCGTGGGTGCAAGCACAACGTGCTTCTTCTTGACGTTCTTGCAAACATACTTCAGGAACGTGCTCTTGCCCGTCCCAGCCTTACCCGTCAGAAATACTGACTGATGAGTAAAGTGTATCAGCGAGAGCGCGTTCTGGAACTCTGTGCTCGAGGTGTCTATCTCGCGGTCTGTCATTCCTCGCTTTCTCCAGGCGAGGGAACCTCCTCTGCAGGGGCTGACAGAGGCTCGTCGTCCAGTTCCACAGGGTTAAGCTCCGTCTCTATATCCAGCGAGTCGGTGTCGGTACTGTCATTGGGCTGGGCATAATAGCCACTGCATGACCAGAGGCTTGCGTCCAGGTCGTGTGGGGGGGCGAACTTCTCGCGGTACTTGCTGAAACGGTCGTCCTTGAGCACATCCTGGATAAAATAGCCGAAGATGGGAAGTGCCGTACGGCTTCCCTGTCCCAACGCACCGGTACGGAAATGGATGCTGCGATACTCGCCACCCACCCAGGCACCGCCCACCAGTTTGGGCGTGACGCCCACAAACCAGGCATCGGAATGATTGTTGCTCGTACCCGTCTTGCCACCAAACTCAGTGTATTGCAGCACGGGATGGATATAACTCCACAGGGCGGCAGTCGTGCCTCCCCGCTCGGTGAGTCCAGCGCGCAGCATCGTCTGCATGAGGTAGGCCGAGCGATAGGGAATGGCCTGTGTCTCGTTGAGCCGGGCCTCATAGAGGACATTGCCGTCACGGTCCAGAATCTTGGTCACCATGATGGGCATATTGTACTTGCCGTCATCAATCACCGTGCAGTAACTGTTGACCAACTCCAGCAGGTTGACATCGCTGCTGCCCAGGCTGAGTGACTTGGTCTCGTGCAGGGGCGACTGTATGCCCATGGCATGAGCCGTGCGTGCCACATTGGGAATGCCCACTTCCATGCCCACGCGCACAGCCACACTGTTGATACTCTGTGCGAATGCGCTCTTGAGTGGCATCTCTGCCCCGGTGAAATAGCCATTGGCATTGTGGGGTGCCCACACCGTGGGCTTGTCATCGACCGTGTCGGGATAGGCCACATAGGCATCCAGCCTGCGGTCACAGGGGGTGAGCCCCTGGTTCATGGCCTCGGTATAGACAAAGAGCTTGAAGGTGGAACCCGGCTGGCGCATGGCAGTCACCTTGTCATACTTCCAGGGCTTGAAGTCTATGTCTCCCACCCAGGCCTTCACCTGGCGCGTGTCCGGCTCGATGGCCACGAATCCGCAGTGCATAAACTTGACCATGTAGCGTATGGAGTCCAGCGTGCTGAGTTCCTTCTCCACAGGACCGTCGTAACTGAAGAGCTTGACCGGATGCGGCTGGTTGAGGTAATAGTCGATGGAGTCGGGCTGGTCGGGGAAGCGTTCCTTGAGATACTTATAATGTGCCGTGCGCTTGGCCAGGTCCTCGATGAAGTGCGGTATCTCCCGATGCTGGCGGTCCTGCCAGGGGGGAGTGCTGCCCCAGTGGTCATTGAACCGCTGCTGGATGACCTTCATCTGCTTCAGCACAGCCTGCTCGGCATATTCCTGCATGCGGCTGTCCAGCGTGGTATAGATGGTGAGGCCATCGGCATAGAGGTCCAGCTTGTTACTGGCGTCATAGCCAGGGATGAGTCCCTGCTCGCACATCGAGTTGATGTAATCGACCAACTCCTCGCGGAAGTAAGGGGCCAGTCCGTCATAACTGCTCTCGGTGCTGCGGTTGACCAACTGTATGGGCAGTGCCTTGATGGAGTCCAACTGGGCCTGCGTGGCCTTCTTGCCAGCGACATAGAGGTGGCCATGGGCATAGACGAGGTCAAGCACCGTGTTGCGCCGGGCCAGGCTGTTGCGGGGATTGATGCGGGGATTGTAACTGCTGGTGGCCTTGAGCAGCCCCACCAGCACTGCGGCCTGCTCATAGGTCAACCGGTCTGGCGTGGTGCCAAAATAGGTGCGCGCCGCCGTCTTGATGCCAAAGGAGTTGCTGCCGAAATCGACAGTGTTGAGGTACATGGTGAGTATCTCCTCCTTGCTAAATATAATCTCCAGCTTGGTAGCCACTATCCACTCCTTGGCCTTCATCACCAGGAGTTTCACGCCCGGGATGTGCCCGAGCAGTCCTGTGGAGTATTGCGTGCGCACGCGGAACAGGTTCTTGGCCAACTGCTGGGTGATGGTGCTGGCCCCTCGGGCGTGCCCCCTGGCCATGTCCTTCATGGCGGCAAAGAGTCCGGTGAAGTCCACCCCATGGTGGTGATAGAACCTCTCGTCCTCGGTGTCTATCAGTGTGCGGGTGAGCACAGGGGAAATCTCCTCATACTCCACAGGAGTGCGGTTCTCACTGAAATAACGTCCGAGCAGCACGCTGTCAGCACTGTATATCTCGGAAGCCTCGCTCACCACGGGCTTCTCGATGTCAGCGAAACCAGGCGACCGGCCAAAGAGGAAGAGGAAGTTGCAGTCAACCGCCACCAGTCCCAAGATGAGAAGCACGATGAGGGTACACGGCCACACCACCAGTTTCTTGTACCAGGGCCCACTATACAGTGTGCGCACGGCACGTCTAAACTTTTGCCAGATAGAGGCTGTATTCATGCGGAATATTATGTTTCGAGTTCGTTTGTAAATGCAAAAATAATAAAAGTTGCGCTTATGCCGACGCTCACGCCTGATATATTTTATGTTTTCCGCCACAGAGCGCACACCACTGGCCAACGCAGCACGATGCATGTGCCATCACAGCGGCATGCATGCGTCGTCGCAGCGGCATGCGACAGGCATCGCATGGGCATGCGCTGAACTGCGTGCCACAGCGTGTGAAATAAGGTATTGGGAATGGGAAATCAAGAATTGGCACCGCACGTGGAACAACAAGATGCCGGGCCACCAATTCCTTACGTCAAGATTTGTCTGCTCAATGCCCTTCGCCCTACTTGCTACAGCGAAGGACGTGGGCCAGGATGGCCTCCCAGTCATCGGGATGAAACCAGGTGATGTCAGCGTCACGCTGGTACCAGGTCATCTGCTTCTTGGCATACACGCGCGTGTTCTTCTTCATACGCTCCACGGCCATGGGCAGTTCCCACTCGCCCGAGAGCACCCGGAACATCTCCTTGTAGCCAATCGTGTTGAGGGCGTTGAGGTCACGCAGGGGGTAGAGTGCACGGGCCTCGTCAAGGAAGCCGCGCTCCATCATCTGATCGACACGCGCGTTGATGCGCTCGAAGAGTTCTGCACGGTCACGCCGCAAGCCCACCTTGATGATATGGAAGGGACGCTGCTTCCTGACACGCACGCGGAAAGAGGTGTAAGGACGGCCAGATGTGTGGCATATCTCAAGCGCATGTATCACCCGCTTGTGGTTCATTCGGTCCACAACCTGGTAGTATTCGGGATCCAGCCTCTGCAGTTCGTGCAGCAGTGGCTCCAGCCCCTCCCGCTCATAGCGGTCTTTCAGGTCGATGCGCACCTGGGCATCCACCGTGGGGATGTCATCGATTCCCTGGCACACGGCATCCACATACATCATGCTTCCGCCTGACAAGACGGCATGATGGTGGGTGCGGGAGAGTTGCCCGATAAGCGCGAGCGCATCCTGCTCATAGCGGGCGGCACTGTAGTCCTGCCCCAAATCGAGTTTGCGCACAAAATAGTGTATTGCCTGGGCCACTTCCTCGCGTGTAGGGGCGGCAGTGCCGATGTCCATGCACCGATAAATCTGGCGGCTGTCACAGTTGAGCACCGGACAGGACAGCGCACGGGCCAGGCGAATGGCCACACCCGTCTTGCCCACTGCGGTGGGCCCCACCAGCACCACCAGGTTCATCTGTCCGAGTGGTGTGTCAGTCACTGATTTCAAAGCCATCGAGATCCAGTTCCCCGTCCTCGAAACCATCCTCGCCATAGAAGTTCTCACCCGTGTCAGCCGCGCCCGATGTTGCAGCTGCGGCATCGGAGGCATCCTCCTGCAGGGTCTGACTGGGAGCCTGGCCATGCCTGCGGCTCACCCTGGGGGTGGGCTCTGGCTGTCCGAACATGTTCTCGGTGAGTTCCATCAGGAAAAATCTCCTGGCATCAGGGTCAAACACATAGGCAATCCGCTGTCCCTCATCGTCCATCAGTTCGCCTATGCCAGTGTGCTCCATCAGATAGACATCCTCCTCGGAACGGGCATCCACATCACGCATGCACACCTGCTTCTCCACACGCCAGTCCTCGTCACAAATCAGAAACTTCTGTCCATCAAGTTCCTGGTAGCCACAGTCGGCCAGTATCAGACGGTGCAGGTCAGCAAATGTGGCCTCGGCATCAATCTTAATCTCCACCACGAAGTCCTCCACTTCCTGGCTGAAGAGGGTAAGTCTGAGTGTCATAAGTGCTTGCTTAAATATAAAAGGTATGCGTACAGACTCCCTGTGGACACTTGGGGAAAGCGTCCACAGGGAATGGGTACACAAGGATTTGACTTAGCGTATAAATCCCCGCTCGCTGGTGCGGATGAAGTCGAGGATATACTGAATCTCGGGACTCATGGGCACCTCCTTCTCCACGCGCTGGAGCAAGTCATTAAGTTTGCCTGTCTCCTGCAGGATAATGCGATAGGTCTGGTGGATGTTGTCGATGAGCTCACGGCTGAAGCCACGGCGGCGCAGTCCCACGACATTCAGCCCGCAGAAGGCTGCGGGGTCACGGGCCACCAGGCTGAAGGGCAGGATGTTCTGGCTGAAGCGTGTGCCACCGCCCACCATGCAGTAACTGCCCACACGGCAGAACTGGTGCATGAGCACACAGGCACTCATGATGGCACGGTCATCAATGACGGTCTCACCCGCCAACTTGGTGCAGTTGCCTATGATGCACTCGTTGCCCACAATGGCATCGTGCGCCACATGCACCCCCTCCATCAGGAGGTTGTTGCTGCCCACGACGGTCTTGCCCTTGGCAGCCGTGCCCCGGTTGATGGTCACGTTCTCACGTATCTTGTTGTTGTCCCCTATCTCCGCTGTCGTGTCCTCGCCCTTGAACTTCAGGTCCTGGGGGATGGCACTGATGACGGCACCGGGGAAGAAGATGTTCCCATTGCCGATGCGCGCTCCGTAGAGCACGGTCACACTGTTCATCAACGTGTTGTTGTCGCCTATCACCACACCCTTGTCGATGTAGCAGAAAGCGCCAATCTCGCAATTCTCGCCTATCTTCGCCTCTGGGTGAACATAGGCCAACGGACTGATTTTACTCATATATATAAATGTCCTGCCCCCGCCTCCCCAAAGGGGAGGAGCCGCCATTCATGTGAGGGCTTTCTGGTGGCTATGTAGCAGCCCCTCCCCCGCCTCCCCAAGGGGAGGTGATGCTTTTCAAGCACATGAGTGGAAGAGCATTGTTCTACAAATTTATTCTTTGTTCTCCCTCCCCCCAAAATCACCATCCAAACAAGAATGACCTCCTCCCCCTGGGGAGGCCGGGAGGGGCTTGACTCCCTACTTCGCCACCTGCGCCGTGAAAGTGGCCTCTGCCACGCAGTTCTCGCCTATGAAAGCGTAACCCTGCATGGTGCCTATACCATGACGGAGCGGTGAAACCAGTTCGACCTTGAAGATGAGGGTGTCACCAGGAACAACCTTCTGACGGAACTTCACATTGTCTATCTTCAAGAAGTAAGTGTTGTAATTCTCGGGATCCTCCACGTTGCCCAGCACCAGCAGGCCGCCAGCCTGTGCCATAGCCTCCACCTGCAACACACCCGGCATGACAGGCTCCTTGGGGAAGTGCCCTTGGAAGAAAGGCTCGTTGCTGGTGACGTTCTTGATGGCCACGATGCTGTTATCCTTTATCTCAATCACCTTGTCCACCAACTGCATGGGATACCTGTGGGGCAGTATCTGGCGAATGCGGTTGACATCCATGATGGGTTCCTTGTTGGGGTCATAGTAGGGAGCCTGCACCTCATGCTTGCGTATCTCCTTGCGCATCATGCGGGCAAACTTGTTGTTGATGGTGTGGCCAGGCTTGGTGGCGATGATACGTCCCTTGATGGGCTTGCCTATCAAGGCCATGTCACCCACGATGTCAAGCAATTTGTGACGGGCGGGCTCGTTCTCCCACACCAGTGGCTTGTGCTGCAGATAGCCCAGTTCGGAGGCATCATGACGCTCGGCCCCTGTGAGCTGGCACAACTTGTCGAGGTTCTCCTGCGTGGTCTGACGCTCATAGATGACAATGGCATTGTCCAGGTCACCGCCCTTGATGAGCCCGGCCATAAGCAGCGGCTCTATCTCGCGCACGAACACAAAGGTGCGTGCCGCCGCCACCTCACTGGCAAACTTGTCCATGTTGTCCAGCGTGGCAAACTGGCTGCTCAGCACCTTGCTGTCAAACGAAATCATGGCGGTGATGGAGAAGTCCTCGTCGGGAAGCAGGGTGATGCATGCGCCCGTGGTCTCGTCGCGGAACTCCATCTTCTTGGTGATATAATAGAAATCCTTGGGCGCGTCCTGCTCCTCGATGCCCACCCGCTGGATGGCATCCACATAGAGTTCGGCACTGCCGTCCAGTATGGGGAACTCGGGACCATCCACCTGAATGAGCACATTGTCCAGTCCCAGGGCATACAATGCGGCCATGGCATGCTCGACGGTGCTGCAACGCATGTCGCCCTTGCCCAGGACTGTTCCACGCTGGGTGTCTATCACATTCTCGGCAACGGCATCCATGATGGGCTGCCCAGGCATGTCCATGCGCTGTATCTTGTATCCGTGGTCAGGAGGAGCGGGCAAGAAGGTCACGGTGAGGTTGAGTCCCGTGTGCAGTCCCTTGCCACTGAGCGAGAACTGCTCCTTGAGTGTATTTTGCTTCAGCATATCGGTTATTTGCTTTCAAGTTGTTCTTTCAGTGCCTGGATTTCCCTTTTCATGCGGTTGAGGTCGCTCCACATGTCAGGCAGATTCTTGAAGATGGCACTTGACTTCCAGAAGTTGCGGCCCTCGATGGCTGGCGAGCCCTGGATGGCGGTGCCCTCCTTCTTCACGCTGTTTGGGATGCCAGCCTGCGCGCCAGCCATGGTACGGTTGGCTATGGTGGCATGGCCTGCGATGCCCACCTGTCCGCCAAACATGCACCACTCCCCCACCTTTGTGCTGCCGGCGATGCCCACCTGGGCCGACATCACCGTATGGCTGCCTATCTCGTCATTATGGGCAATCTGTACGAGATTGTCCAACTTGACTCCCTTGTGCACGATGGTGGCCCCCATTACGGCCCTATCAACACAGGTGTTGGCACCTATCTCCACATCGTCCTCGATGACAGCGATGCCTATCTGCGGTATCTTGTCATAGCCATTCTCGGTAGGCTGGAAACCGAAGCCGTCAGCACCTATCACACAACCTGCATGCAGGATGCAGCGGCTGCCCACCTGGCAGTCGTGGTAGATGACCGCGTTGCTGTAGATTTCGGTATTGTCACCTACCCTGGCGTTCTTGCCTATGGTCACATGGGGATGAAGCACACAGCCGTCACCTATCTCCACGCCCTCGGCAATGGCGACAAAGGGACCGATGTAGCAGTCCTTGCCCACCTTGGCCGTCGAGTCGATAAATGCCAGTTCGCTCACTCCCGTGCGTTTGGGCTTCATGCTCTCATAGGCCTGCAGCAACTGTGCCACGGCCTCGCGGGCATCAGGCACCTTGATGAGTGTTGCCTTCACCTCCCTCTTGGGCTCGAAGTTGTTGTTCACCAGCACCACACTGCTCTCTGTGTCGTAGATGTAGTGCTCATACTTGTCATTGGCAAGGAAACTGATGCAGCCTGGCTTGCCCTCCTCTATCTTGGCGAAGTTATTCACCTTTGCCTCAGGGTCACCCACCACGGTTCCCCCTATGAGGCCTGCTATCATCTGCGCGCTAAATTCCATACTTATCCATTTGCTCTGCCATCTGCAACTGCACCTCGTGGGCCTTCTCGCCTGCCACACGGGCGAAGGCCTCGGTGTGGTCGGCATAAATGATTGCACGGCTACTGTTTACTATCAGTCCACACTCGTCGGTCATGCCATAGCGGCACACCTCCTCAAGCGAGCCTCCCTGGGCTCCGATGCCAGGCACCAGCAGGAAGTGGTGTGGCACGATAGCACGTATCTCCTCGAAAGCCTTGCCCTGGGTGGCACCCACCACATACATCATCTGGTCGTTGCCTGCCCACTCCTGGCTCTTGCGCAGGACTTTCTGAAAGAGTTTCTCTCCCTGGGCATCCTCGGTGAGCTGGAAATCGTGGCTGCCCTTGTTGCTGGTCAGAGCCAGCAGGATAACCCACCGCCCCTCATATCCAAGGAATGGGGTGACACTGTCCTCACCCATATAGGGAGCCACCGTGACAGCATCCAGGTCCTCCTCTTCAAAGAAGGTGCGGGCGTACATGGCACTGGTGTTGCCTATGTCACCACGCTTGGCATCTGCTATGATAAACTGCCCGGGATAGTTCTGCCGCAAGTACTGTACCGTCCTCTCAAAGGCTACCCAGCCCTTAACGCCCATACTCTCATAAAAAGCGAGGTTGGGCTTGTAGGCCACACAATAAGGGGCTGTGGCATCGATGATAGCCTTGTTGAAGGCAAAGATGGGATCCTCTTCCCGAAGCAAGTGCTCGGGCAACTTCTTGATGTCCGTATCCAGGCCCACACAGAGAAAACTTCTCTTCTCCTTGATACTGGCAATGAGTTCTTGTCTGGTCATAATTCTGATTCTTTTAGTCGCTCGGCGTTCTCGGCCACAATCAGATGGTCGATACAGTCTTGTATCTGTCCGTCCATAAAGGCCGCCAAGTTGTATATGGTATATCCTATCCTG
>CAVKOT010000044.1:0-16106 GCA_963658045.1 Opitutia bacterium UBA4654
GTCATAGTCTATCTCATACACCTGGTGATAGGGCCGGCTGGGGTCGTTCATCAGCATCACATAGTCGGCATAGAGGTCCTCGCCGGCGGCGCACATCTGCTTGTAGAACTCTTGCGGTGTGTAGGTCTTGGGCTCAGAGATGCACTTCCCGTCCTTCTTGGGTGCCCAGGTGAAGGACTTTGGCGGCTGTCCGTAGGCCATGACGAGCATGTGATAGACGGTTTTCAGCTGCTCCACCTTCATGGCTTCCAGTTGCTTCTCGGTGGCTCCCTGCTGGCTCTTCTCGCGCAGCAGGATGCCCGCCTCGCGCAACTTGCGCTTGAGGTGTCCGTTGAACTCCGAGGTGAGGTTGCTCACATACGTCTCTGGCATCACGTCCTGGGGCACAAGTCCGTACTTGGTCACCAGGTCGGCCACACCCGTGTAGGTGCCTCCGTCAGAGAGCGGATTTTGGAACAGCCAACGCACCATCTGGCTGTCGATGTCCTCCTTGCGTGTGTCGATTATGCCCTGAAGGAAGAGGTTGCTCTTCTCCAGTTGGTCGAAGAAGAAGAGATACACCTGGCTGAAGAAGAAGTCTTTCACTCCCAACGTGCGCATGGCGCGGTTGCGCAGCACGTTGGTGCCTGTGAAGAGCCAGCACCTGCCGCTGTTCTGCTGGTCGCTGATGCCTGTGTTCTTCACCTCGGTGCTGAAGTGCGTGTCCTTGGCCTGGCGGTTGTCCTGGCTCAGGGTCAGCTTCTGTATGCTCGTGCCACCCATGGCGTTGCGCAGGGCCTTCTCGGTGGGCGTGTCGGCCTGGCTGCCCTCGAGGGTCTTCAGCACATCGCTGGTGATGCCAGTCTGTGCCTGGGACAGGGTGCCGCATGCGAGCGCGAGTGCGCCCAATATCAGTCTTCTCATGTCTGTCATCTGCTTTCTTTAGTAATGATACCTTTGTGTTGGTGAGTGCAAAATTACTTCTTTCCCCGCAGGTGGCCAACATTTTCCATGGCTGTATGCAGGTGTGTGACGGTCAGCGCACGGGTTCCAGGCGGAAGCGCGTGCCCTGGGCGGCATTGCGCAGGCGGTCACCCTCCACCTGCCAGAAGCCCTTGCCGGCCTTGCCACCGCACTGTATGGTGTAGGTGCCGTCGTCCTGGCGCGTGAAGGTGAACGTGTGCCAGTCGGGCTCATAGGGGTTCAGCGTCTTGCTTGCCCAGAAGGCTCCCTGCTCGTTCACATATCGGCCGTCCTGTGCATTGGTCACCTTGTAGCGGCCCGTGGTGATGTCCAGTTCCACGTTCCACTGCTGCCGCTGCGGGTTGATGCTGTCGCGCGATGCCTGGAATATGGGATGGTCGCCAGTGCGGTCTGTAGATGCCTGCGCATCGGTCAGGTAGCGTCCGTCGGCCATGATGGTGTATTGTCCGTCCTCGATGGCCTGCTGGGGGAACGCCTCGCGGCCATAGGTGTGGCTCTTCTTGTATGCCTTGACGCTCGCGGCCAGTGTGCGGTCAATCCACGGCGCGATGACTGTGCCTCCTGTCACAGGCTTCGCCTTCACCACACTGCCCTCGAAGTCGCGGCTGATGATGGCCTTCTGGGCCTGCTCGATGGCCTGCTGGGTGCGGTACAGCCCGATGAACTGCACGCTGTCATCCCTCTCCTGCGCCCTGGCCAGGCGCACGACGGTGAGTCCGCGCAGCCCCTGCAGGCGCATGCTCTCGGCCCAGGGGGCTATCTCGGCGAGCATCTCGGGGCTGTTCACACTGTCGGCCAGCAGCAGTGCCGCCTCGCTGGCCAGCCTCTGGAAGAAGGTCTCATACTCGTCCCAGGAGGCATTCTCCCCCGAGGGGAAGCGCGGACTCTCGCCCTCGCGGCGCAGTCCGTGCCCGGTCTTGCCCAGGTCGATGTTGTTCTCACAGAACCAGCGGAAGGGCTCGGTGGCCGTGGGCATGAGCTCCGCGATGGCCTGCTGCCAGCTGCGCAGGGCATCGTATCGGGGCATGTTCCAGGTGTAGTCGGCTATGCTGTAGAGACTCACCTTGGATGCCTCGGCATACTCCATGGGGTTGGAGCAGAATCCGCTCACCATCGGGGCGATGTCCAGTCCGTTGCCATACGTCTTGCCCATGAGCATGCGGCTCTGGCAGTAGTCGTTCACAGGGTAGTTGAGCCAGATGAACGCCTTGCGTCCCAGTTGCCGGTTGATCCACTCCATGTCGTCCCGCTCTATCATATCTACCACGCTGTTGCCCGTCCACATGACCCTCACTTCGGGGTACAGGCGTGTGCCCAGCGTGCTCAGGTAGTCGCCCCCGCTCCATGCCTTGTTGTACTGGGTAGGGCACATGATGAGGGGCATCACGTCGCGGTGACGGCGCACGAAGTTGTCGGTGATGTAGTTGAGCAGTCCGGCCTGCTTGTCGGCCTTGCTGCCCTCGCCCCAGATGTCATCGAAGAACACGGCGAATGAGCGCACGCCCAGGTCGTACATCCACTCCAGTTTGCGGCACACGGCCATGCTGTCCTGCAGGTTCCACTGGATGTCGCCCCCGGGATGCACCGCCCACACAAACTGCACCTTGTGGCGGTGGGCCTCCTGCACCAGTTCCCTCAGCCTCTCGGCCTCCTCCTGGGGGTAAGGGTCACGCCAGTGGGCGCGGTGGTAGGGGTCGTCCTTGGGGCCATAGACGTAGATGTTCATCTTGTTCCGCCCATAGAACTCAAACTGCCGCAGCCTGTCCCGGTGGCTCCACGGATTGCCGTAGAAGCCCTCGATGACCCCTCGGCAGGCCACGCTTGGCCAGTCGCTGATGTTGCACTGCATGACGCGCTGCTGCTCCCATGCCCTTAGGAAAGTCTGCACCCCATAGTAGGTGCCCGTCCCGTCGCGTCCGGCGATGACCACACGTCCTGGCTCGATGCTCAGGTAATAGCCCTCGGCCTGCTGGGGAATCTGCTTGCGCACGGCCCTTATGGCCTTGTCGCCTGCCTCGCCTATCACCAGGCGCACGGCACCCTGGGGCGATGGGGTGAGCCTGCCATCCAGCCGCTCGCACAGCAGTGCCACGGCATCTGTGTCGGCGTGGGCGGCCCCTTCTATATATATAGGTGTGTCATGGGTAAAAGCCTCCTGCCCCCAGTGAGCCTCCTGGGGCTGTGGCGACAGGGTGGGCTGCTGGGCGTGTGCACCCGTCAGGGCCGTGGCCAGGACAGCCGCAGCCAGTGTGATGTTCTTCCTCATGCTTGTTGCTTATTTCTTGTTCTTGGGTTTGCGTGCCACCAGGTCACGCATGTGCTGCACGAGCAGTGGCTGCTGGTTGTGGTCACAGGCCAGATAGCGGTGGTGGCCACGGCTGTCAGCCTGGTAGTGGGTGCATCCGCGTTCGGTCACGGTGATGGTTCCGGGGAGCGAGAGGGTGAAGTAGCCCGCACACCCCTCCACGGCATAGAGCACGGCGGTCATGTCCCAGGTGGGGTAGTCCTCATACTTGCCGCGTGCGGCCATCACGCCGTCCAGCACGGGGTGGTGCGCTGTCCAGCCGAAGTCATCTCTCAGGCAGGCCCCTGGCAGTTTGGCGGCCAGGCCCACCTCAAAGGGCGTGACCACTATCTCGGTGGGCCAGCTGGCAAACACCTCGCGGCAGGAGGGAATGTCGTTGACCACATTATACTCCGCATAGTTGGGGTCAGTGATGTGACCTGCCATGACCACCAGGCTCGCCACCTTGCGTGCCACCAGTTCCCTACCCGAGAGCGGGGAGTAGCGGTCAGCACCTGTGTGCAGCAGTGCGGCCAGGTTGCCGCTGAAGCCCACGCTGACGATGGTGACCGAGTGGTCCTTCTGCTTGGAGAGCAGACGGCGGTAGAGGGTGACAGCGTCGGGGGTGTCGGTGAGGCTGCTTATGGTGTGGGGATAGAGCGGAGTGCCATCCTCCGCCTTCATGTTGGCCACGGCTGTGGTGAAGTTCGGCATCACCTCCATGCTCTTGCGCTCTCTCTGGGCATGCCCGATGGGGATGCGCGGGCGGCCATACCAGGTGTTCATGAGTTCCACATAGCGGCAGGGGTCCACGCCCTCCTTGTTGAGCATCACGGCCAGGAGGCGCGCCTTGCCCTCGTCGGCATACTTGTGCAGCATGTCCAGTGCCCATGCGTCATCCACGTCATTGCCCATGTCGGTCTCGAAGATGATGCTGCGTCCTGCCTGCACGGCCTGTGCCAGGCAGAGTAGAAGCAGTAGTAATGTCTTTCTCATAATCCCTGTTGTTGTTATCTTGGTGATGTCTCTGGCCCGGTGTGGCGCGCCTCATGCCCAGTCCCGGGCATGTCGGGCGTAACGCCCTGTGCAGAGGCGGTGCGTAACGGAGCGTGACCAGGCCAGTTTGGAATTGCCAGGGGCGGCCTGTATGCGGCAAAGGTAGCACAAAAAAACCATAACAAGAAGGGAGTGAGAGTGAAATGTGCTAACTTTGCAATATGCACGAGGAGATTTCTGTATTGAGCATCAATGGGTCTGACAGCACGGCGCGGGCTGGCATACAGGCCGACGCGCGCACCATCACGGCCCTGGGCGGCTATGCGCTCACCGCCATCACCTCGGTCACTGTGCAGGACTGCCAGGGCATAGGCAACGTGCACGACCTGCCTGCCGACATGGTGGCGGGACAGGTGAGGGCCATCCTGCGTGAGCAGCATCCGCGTGCCGTGAAGGTGGGGTTGCTGCGTCATGCCGACACCCTGGAGGCCGTGGCCAGTGAGTTACAGGGGCATCCCTGCCTGGTGTTGGCTCCCGGCCTGATGGACTCGTCGGGCAGGCGGCTGGCCGACGAGGGTGTCATGCGCCAGTGGGAGCGCGCGCTCTTTCCCCATGCCGCCCTGCTGCTGATGCGCGTGGCCGAGGCCGAGGCTGTGCTGGGCATGCGCATCCGCACCGACCGCGACATGGAGCGTGCTGCCCGCTTGCTGGCCTCCACCGGGGCGCGTGCTGTGCTGCTGCGTGGCGGCAGGCTCTCCCAGGACCGCCTGACTGCCTATCTTCTTGATGGTGATGAGGGACGCTTCTTCTCCTCGGCCAACATGGAGGGCTGGCAGAGGCATGGCGTGGGCAGCGTGCTGTCATCGGCCATCGCCACGCGCATGGCCCTGGGCGACCCGGTGCGGCAGGCCGTGAGTGCGGCCCACACCTACATGCACGACCGTGTGGTCTATGCCGTGACCCC
Organism: Opitutia bacterium UBA4654; assembly: GCA_963658045.1. GTDB lineage: Bacteria > Bacteroidota > Bacteroidia > Bacteroidales > Bacteroidaceae > Physcousia. The sequence continues at coordinate 5,208 of CAVKOT010000044.1, forward strand.
CGTGCCTAACGCCCTGCGCCCCGCCGACATCTACAACCAGTTCATGTCACTCGTCGCTGCCCATTATGCCACTGACCACCATGTGGCCGACTACGCCCGCCGCATGTCGGTGACCCAGCGTTACCTGTCGATGGTCACAGCGCAGGTGGCGGGCAGGTCGCCCAAGCAGATACTGGACAGTTGCCTTGCCGAGAAAGCCTCGGTGCTGCTCCGCTCCTCCCACCTCACGGTGCAGGAGGTGGCCCGTCGGTTGGGCTTCTCGTCACAGGCTATCTTCAGCGTCTTCTTCAGCAGGCACATGGGAGTGACTCCCTCGGCCTACAGGCTGAGGTCCTGACTCCCCCTTGCCATCCCAGGGTGTCCGTCCTTCCCCATTGTCCGTGCTGCTGGCGCATGGCCTGCCGCGTGCGGTCAGGATGAGGCTTCAGCCCGCCTGAACTCCATCGGTGACATGCCCACCCGCTTGCGGAACATGCGCGTGAAGTGGTTGGGGTAGGCAAATCCCAGTTCCTCGGCTATCTCCCCCACGCTCATCTGTGTCCCCTTGAGCAGGGCCTGTGCTGCCGCCACGGTCTTGCCCAGGATGTACTCCTGGGCCGTCATGTGCAGTTCGCGCCGCACCAGTTCCCCGAAATAGTTGGCCGAGAGATGGAACTCTTCGGGTGGCTCAAGGAAATCGGGCACTGGCAGGAAGACCTCGTGTCGAAGTTCCAGGCTGACTTCGGCGACAGCCTCTGAGCACTCCTGGCCCCAGCCCTCGCTTCCCCGAGGGAAGGGGCAGAACCCCGCCCTCTGGAGGGCATGCCGCTGCGATGGCCCACGCAGCGGCATGCATCCCTCCACGCAGGGGCATGCGATGGCTCATGCAGGGGCATGCCTTCCAGGGGGCAGCATGCTGCCCATGCGCGCGGAAACAAGAAAGCCCTGCAGGACAATCGTCTTGCAGGGCTTTGCTGTTGCGCTTCAGGATGGGCTTGAACCAACGACCCCATGATTAACAGTCATGTGCTCTAACCAACTGAGCTACTGAAGCAATACTGGGCGCAGAGTGAAGTTTGTGCCCCAAATGCGTTGCAAAAGTAGAGGTTTTTTTGTAAATATGCAATATCTTTGCAGAAAAATACGCGCATAAAGTGAAATTAGCGGGAGCGTACGAGGCACAGGCCGGCGCGCCCGTGCGTTTCCGGGAGGGCGCGTGGGCGCACGGGAAATGTCCTAGGCGCGTGACAAAGACACAGGAAAGATGAGACGCACACATTACATATTCATGGTGATGCTGGTGGCTATGGCCACCGCAGTACACGGGCAGGGCAACAACAACTCGCTGATAGGCCGCAACCTGGACCTCTTCAGCGACATATACAAGCAGTTGGACCTCTTCTATGTAGATACGCTCAATGCCGACACGGTGATAGGCTGGGGCATACGCTCCATGCTGAGGCAGGTGGACCCCTTCACGGACTACTATCCCCAGGATGATGACGAGCTGCGCCAGATGTCAACGGGCAAGTATGCGGGCATAGGCTGCCTGGTGCGCTATAACAGCAAGGAGAAACGCACGATGGTGGGGGAGCCCTATGAGGGCACGCCCAGCCAGAAGGCTGGACTGCTGGCCGGTGACATCCTGCTGAAGGTGGATGGCAAGGACACCTACGGGGTGTCCGTAGATAAGGTGAGCGACATGCTGCGCGGTGACGCGGGCACCTCGCTGGACATCAAGGTGCGGCGGGGCAAGGAGGAGAAGGAGTTTCACCTGACGCGCCAGACCATACAGATGCCCAGCGTGTGCTACTCGGGCATGCTGCAGGACGGCATCGGGTATATCTACCTGGAGGCCTTCCGCGAGGGAGCCTTCCGCGAGGTGCGCGATGCCCTGGCCGACCTGCGCGGGCAGGGGGCGCGCCGCCTGGTGCTGGACTTGCGTGGCAACGGCGGCGGTGCGGTGGACGAGTGTGTCAACATCGCCAGCCTGTTCCTCCCCCGTGGGCAGCACCTGATGAGCACCAAGGGCAAGTTGCCCAGTACCAACTATGAGTACCGCACGGCCCTGGAGCCCGTGGACACCCTGATGCCCATCGTGCTGATGGTGGACAGGGGCTCGGCCTCGTGCTCCGAGATACTGGCAGGCGGCATGCAGGACCTCGACAGGGCCGTGCTCCTGGGAGAGCGCACCTTCGGCAAGGGACTCGTGCAGAGCGTGCGCGAGCTGGACTCTGGCGGGACGCTCAAGATGACGACCTGCAGGTACTATATCCCCTCGGGCCGTTGCATACAGGCCTATGACTACCGCCACCTCAACGACGACGGGTCGGCCAGGACGCTGCCCGACAGTCTCACACATGTGTTCCACACGGCCGGCGGGCGCGAGGTGAGGGACGGCGGCGGCGTGATGCCCGACGTGAAGGCCCTCTCTGACAGTCTGCCCACGATGATATATGACCTGACGGCCAGCGACGAGTTCTTTGCCTATGCCACACGTTACGCACGTGAGCATGCGGACAGCATCGACCCCGTCAGTTTCTCGCTGAGTGACGACGAGTATGCCGACTTTGTGCACTACATACAGGAGAGCGGGCTGAAGTTCAGCCGCCGCAGCACCGAGGTGCTCAAGGTGCTGCGACGCATGGCACAGGGCGAGGGCTATGCCCAGGAGGCCAAGGCCCAGCTGGATGCCCTTGAGGAAATCTTCTCCAAGGACGTGACGGCCGACCTGGAGCACTTCCGCGACACGGTGAAGGCGGAGCTCGAGGATGAGATCGTGCTGGATGCCTGCCTGCGCAGGGGTGCCATCAGGCGACTCACTTCGAAGGACAAGAATCTGGGCAAGGCCGTGGAGTTGCTGCAGAACCAGGACGAGTACAACAAGATATTGGGAAAATGAGACACAGGAATATAGGACGCTACAACCGCAATTTCATGTGGGGCATCCTGGCCATGGCACTGGTGGTGCTGCTGGCGGCAGGCATGTTCCTCTACCTCTGCCTGCCACAGGCCGCTCCTGCCCCCGCGCCATAGACCCGCCGGGAGCTTGCCCGCATTTAACCACAATACCCCATATATATAATGAGAACAGTCAGAATGGCATTGCCAGCCCTCGCGGCATTGTGTGTCCTTAGTTTGTCGGCCAGTGAGAGGCATCTGAAGGTCAGGCAGCGATACCTCAACATCCCCATCTCACAGAAGGTGGACTGCCACAGCCTGCGCATCGTGGCGGGCGGTGACACCCTGTCGGTGGCGGCCCGCATCACAGGGGGAGAACCCGACTACTGGGTGTTCAAGGACATGACTGCCTACAGGGGCAGGAAGGTCACCCTACTGTGGGACGGCCCCGATGGCGCACTGGAGCGCGTCGTGCCTGCTGACAGCATCTTCGGCGCGGCACAGATGTACCATGAGAAGAACCGCCCGCAGTTCCACTTCTCCACCCGCAGGGGCTGGATCAACGACCCCAACGGGCTCATTTACCATGATGGGCTGTACCACATCTACTACCAGCACAACCCCTATGAGCGCGAGTGGGGCAACATGACCTGGGGTCATGCCACCAGCACCGACCTCCTGCACTGGCAGGAGCATGACGACGTGCTCCATCCTGACAGGCTGGGAACCATGTTCTCGGGCTCGGCCGTGTGTGACTCACTCAACACGTCGGGCTTTGGCACGAAGATGAATCCCCCGCTCGTGTATGCCTACACCGCCGACAATGCCCAGGGCGAGGTGCAGTGCATCGCATACAGCCTCGATGGCGGAATGACGCTGCACAAGTATGAGGCCAATCCCGTCATCGGGCTGAGCACGACATGGAATCCCCGCTACACCCGCGACCCCCGCCTGTTCCGCTATGGCGGCCGGGACGGCCACTGGGTGATGGTGCTCAACGAGGGCAATGGCCACTCCATCTACACCAGCGACAACCTGCGCGAGTGGACCTACCGCAGTCATGTGCCTGGGCTGTTTGAGTGCCCCGAGCTGTTTCCCCTGGCTGTGGATGGTGATCCAGGGCGCATCCTGTGGGTGATGTATGGCGCCAGCGGTACCTACATGCTGGGGCACTTTGACGGATTTACCTACACGCCTGTGAGCGGTAAGCACCGCTATGTGACTGGCACGATATATGCCGCGCAGACCTTCACTGACGCTCCTGACGGCAGGCGCATCCAGTTGGGATGGTCCAGGATAGGGCATTTCGACATGCCCTTCCATGGCATCATGTTGCTGCCCACCGAGTTGTCGCTGCGCACCACAGCCTCCGGCCCGCGCCTGGTGAGCCAGCCTGTGGCCGAGGTGAGGAGTCTGCTGCACCCCCTCTACAGCCACCAGGCGACAGCCCCCAGGCAGGAGGTGAACGGGGAGATTGAGCGTGTGCCGGCGGGCGACTGCTTCCATCTGTCGGCCACGATGCATCTGGCCTACAGCACCAGTGCGGGCATCGACCTGGACGGACAGCGCATCGTCGATTATGACTGCAACCAGAACACCCTCAACGGCCAGTTCTATGCAGCCCAGGACCCCACCAGCCTGGACCTCGCACTGGACATCTATGTGGACCGCACCACAGTGGAGGTGTTTGTCGATGGCGGCCTCTACAGTTACTCCATGGAGCGTCATCCCCGCGACGGCAGGCGAGGCATCCACTTCTGGGGCGACGATACCCGCGTGTCGGGCGTGCAGCTTGACCGAATAGACTCGGTGTGGCGATGAGGTGACTGGGACGGCATGACGCGGGGACGTGGGAGAGGCCGGGGGGCCACATTTGTGTGCCAGTGCTGTGAAACTTGTCCGATGCCAGGTCCAAATCCCCAACTTTTCCCCATAAACCTTTGTGTGTTCGTGGGAAAAGGCGTACCTTTGCCGACGAAAAGATGGATGTGAGGGGCTTGACAAGTTCCTCACATTTGTTTATATGAAAGTAATAACGCGAGACACATGATTAACAAAGCAACAGTTCAGCAGGCCGTGGAGGAATGGCTGGAGGGCAAGGACTACTTTCTGGTGGACTTGGACATCAGCGCCGATGACAGGATTTCCGTGGAGATAGACCATGCCGACGGGGTGTGGATTGAGGATTGCGCGGACTTGAGCCGCTACATCGAGTCACAGCTCAGCCGTGACGAGGAAGACTATGAACTGGAGGTCGGCAGCGCGGGACTGGGACAGCCCTTCCGCGTGAGGCGGCAGTATGAGATTCATGTAGGGCACGACGTGGAGACACAGACGCTGGACGGACACAAGCACAAGGGAGTCCTGGCGTCGGTGGATGACGGCGGGTTCTGTGTCGAGGCCATGGAGAAGGTGAGGGAGGAAGGACGTAAGCGCCCCGTGAACAAACTGGTGTCACGGCACTTCAACTTCGATGAGGTGGCCTATACAAAATACCTGATAAAGATAAAATAAAGGATATAATGGCAACAAAGACTACCGAGACAGTTAACCTCATTGACTCTTTTGCAGAGTTCAAGGAGACCAAGAACATCGACAGGGCTACGCTGGTGAGCGTGCTGGAGGAGTGCTTCCGCAGTGTGATAGCCAAGATACACGGCTCTGACGAGAACTATGACGTGATTGTGAACCCTGACAAGGGTGACTTCGAGATATACCGCAACCGCACGGTGGTGCCTGACGGAGAGGTCAAGGATCCCAACCTGGAGATTTCACTCACCGAGGCCCGCACCATCGAGGCCGACTATGAGGTGGGCGAGGAGGTGAGCCAGCTGGTGAAGTTCTCCGACTTTGGACGCCGCGCCATCCTGACCCTGCGCCAGACCCTGGCCAGCCGCATCCTCGAGCTTGAGCACGACACCCTGTACAACCAGTACAAGGACCGCATCGGCGAGGTGGTGACCGCCGAGGTGTATCAGACGTGGAAGCGCGAGACGCTGCTCATTGACGATGAGAACAATGAACTGCTGCTGCCGCGCACGGAGCAGATTCCCGGGGACTTCTTCCGCAAGGGCGAGACGGCCCGCGCCGTCATCTCGCGTGTTGACAACTCCAATGGCACGCCCCGCATCATCCTGAGCCGTACTGACCCCGCCTTCCTGCAGCGCATGCTGGAGGCCGAGGTGCCCGAGATACAGGATGGCCTGATTACCATCCACAAGGTGGCGCGCATCCCTGGCGAGCGGGCCAAGATAGCCGTGGAGAGCTATGATGACCGCATCGACCCCGTGGGTGCCTGTGTGGGCGTGAGGGGAAGCCGCGTGCATGGCATCGTGCGTGAGTTGCGCGGTGAGAACATTGACGTGGTGTGCTGGACGGCCAATCCCCAGTTGATGATTACGCGCGCCCTGGGGCCCGCAACGGTCAACAGCGTTGTCCTCAACGAGGAGGAGCACAAGGCAGAGGTTTATCTAGACCCCGACCAGGTGTCGCTGGCCATCGGAAAGGGCGGCATGAACATCAAGTTGGCAAGCATGCTCACGGGCTATACTATCGATGTGTTCCGTGAGGTGGACAATGCCGACAACGATGATGTGAGCCTGGATGAGTTCAAGGATGACATCGAGCCGTGGATTATTGACGAGCTGAAGAAGATAGGGTTTGTCACTGCCCGTGACGTGCTGGGCGCACCTCGCGAGATGATTATCCAGCGTGCAGACCTTGAGGAAGAGACCGTGGACGAGGTGCTGAGAATTCTGGCATCGGAGTTTGAGTGAGGTGACAGCGCAGGGGAGAACAAGCAAGCAACGTAGAACAAAGCATACAGAATGAGCGTTAGATTAAATAAGGTAACAAAGGAATTCAATATCGGGCTGCAGACTGCCGTGGACTTCCTGAAGAAGAAGGGGTATGAGGAAGTGGAGGCAAGTCCCAACTACAAGATTACGGAGCAGCAGTATGAGCTCCTGCAGAAGGAATTCAGTTCGGACAAGGGACTCCGCTCCGAAGCCACACAGCTGATACAGCACCGCCAGGAGAAGTCCAAGGAACGTAAGGAGGCCTCGAAGCAGAAGCGCCAAGCCGAGGATATAACCTCGACAAAGCCCAAGACGAGTTATAAGGTGGTGGGGCACATCGAGTTGGACAAGCATGGAATGCCAATCAGAAAGGTAGAGCCGCAGTCCAAGCCAGCCTCCGAGCCCAAGGCTGTAGATCCCAAGCCGCAGGCCGCTCCTGTGGCACAGCCCGTAGAGAAGAAGGTGGAGCCCGTGGCTGCGAAGCCCGCTCCCGCAGCCCAGCCAGCGGCAAAGGTCCAGCCCGCTACCGCTCCTAAGGAGGAGAAGCAGGCCGGCACACCGCAGCCACAGGCCACACAGGTGGTGACTCCCAAGCCGGCGACACAGCCCCAGTCCGTCGAGGAGAGGGCTGCCGAGGCAGGCACTGAGGTAAATGGCGCCTACCGTCTGAACACAGCCACACTGACAGCCCCGAAGGTGCTGGGCAAGATAGACCTCTCGACCATCAACTCAAGCACACGTCCCCGCAAGAAAAGCCGTGAGGAGAAACGTCGCGAGCGTGACGAGCGCAACCATACCGGAGGCAACGCACAGAATGCCCAGGGCAATGGCGACCGCAAGAAGCGCGTGCGTGTGGGTAAGGAGCGTGTGGACGTGAATGCCGTTGCCAGCCAGGTGCAGGACCAGAACGGACAGCGCCGGGGCGGCAACAACAACGGCTCTAACCAGCAGAACGGAGGCGGAAGGAACAAGAACAAGCAGAAGAACCAGCGCAAGCCGGCACCCGTGCAGCCCGAAGTGAGCGACGAGGAGGTGGCAAAGCAGGTGCGCGAGACTCTGGCACGCCTGACCAACAAGAGCAACAAGGTGGGTAAGGGCGCCAAGTACCGCCGCGAGAAGCGTGATGCCATACGCCAGGGTGTGGAGAACGAGATAGAGGCACAGGCAGCGGAGAGCAAGGTGCTCAAGCTGACTGAGTTTGTGACTGCCAACGAGCTCGCCACCATGATGAATGTGCCCGTGACACAGGTCATAGCCACTTGCATGAGCATCGGCATCATGGTCAGCATCAACCAGCGCATGGACGCTGAGACCATCAACCTCGTTGCCGAGGAGTTCGGATTTACCACCGAGTACGTGAGTGCCGAGGTGAGCGAGGCTGTGAACGAGGTCGAGGATGACGAGGAAGACCTCGTGCCACGCGCTCCCATCGTGACGGTGATGGGACATGTGGACCATGGTAAGACCTCGCTGCTTGACTATATACGCCAGACCAACGTGATTGCAGGTGAGGCTGGAGGTATCACACAGCACATCGGAGCCTACAACGTGACCCTGGAGGACGGCCGCCATGTGACTTTCCTCGACACTCCCGGACACGAGGCATTCACTGCCATGCGTGCCCGAGGCGCACAGGTGACCGATATAGCAATCATCATCATCGCCGCTGATGACGATGTCATGCCGCAGACCAAGGAGGCCATCGCACACGCCACAGCGGCCAACGTGCCCATCGTGTTTGCCATCAACAAGGTTGACAAGCCCAATGCCAACCCCGACAAGATAAAGGAGGAACTGGCTGCCATGAACTTCCTGGTGGAGGAGTGGGGCGGTAAGTACCAGAGCCAGGACATCAGTGCCAAGAAGGGCATCGGCGTGAAGGAGCTCCTGGAGAAGGTGCTTCTTGAGGCCGAGATGCTTGACTTGAAGGCCAATCCCAACCGCAAGGCTACGGGCTCCATCATCGAGTCCAGCCTGGACAAGGGTCGTGGCTATGTGGCCACAGTGCTCGTGAGCAACGGCACCCTGCATGTGGGTGACGTCATGCTGGCCGGCACCAACTACGGACGCGTCAAGGCCATGCTCAACGAGCGCGGGCAGCGTGTCAAGGAGATAGGTCCTGCACAGGCCGCAACCGTGCTCGGACTCAATGGCGCACCGCAGGCCGGTGACACCTTCCATGTGATGGACACCGACCAGGAGGCGCGCGAGATAGCCAGCAAGCGTGAGCAACTGGCACGCGAGCAGGGCCTGCGCACCATGAAACGCTTCGACCTCAATGAGCTTGGACGCCGCATCGCCCTGGGAGACTTCAAGGAGATGAACCTCATAATAAAGGGCGACGTGGATGGCTCTATCGAGGCATTGAGCGACTCCCTTATCAAACTCTCTACCGAGAAGATACAGGTCAACGTCATCTACAAGGCTGTGGGCCAGATCAGCGAGAGTGATGTGAACATGGCGGCCGCTGCCGACAACTGCTTCATCGTGGGATTCCAGGTACGACCGTCTGCTGCCGCACGCAAGTTGGCTGACCAGTTGGGCGTGGACATCCGCCTCTACAGCGTCATCTATGATGCTATCGAGGAGGTGAAGGATGCTATGGAAGGCATGCTCTCACCCGAAATCAAGGAGGAGGTGACCGCACAGTTGGAGGTGCGCCAGGTATATCACATCAGCAAGGTGGGTACTGTGGCAGGCGCTTATGTGATGGAGGGCAAGGTGAGCCGCTCCAACAAGGCACGTGTCATTCGCGACGGCATTGTCGTGTTCACTGGTGCCATCAACGCCCTCAAGCGCTTCAAGGATGACGTGAAGGAGGTGACCACCAACTTTGAGTGCGGCATCTCGCTGGTCAACTACAACGACCTGCGTGAGGGAGATATCATCGAGACCTTCCAGGAGGTTGAGGTGAAAGCCAAGCTTTAAGGGCGACAGAAGAAAGTTAAGAGGCAGATATGCTTGTTATAGACTGGATATTGATAGTGCTGTGGCTGCTGGGCACGCTGAAGGGCTGGACCCGTGGCATGGTGCGCCAGGCCGTGTCTGTTTTTGGCATCATCATCGGCTTCCTGCTGGCCAAGGCGTTCTGCTCGGTGCTCGGGACCTCGCTGGCTCCCGAGTCAGAGCACCCCACGCTGGTCAGTGGAGCGTGCTTCGTGCTCATTTGGCTGGGAGTTCCCATTGCGCTGGGGCTTGTGGGCGAACTGGTGTCAACCACGCTCAACAAGTTGTGCGTCCTGGGGACGGCCAACAAGATAGGCGGTGCTGTGATAGGCTTTCTCAAGTATGGGTTCGTGCTGGGCGCGCTGGTGTGGCTGCTCTCTGCCGTTGGCATCGTCAGCGAGGAGACCATGCAGCGGTCGCGCTTCTGCTCCCCATTGCGGGAGATACCTGTCACCGTCTATAAGATGCTGGCTTCCGACAGGGAGCCCCATAAGGAGGAATAGTTTAGATGGAGGATAAGAACAGCTTTGTACGCGAGGTGGCCGACAGGAAGTATGCCTATGGATTCACCACCGACGTGCAGACAGATATTATAGACAAGGGCTTGTCAGAGGATGTGGTTCGCCTTATCTCACAGAAGAAGGGCGAGCCCGACTGGTTGCTTGACTTTCGCCTGAAGGCATTCCACTACTGGCAGACGCAGGAGGAACCCACCTGGGGACACCTGCGCTTGCCCAAGATTGACTACCAGGACATCTCCTACTATGCCGACCCCATGCAGAAGAAGGCTGCTGACGGTGCGCGGGAGATGGATCCCGAACTGGTGAAGACCTTTGACAAACTGGGCATTCCACTTGAGGAGCGGCTCGCTCTGAGTGGCATGGCAGTGGATGCCGTGATGGACTCCGTGAGCGTGAAGACCACCTTCCGTGACAAGTTGCGGGAGCAGGGCATCATCTTCTGCTCCATCAGCGAGGCCGTGAGGGAGCATCCCGAACTGGTGCGCCAGTACCTGGGCTCTGTAGTGTCCTACAAGGACAACTTCTTTGCTGCACTCAACTCAGCCGTGTTCAGCGACGGCTCATTCGTGTACATCCCCAAGGGGGTGCGCTGTCCCATGGAGTTGAGCACCTATTTCCGTATCAACGCCAGGGGCACGGGACAGTTTGAGCGCACGCTCATCGTGTGCGATGACAATGCCTACGTCAGTTACCTGGAGGGCTGCACAGCCCCCATGCGTGACGAGAACCAGTTGCATGCGGCCATTGTGGAGATC
>CAVKOT010000045.1:0-15973 GCA_963658045.1 Opitutia bacterium UBA4654
GGTGTTCTGTGCCTCGTCCAGGATGACCACGGCATCGTTGAGCGTGCGTCCGCGCATGAAGGCCAGGGGGGCTATCTGTATGACATCCTGCTCCATCATCTCCCTCAGCCTGACGGGGGGCACCATGTCCTCCAGGGCATCATAGAGCGGTTGCAGGTAGGGGTCTATCTTGTCCTTCATGTCGCCGGGCAGGAAACCGAGCTTCTCGCCAGCCTCCACGGCAGGGCGTGAGAGTATGATGCGGCGCACCTGCTTGTTCTTCAGGGCACGCACCGCCAGGGCGATGGCCGTGTAGGTCTTGCCCGTGCCGGCAGGCCCGGTGGCAAACACCATGTCGTTCTGCTCATAGGCATCCAGGAGTTGCTTCTGGCCTGGCGTGCGCGGTGCGATGGGCTTGCCCGTCACGCTGAACACAATCACGTCATCACCGCCATGGCGGCCCGTCTGCTCGCCACGCAGGATGTGCAGGACATCCTCCTCGGTGAGCGTGTTATATTTGCGTATGTGTTCCTGCAGCCGTAGCACGTTCTCCTCCAACGCACACATTTCCAGTTCATCGCCCATCACATGTATGACATTACCGCGCGCCACGATGCGCAATTTGGGGTACAGGGCTTTTATTATCTGCATATTCGCATTGTTCACCCCATAGAATGCCACTGGGTCGATGTCGTCCAGGACAATATGTTTCTCTATCATTCAGTTCCGTTTATTCCTCTGCAAATTTACACCACAAATTTGAGTTTTCCCTTATAAATGCCTAACTTTGTTCCTCGAAACGAGATGAGAAGATTAAAGAAGAAAATATATCTGACGCTGTGCGGCTCGCTTGTGGCCGCACTTGCTGTCGTAAGGGCATGCCACCCGGCGGTCATGCCCACCACATCCCCCGCTGGTGAAGACTCTGTGGGCAAGCAGGTTGCACTGGCCGACACGCTCATTCCCCTGCCCATCGTGCACACGGGGAAGGCCCCCGGCACGTCCTCGGCTTACCCCGACGGGGTGAGCGAGCCCTGGCACAGGCTGGGCAACGTGCGCTCCTACAAGGACTGCTTCCCCGACCTGCAGGAGGTGCAGATCATCGCCGCACAGCAATGGGGCGTGACTCCCGTCGCGGACAGGGAAGAGGCCGAGCACAGGAAGGGCGAACTGGTGTATGTGGGGACCGACCCCTACTTCACGGTAGATAAGAACATGAGCCACAGCATCCCCTACCTGGTGCCGCGCGCCCATGACCTGCTGCGCAGCATCGGGCGGAATTTCCTGGACAGCCTGTATGTGCGGGGCATCCCCCTGCATCGCATCATCGTGTCGAGCGTACTGCGCACCGAGGATGACGTGAGGCGGCTGCGCAACCGCAACGGCAACGCCAGCGAGCAGAGTTGCCACCGCTACGGCACCACCTTTGACATTGCCTACAACAGATATGCCACCGTGTCCAACCCCGAGGGGCCCGAGCGCCGCCCCGTGCGCAACGACACGCTCAAGTGGGTGCTGAGCCAGGTGCTGAGGGACATGCGCGCCGACAGCCTCTGCTATGTGAAGTATGAGGTGAAGCAGGGCTGTTTCCACATCACTGTGCGCTGAGGAGCGGTCACCTTGCGCGATGCAGGAGGGGGCACAGGGACATCGCTGAAAACCCGCGTCCTGGTGAGGCAAATGATGCAGCGCGATGCGATGGCCGACGCATGCCCCTGCATGGACCCACACATGCCCCTGCGACGCCACATGCAGCGGCATGCACGCGAAGGGGCACCTTGCTGGCAGGGGGAGACCGCCCCGTCATGGAACCATAGGGAAGCCTGGGCACTGACTGCCCGGGCTTCTTTTGTCAGGCGGGGCTGGGCCACCACACCATTCCGCACAGCGGGCAGGAAAAAGGAGGGGACTGTAAAAAAAGGCAGAAAAGGGAACGCCGCTTGCATAAATTGGCTAACTTTGCAAGGAGATACGAACAAACTCAATAACATATAACGTACAAGATGAGTACACAAGCAGAAAAGATTAAGGAGTTGGTAGAACTCCGCGCCAAGGCTCGCATGGGCGGTGGCGAGAAGGCCATCGACAAGCAGCACGCCAAGGGCAAGTACACAGCCAGGGAGCGCATAGCCATGCTGCTGGACGAGGGCTCGTTTGAGGAGATGGACATGTTCGTGCAGCACCGCTGCACCAACTTCGGCATGGAGAAGAAGCACTACCTGGGCGACGGTGTCGTGACAGGCAGTGGCACGATAGGCGGCAGGCTGGTGTATGTGTTCGCCCAGGACTTCACGGTGAGCGCAGGCTCGCTGAGCGAGATGCTGGCCAGCAAGATATGCAAGGTGATGGACATCGCCATGCGCGTGGGCGCACCTGTCATCGGACTGAATGACTCGGGTGGCGCACGCCTGCAGGAGGGCATCAACGCACTGGCCGGATATGCCGAGATATTCCAGCGCAACATCCTCTCCAGCGGTGTCATTCCGCAGATAAGCGCCATCATGGGCCCCTGTGCAGGCGGTGCCGTGTATAGCCCCGCGCTCACGGACTTCACCTTCATGGTGGAGAACACCTCATACATGTTCCTCACCGGCCCCGGCCCTGTGAAGGCTGTGCTGGGCGAGGTGGTGACCCAGGAGCAGCTGGGCGGCGCGAGCGTGCACGGCACCAAGTCGGGCGTGACACACTTCACGGCAGCCACCGAGGAGGAGTGCATCGCCATGATCAAGCAGCTGATGAGCTACATACCGCAGAACAACCTGGAGAAGACCCCGCGCGTGGAGTGCACCGACCCCATCGACCGCATGGAGGACAGCCTCAACGAGATCATCCCCGAGAACCCCAACATGCCCTATGACATGTATGAGGTCATCGGCAACATCGTGGACAACGGGGAGTTCATGGAGGTACAGCCCAACTTCGCAAAGAACATCATCATAGGCTTCGCCCGCCTCAACGGCGAGAGCGTGGGCATCGTGGCCAACCAGCCCAAGCAGCTGGCCGGCGTGCTCGACAGCAACTCGAGCCGCAAGGGTGCGCGCTTCGTGCGCTTCTGCGACTGCTTCAACATCCCCATCGTGACACTTGTGGATGTGCCCGGATTCCTGCCCGGCACAGCCCAGGAGTACAACGCCGTCATCCTGCACGGTGCCAAGTTGCTCTACGCTTACGGCGAGGCCACAGTGCCCAAGGTGACAGTGACCCTGCGCAAGTCGTATGGAGGCAGCCACATCGTGATGAGCTGCAAGCAGCTGCGCGGTGACATCAACTACGCATGGCCCTCTGCCGAGATAGCCGTGATGGGTGCCAGCGGCGCGGCCAGCGTGCTCTATGCCAAGGAGGCCAAGGCTCTGAAGGAAGAGGGAAAGGTCGAGGAGGCCAAGGCGTTCATCAAGGAGAAGGAGGAGGAGTACACCAAACTCTTCGCCAACCCCTACCAGGCTGCCAAATATGGCTACATCGACGACGTGATAGAGCCGCGCAACACACGCTTCCGTGTCATACGGGCACTGGAGCAGCTTGCAGGCAAGAAGCAGCATAATCCCGCCAAGAAGCACGGCAACATCCCCCTGTAATGTGGCACATATATAAATAAGGAGAATTATGATACTACTTACTGACTGGAGCACGGCATGGCTGATGACCGGCATGGGTGTGGGCATCGTGTTCTGCATCCTGGTCATCCTGGTGCTCATCCTGCAGTTCATGGGCCGCATCAACTCGCATGCCGCGCAGGGACAGAAGGCCGGGGAGCCCCTACAGGCTGATGCCTGCGGGTGTGCCCAGGGCAAGGCATCGGACAATGACCTGGCCGCTGTGGCCATGGCCATACATCTGTACCAGAATGACTTGCATGACTATGAGAGCGGTGTGCTCACCTGGCATCCCACCGAGACAGGCTGGCACAGCGAACTGAACCCCTCACTCTAAACAATTTTATCCGCAAAACAGATTCAGACAATGAGGACTGGACGCGTCCCCCAAGAGGGCTGCTGGCCACAGGCCACGCCGCCACCCTGGGGGATGCGGAAGTCCTGACAAACACAAGAAAATGAAAGACTACAAGTTCAAGATAAGCGGCCAGGACTACGCCGCAAGCGTGGAGGAACTGGAGGACGGCACCCTGAGCGTGACCGTGAACGGAAACACCTACAAGGTGGAGTTGCCCGAGAAGGCTCACCATGCCGCACACGGCATCGTGCGCCCCGCAGCACCCGCAGCACAGCAGGCAGCCACTGTGACACGCCCTGCCGCTCCCGCAGCGGGCAACGTGGTGGCTCCCCTGCCCGGCACCATCACCAGCGTGAAGGTGAAGGCTGGCCAGAAGGTGAAGCGCGGTGACGTGCTGCTGGTGATGGAGGCCATGAAGATGGCCAACGACATCACTGCCGAGGCTGACGGAACGGTGAAGAACGTGTGCGTGAGCCAGGGACAGAGCGTGAACCAGGGCATGGTGCTCGTGGAGTTCCAGGCCGACGCACAGGCAGCAGCGCCCGCTCCTGCCGCCGCACCCAAGCCTGCTCCTGCCGCCGCGCCCAAGCCTGCCGCAGGTGCCAACTGCGTGACGGCTCCCCTGCCCGGCACCGTGACACAGGTGCTGGTGAAGGTGGGCGACACGGTGAAGGCCGGACAGACCGTGCTCATGCTGGAGGCCATGAAGATGGAGAACAGCATCACAGCCGAGGCATCGGGCACCGTGAAGGCCGTGAGAGTGGAGAAGGGTGCCCAGGTGCAGGGCGGTGACGTACTGATAGAAATGGCATAAGGCTATGAAGACACACCTGCGCGCCATGTGCCTCATGGCATTGCTCTTGCTGGTGGCCACGCCCATGATGGGTGCCGACTTCAACCTGGCAAGTGCCCTGGAGAAGTTCTACAGCGAGATGGGATTTACCTCCTTCTTCGCTGGTGACGGCTGGAAGAACCTGGTCATGCTGGGTGTGGGCTGCGTGCTCCTCTACCTGGCCATCAAGAAGGAGTATGAGCCCCTGCTCCTGCTCCCCATCGCCTTTGGCATGATACTGACCAACCTGCCCGGTGCGGGACTCTTCCACACGGACATGTGGAACAATGAGTTCCTCAACCCCGACAGCCCCTATTACCACAGTTATCGCCATGTGATGGCCGAGGGGGGACTGCTCGACGTGCTCTACATCGGTGTGAAGGCGGGCATCTATCCCTGCCTCATCTTCCTGGGAGTGGGCGCGATGACCGACTTCGGCCCGCTGATTGCCAACCCCAAGAGCCTGCTCCTGGGTGCCGCAGCCCAGCTGGGCATCTTCGTCACCTTCCTGGTGACCCAGATGGACCTGTTCGGGTTCAACCCTCAGGAGGCTGCCTCTATCGGCATCATCGGTGGGGCTGACGGTCCCACGGCCATCTTCCTGACCACCAAACTGGCTCCCCACCTGCTGGGACCCATCGCTGTGGCCGCCTACAGTTACATGGCACTGGTGCCCGTGATACAGCCGCCCATTATGCGACTGCTCACCACCAAGAAGGAGCGCATGATACGCATGAAGCAACTGCGCACTGTGAGCAAGAAGGAGAAGATTATCTTCCCCATCGTGGTAGCCATCCTGGTGTCACTCATCCTGCCCTCGGCAGCCACGCTGATAGGCTGCCTCATGCTGGGCAACCTAATGAAGGAGAGCGGTGTGGTGGAGCGACTGAGCAAGGCCGCGCAGAATGAGTTGAACAACATCGTGGTCATATTCCTGGGTACCACCGTGGGTGCCACTGCCACGGCAGAGGCTTTCCTCAACTGGCAAACGCTGAGCATCCTGTGCGTGGGCATCGTGGCTTTTGGCTTCGGAACGGCTGGTGGCGTGCTGCTGGCCAAGTTGATGAACCTCTTCCTGAAGGAGAAGATCAATCCGCTGATTGGTTCTGCCGGCGTGAGTGCCGTGCCTATGGCCGCACGCGTGAGCCAGGTGGAGGGACAGAAGGCCGACCCACACAACTTCCTGCTCATGCATGCCATGGGCCCCAACGTGGCCGGCGTCATCGGCTCGGCTGTCGCAGCCGGCATCCTGCTCAGTTTCCTGGGCTAAGTACTGCCAGGCCACATGGCGACCAAGCAAGCGTATATACGACAAAGGAGAAATTTATCAAGACTCACCCAATCACCAAACGACAAGACATGCAGAGCAACAGACTCTATACTTTAATAACGCTGGTAGCCTTAGGGGCTGCCAGCGTTTTTTCTGTCCATGCCAACGACTGGACAGAGGCCAGGCGGGCCATACACAGCAACATCAACCTGTGCGGCAGCAACTATACGGCCTATCCCGACCCCACTGCCCCACTCACGCCTGCACCCAAGGGCTACGAGCCATTCTACCTGAGCGGCTACGCACGCCACGGAAGCCGCTGGCTGTGCGGCGACAACCAATACCAGGATGTGCTCAAGCCACTCAGAAAAGCCCATGAGCAGGGCAAACTCACCAGCGAGGGCGAGCAGCTGCTGGCCAGCGTGGAGGACTTCTACAAGGGAGCGAAAGGACGCACGGGCGACCTCACCACCAAAGGTGAGGACCAGCACCACCGCATAGGCAGGCGCATGGCACAGAACTTCCCGCAAATCTTCAACGCCAGGAACTCACGCGTGGATGCCCGCAGCACGGTGGTCATACGCTGCATACTGAGCATGGAGGCCGAGTGCGAGGAACTCACACGACACTTCCCGGGACTCACAGTGCACAATGACGTGAGCAACATCTACCAATGGTACCTGGCCCCAGGCACACCCGACTATGTGGGCGAGGCCGAGAAGGGACGCGCGGGACTGGTGGAGAAGTGGCGCAAGGAGTTGGTACATCCCGAACGGTTCTGCAAGGTGCTGTTCAACGACCCCGCCTACACCCGCGACAGTGTCAACTGCGAACGGCTGATGAGGCGTGTGTTCGACGTGTGCTGCAACATGCAGAGCCACTACGGAGCCCCTGACCTGTGGAAGTACTTCACCGAGGATGAGGCCTATGACCTGTGGACCATATACAACCGCACGCACTACACAGAGTTCGGAGCCTCGAAGTTCACGCGCGGAAAGGCACCCTTTAAGGTGGAGGTGCTGCTCAAGAACTTCCTTGAGACAGCCGACACCATCGTCAGCCGCAAGGACTACCACGGAGCCACACTGCGCTTCGGGCACGAGGTGTTCCTCATGCCACTGGCTGCGCTGATGGAACTGGGGCATGTGGGTGACGTGGTCGAGAACCTCGACACGCTTGAGCGTGTGTGGGTCAACTCCACCATCTTCCCCATGGCAGGCAACATCCAGCTCGTGTTCTACCATCCCAAGAAGGGCAAGCAGGGTGACATCCTGGTGAAGGCACTGCTGCAGGAACGGGAGATGAGCCTGCCCGTGAAGCCCGTGAAGTTCCCCTACTACCGCTGGGAAGACCTCAAGGCCTACTATACCAGCAAACTGGAGAACGCACGGAAATAATCCCCACCAAAACGCACAGCCAACATGACGAATGGCGAATACACGCTCTGCGAACTGAACCACCTGGTGCGCTCCGTGCTGGAGAGCACACTCGACGGCGAGTACTGGGTGGTGGGGGAACTGAGCGACGCGAAACAAGGCTATGGCGGGCACTTCTATGGCGAACTCATCGAGAAGGAGGATGAGGGCAACCGCATACTGGCCCGTGCCCGCGTGAACTGCTGGGCCAGGACCTACAACCTGCTGAGCCTACGCTTCCAGCACGAGACGGGGCAGACGCTGCACGCTGGCATGAAGGTGCGCCTGCTTGTGAGGGTCACCTTCCATGAGCAGTATGGCTATGCACTCAACATCGTGGATGTGGACTCGCGCTTCACCCTGGGCGACCTGGCCCGGCGCAGGCGTGAGATACTGGAGCAACTGGAGGCCAACGGCATCCTGCATGACAACCAGACACTCACGCTGCCCCGGCTGCTCACGCGCATTGCCGTGGTGTCGGCTGAGGGGGCTGCGGGCTATGGCGACTTCTGCCACCAACTGGGCACCAATGACTATGGGCTGGCCTTCCACACCCGCCTCTTCCCCGCCGTCATGCAGGGAGCCAGGGTCGAGGAGACTGTCATGGCCACCCTGCAGGCCATAGCCGAGGAGGCCGACAACTGGGATGTGGTGGTCATCATCCGTGGTGGTGGAGCCACAGGAGACCTGAGCGACTTTGACAGTTACCTGCTGGCCGCCTGCATCGCCCAGTTTCCCCTGCCCGTGATAACAGGCATCGGGCACGAGCGCGACGAGACGGTGCTCGACTATGTGGCACACACGCGAGTCAAGACACCCACTGCAGCAGCCGCCTTCCTCATCGACCACCAGGCACAGGAGGCCACCCTGCTCGACGACCTGTATCAACGCATCACCCACTCCACCCGCGAGCGACTGCTGCGCGAGCGGCAAAGGCTGGACAGACAGACGGCCATGCTGCCGCTGCTCATCGAACGCATCACCGACCGCATGCGGCACAGGCTGGACCAGACACACGTTCTGCTCGCCAACTTGCTCGGCCAGCGTATCGAGTGCGAGCAACACCGGCTGGAACTCCTGGAGCACAGGCTCAAGGCATCAGACCCCTCGCTGCTCCTCAGGCGCGGCTTCACCATCACCACATGCCAGGGCAGGCCGCTCGGCGACCTGTCCTCGCTCCAGCCAGGCGACACACTCACCACACTCACCATGAGTGGAGAAATCAATTCCACAGTAACATCATGCAAAAGGAAAAACTGACTTACGAAGAAGCCATGCAGCGGCTGGAGGACCTGGCCAAGCGCATGGAGAGCGGCGAGATTACCGTTGACCAGATGTCCGACAGTCTCAAGGAGGCACAGAAGTGGATGAAGCAATGCCGCGAGCAGCTCTATGCAGCGGAAAAAAACTGCAAATCCCTGCTTGAAGTCAACGAAAAGGAGTAACTTTGCAGTACCGCTGCGGGGCATGTGCCTACAGCCTGCAACAAAAGGAAATCAAAGAATAACAATATGGAAGAAATCGACTGGAGTAACCTTTCATTTGGTTACAGGAAGACAGACTACAACGTGCGTTGCTATTACCGCAACGGCGCATGGGGCGAGATAGAGGTTTGCAGCGAGGAAAACATCCCCTTGCACATGGCCGCCACCTGTCTGCACTATGGTCAGGAAGCATTTGAGGGACTGAAGGCATACCGCTGCCCCGACGGCAAGGTGCGTGTGTTCCGCCCCGATGAGAATGCAGCCCGACTGCAGAGCACCTGCCGTGGCATACTGATGCCAGAGCTCCCCACCGAGAAGTTCATCGAGATGGTGGAGAAGGTGGTGCGGCTCAACGAGCGCTTCATCCCCCCCTATGAGAGCGGAGCCACCCTCTACATCCGCCCCCTGCTCATCGGCACAAGTGCCCAGGTGGGCGTCCACCCCTCTTCAGAATATCTGTTCCTGATATTCGTGACCCCCGTGGGCCCGTACTTCAAGGGCGGCTTTGCCACCAACCCCTACGTCATCATCCGCGAGTATGACCGCAGCGCACCCCTGGGCACAGGCATCTACAAGGTGGGCGGCAACTATGCTGCCAGCCTCAAGGCAAACAAGATGGCACACGACCTGGGCTACAGTTGCGAGTTCTACCTGGACGCTAAGGAGAAGAAGTACATCGACGAGTGCGGCGCAGCCAACTTCTTTGGCATCAAGAACAACACCTATGTCACGCCCAAGAGCACGTCCATCCTGCCCTCCATCACAAACAAGAGCCTCATGCAGCTGGCTATGGATCTGGGACTGAAGGTAGAGCGCAGGCAGATACCCGAGGAGGAACTGGAGACCTTCGAGGAGGCAGGAGCCTGTGGCACAGCAGCCGTCATATCACCCATCGAGCGCATCGATGACCTGGAGAACAAGAAGAGTTACGTCATCAGCAAGGACGGTCAGCCTGGCCCCATCAGCACCAAACTTTACCACCTGCTGCGTGACATCCAGTACGGCATTGAGCCTGACACCCACGGATGGACCCGTGTGGTCATCGAATAAGAGCCCCACACACAAGGTACAGGAAAGTGCTTACCCAAGCCAGTCTGCCAGCCGAATGGCATTGGCCAAACTGGTTTAGAAGAGTAAGGAAATATCACGGAAAGCCGAGCCTCCACATTACCGAGGCCCGGCTTTCCCGCATTTGTCACACAAAACAACTGCGTCCGTCATGCCACAAGCAGAACAGGCATGACGGACGCAGTTGCTTTTATCGCGCGGGAAAGCGCAAGCCCCCTACTTATGCGTACCCACAATGGTGGTGGGAGGGAGTTGGCTGTTGCGGCGGTCGGTCTCTGTCACCACACGGGCAGCCAGCTGCATGAAGGCATGTCCTGTGGGCGATGAGGGGTCAAGGGCGGCAGGAGTGCCATCGTCACCACTCTGGCAGATGTCCTGCACCACAGGTATCTGTCCCAGCAGAGGCACCTGCATCTGCTCGGCCAGGTGACGCACACCCTCCCGTCCAAAGAGGAAGTAACGCTCGTCGGGATGCTGGGCTGGAGTAAACCATGACATATTCTCCACCAAGCCCAGGATGGGCACGTTGACCTTATCATTCTGATACATGTTGATACCCTTGCGCGCATCGGCCAGGGCAACCTGCTGGGGAGTGCTCACGATGACAGCACCGGTGATGGGCAACGTCTGCACCAGGGTGAGATGGATGTCGGAGGTGCCAGGAGGAGTGTCCAGTATGAAATAGTCAAGGTCACCCCAGTGGGCATCGCCTATCAACTGCTTGAGGGCATTGCAGGCCATGCCTCCACGCCACAGGGTGGCCTGGTCGGGGTCAACGAAGAAACCGATGCTGAGCACCTTCACGCCATACTTCTCAATGGGCATAATCAGGTCACGCCCATCGATATGCTCACTATAGGGACGCGCGTCCTCCATCTGGAACATCTTGGGCACCGAGGGACCGAAGATGTCGCAGTCAAGCAGGCCCACCTTCAAGCCCATCTGGGCCAGTGCCACCGCCAGGTTGGCAGCCACGGTGCTCTTGCCCACGCCCCCCTTGCCACTACTCACGGCGATGATGTTCCTCACGCCAGGCAACAGGTCGGGCAGGTCAGGACGCGGTGCCTGCAAGGCCTTGGTCTTGACCTCCACCTCCACGTCCTTGCTCACATAGGCATGTATGGCAGCCTCGCAAGCCTTGACCATACTCTTCATAAAGGGGTCGGTAGGCTTGTCAAACACCAGGGTGAAGCTGACATGCATGCCTGCGATGCGGAGGTCGTCCTCCACCATCTTCATCTCCACAACATTCTTCCCTGTGCCAGGATAACGCACTGTGGAGAGTGCGTCTATGATAAGTTTGGGGTAAAGCTGCACTTTGTTAATTATGAATTTTGAATTAAGAATTAAGAGCCATGCCTTTTCTGGAACGATGGCATCGCTTTTGTTAATTATGAATTTTGAATTAAGAATTAAGAGCCATGCCTTTTCTGGAACAATGGCACCGCTTTTGTTAATTATGAATTTTGAATTAAGAGTTATGTCCTTTCTGGAACAATGGCACCGCTTTTGTTAATTATGAATTTTGAATTAGAAGTTATAGTTCTTTTTTCAACGATGATATTGCATCATGGCAAATTGAGAATTATGAATTAAGGATTATCTCTCTCCTACTACGATGAGACTGTATTGTTGGCAATCAGATGATGTCGGAATCGGCACATAATTCTTAATTCATAATTCATAATTAGCCCTATCGTCCCACCTCCAGGCTTGACCTCTTCTGCCGGCTGTAGGAGCGGTACTCGTCGAGTGGTATCTCCACGTCAGGCTCCTGGAGCAGCCCCTGCTGGGGCAGCGCGAAGCACAGGTACTTGATGTCGATGCCACGCGCACGCCACATGCTCTCATAGTAGGTCTGTATGGCCTGGGCATTGGAGAATGCCCCCGTGGCAGACTCGGCATAGAGGTTGCGAGTCTCGGCCAAGGGCATGAGTCCGTTGGCAGAGAGCATCTCGCGTGTGTAGGTATAGAGGAAGTTGCTGTCGGTCTTCACGTGCACCAGCCCCCCGTCCTGCATGAAGGCGCGGTAACGCTGCAGGAAAGCAGTGCCCGTGAGCCGCTTGGTGACCTTCTTCATCTGGGGGTCAGAGAAGGTGAGCCACACCTCGCTCACCTCGCCAGGGGCAAAGAATCGGTCGATGAACTCGATACTGGTGCGCAGAAATCCCACATTGTCCATGCCCGCATGCAGAGCCTCCTGAGCTCCCGTCCACATGCGCGCTCCCTTGATATCAACTCCTATATAGTTCTTATCGGGGAACATGCGTCCCAGCCCCACGGTGTACTCGCCACGGCCGCAGCCCAACTCAAGCACGATGGGATGGTCATTGTGGAAGAAGTCCCTGCCCCAATGCCCCTTCAGGCCAAACTCGCCAGCCTGGAGCACGGCGAAGGGACACTCCACCACAAGCGGGTTGGCAGCCATGTCGGCAAACTTCGCCAGTTTTCCCTTGCCCATGCCTTACTTGTCAATAGTATAGGAGGCAGAACCGATGTTCTGGCCATCGGCAAAGATATCCACCCGGTAGGTGCCAGCGCTCAGCGTCTCGGTCACGTCCCAATACACCGTCACGGCCTGCTCCTCGCCCGTGTATTCAATGTCCTTGCGTATGCTGTACTCCAGTTGCCTGTTCTCATACTTGAAGGTGCCACCTCCCGTGAGCACCGTGCCCATGGGAGTGGAGATGCGCAGGTAGAGGCTGCGGAGTCCCGTGCTTGTGGTCACGTTGCGGGCGATGCTGAAACTGATGGCAAACTTCTTCACGTCCTTCACCTTCTTGGCCTGCTTTCCCTTCTTGTTGCGGGCCTCGATGCGTATGCCCGTGGCATCCAGTTGGCTGGCTATCTCCACCTTCTCCGAGAGCGACTCGTTCTGGCTGTTGAGGTTCGAGATGTGTGCCTGCGCCTGCTGGTTCTGTGTCTTGAGGCTGGAGTTCTCCTGGGTGAGTTCCTGGTTCATGCGGTTCAGCGAGTCAATCTGCAGGACATAACTGCGCAGCACCTTGCGCAGTGTGGCCAGTTCCTTCTTCAGTCGCATAATCTCGGCAGCGTCGCTGCTCTTCACGCGCTTCAGTTCCTCCAGGAGTTCCTCGGTGCGCTGCTGCTCCTGGTCCAGTTGTGCCACCAGCGAGTCGTTGTTGATTTTCATCTTCATCTCGTTGTACTGCATGGCAAACTGCTCATACTCGTTCTCCATCTCGCGCTTGTCCATCTCGGCCAGCTCAAGCATCTGCTTGTTCTTCTCGTTCTGCTTGTGCATGCGGAATGCGAGGAATCCGATTACTGCCACGAGCACTGCTGCCACGGCCACTGACAGCATGATGGTCTGTTTCTTGCTCATATCCTTACTGATGTTTGAATTTCCTTATGTTTGCTCTGATATTGGCTTGCAAAGTTAAGCATAAAGTCTGGAATGCCACCCAAGTGACTTGCCTTTTTAGGTTTGCTAACAGAGCAAGGGACGACAAGTTCCATGGAAATCCGCGCCAAAGCCCTTGCTCGACCATCGCAGTAGTACTGACTTTCCATTGCAAGCACCTTGACATGGCCATTTAAGCACCTTGACATGGCCAGGTCAGTACTACTGCCTTTTTCGGGCAAGCACAGCGTGTCTTTTCCCCACAGAACTGCATGTTGCCGGGGAAAAGGCTTGCGGATAAGTAAATTGTCGTATATTTGCAGGCAAAAGAACCCTAAGTAACATTTTGTTAAGGTGCAGTGCTGGAGTGCGGAACACAGGACGCTCCCACGCCAGGCACACCTGCACATCCATGACTATGAGAAAAAGCATCACCGCCGCACTACTGCTGGCTGCCGCACTGACAGCCGGGGCACAGACGCTCAAGCAGATGAACGCCACCACCGTACAGGCTTTGCTCGACAACGGGCAGACACTCTATGTGGACTTCTACGGGCCGCACATCTTCCGCCTGTTCCAGGACCCGCAGGGAGGAATCATACGCAACCCGGAGGCCAACCCGCCAGCACAAATCCTGGTGGACCGCCCGCGCCGTGACATTGCGGGGCTCAAGGTGGACGGCAACACCATCAGCGTGGGTGACCTGCAAGTCACACTGGGGAGCCAGGGCGAGATAAGCGTGAAGCGTGACGGCAAGGAGGTGGTGAGGCAGAAGGCCGCCACCGACTTCGGACGCACCAGCGTGAGCATGACCCTGGAGCAGGGGCCCGCAGACTGGTTCTACGGGGGAGGCGTGCAGAACGGACGCTTCAGCCACAGGGGGCAGTCCATCGACATACGCAACACCAACAACTGGGTGGATGGAGGCGTGGCCAGCCCCACCCCCTTCTACTGGAGCACGCGCGGGTATGGCATCCTGTGGCACACCTTCGCTCCCGGAACGTATGACTTCGGCAAGACCGAAGCCGGGGAGACCCGACTGAGCCACGAGACGAAGTACCTGGACCTCTTTGTGATGGTGGACAATGGGGCCGTGGCCCTGCTCAACGACTTCTACCAGCTGACCGGCAACCCGGTGTTGCTGCCCAAGTTCGGGTTCTACGAGGGACACCTGAACGCCTACAACCGTGACTACTGGACCGAGGCCGAGGCTGGCAAGCAGGGCTTCATGACCTACGAGGACGGCAAGCAGTACAACGAGAGCCAGAAGGACAATGGGGGCACCAAGGAGAGCCTCAATGGCGAGAAGGGGAACTACCAGTTCAGCGCGCGTGCGGCCATCGACCGCTACCTGGACAACGACTACCCCCTGGGATGGTTCCTGCCCAACGATGGCTATGGGGCTGGCTATGGGCAGACGGGCTCGCTGGAGGGCAACATCCAGAACCTGAAAGAGTTTGGTGACTACGCGCGCAAGCGTGGCGTGGAGATAGGCCTGTGGACCCAGAGTGACCTGCATCCCAAGGAGGGCGTGGAGCCCCTGCTGCAAAGGGACATCGTGGGAGAGGTGCGCGATGCCGGAGTGAGAGTGCTCAAGACGGACGTGGCCTGGGTGGGGGCCGGCTACAGCTTTGGCCTCAATGGTGTGGCCGACGTGGCACAGGTGATGCCCTACTACGGCGCACAGGCACGACCCTTCATCATCAGCCTGGACGGATGGGCAGGCACACAGCGCTATGCAACCATCTGGACGGGTGACCAGACTGGCGGACAGTGGGAATACATACGATTCCACATCCCCACCTACATCGGCAGCGGACTCTCGGGCCAGCCCAATATCACGAGTGACATGGACGGCATCTTCGGTGGGAAGAATGTGCCGGTAAACGTGCGCGACTTCCAGTGGAAGGCCTTCACGCCCATGCAACTGAACATGGATGGCTGGGGCAGCAACCCCAAGTACCCGCAAGCCCTGGGCGAACCGGCCGCAAGCATCAACCGCTATTACCTGAAACTCAAGAGCCGCCTGCTGCCCTATGCCTACAGCATAGCACGTGAGGCCGTGGACGGCAAGCCGATGATGCGCGCCATGATGCTGGAGGAGGAGAATGACTACACACGCAGCAAGCGTGCCGACTACCAGTTCATGTTCGGCCCAAGCGTGCTGGTGGCACCTATATATAAGGAAACGCGCGCGAATGAGGCGGGCGATGACGTGCGCGACGGCATCTATCTGCCCCAGGGCCAGTGGATGGACTACTTTACCGGAGAGGTGTATGAGGGCGGACGCATCATCAACGACTTCCCTGCCCCATTGTGGAAACTGCCCGTACTGGTGCGCCTGGGAGCCATCATCCCCACACACAAGCCCACCAACACGCCCGCCGAGGTGGACCCTGCACTGCGCTGCTATGACATCTACCCCACCATGGGGAGCAACTCCTTCACCAAATACGATGATGACGGGCGCACCGATGCCTACCTGAGGGGGAAGGCCACACACACCACGGTGAAGCAGATGGTGGACAAGAAAGGCCAGTTGACCCTCGCCATACAGAAGACCGAGGGAGGCTATGAGGGCTTCACCCCCGAGAAGAGCACCCAGGCGCGCAT
>CAVKOT010000046.1:0-15751 GCA_963658045.1 Opitutia bacterium UBA4654
CATCATAGCCCCTGTTGTAGTCATACATGCTCCAGATGGCCTGTCCCGCAGTCCAGGGATATTGGGCACGGCAGCGGTTGTGGCTCCACTGGGCGTTCCATGCGTTCTGCACCAGGGCGCGGTCACCCTGTCCGCGCGAGATGCGCGAGGTGCTGAAGTGGCCGCCAAACTCCCAGTCGTAATACTCACGGATGAAGCCAGCCTTGCCTGTCTTGTTGGGACGCTGGAAGCCCTCGGCCCAGTCGTTATAGCACACATCAAATCCGTCATAGCCATAGGAGTCGCCCGAGGTGTAGCACTGGTCACCGGGATATTCCTCGTGGGCAGTGGCCACAGCCTGGTCCTTCCACCAGTCAGGTGGCCAGGCCTCGTTGAGGGTGGTCTCCCACAGGACGATGCTGGGGTGGTTACGGTCACGGCGTATGAGGTCGCGCACGTCCTGCATGGTGTGCCGCACAAACTCGTCGGCCTTGTTGAAGAACTGCCAGCCCGGTATCGGCTCGATGGCCAGCAGGCCCAGTTCGTCACAGGCATCCAGCACCGAGGGGTCCTGGGGATAGTGTCCCAGGCGCACGATGTTGAATCCGCTCTCGCGTATCTGACAGATGTCACGGTAGTGCGCGTTGTTGCTCAGGGCATAGCCAACGTATGGATACTCCTGGTGACGGTTGGTGCCCTCCAGACGGAGTGGCTTGCCGTTGATGACGAAGCCGTGCTCGCGGGTGAACCCGATGCGGCGCAGTCCTATGCGTATGTCCTCGGCATCCACCACCCTACTGCCCTCCAGCACCTCGGTGCGGAGCACATAGAGGGAGGGCGAACCTGGGCTCCACAGCCTGGGCTCGGTCACCTGCATCTGCTGGCTCACGTGCTGTGCGCCTCCCGCAGGCAACTGCAGCGGGCTCTCCACACTGGCCACCCTGCGCCCGATGCCCTGGCCGCGTGTCCACTCATACAGGGTCTGGCGCACCGTGGGCATGACCTGGGTGCCTGACTCGTTGGCCACCTGGGTGCGCACATCCACCACCGCCATGGCCTCTGACACCTTGGGGTAGGTGACAAACACGCCTCCGCCAGCCCGCTCGGCGGCCATGATGGGGTGGGTGATATGGACAGGCTGCTTGATGATGAGGTGCGCGTCGCGGTAGAGACCGCCAAAATAACAGAAGTCCAGGTCCTCCACGGGCTTGCCAGGAGGGATGAGGGGATTGTTGCGGTTGTCCAGGCGCACGAGCACCTCATTGTCCCCGGCGTGCAGGAGTCCGCTCACATCCACCACAAAGGGTGTGTAGCCACCCGCGTGCTGGGCCAGGTGCTGCCCGTTGAGCCAGATGTCGGCCAGTTGCATGGCCGCCCCAAACTCCAGCCAGAGGCGGCTCGCGGCCTGCCGCTTGCTGATGTGCAGGTGGCGGCGGTAGTAGCAGATGCCCTGCCACAGGTGGTTGACCACCAGGGGCTCCACCTTGGGCGTGTGCGGGAGCCTCACCGGCTCCCACTGGCCAGCCTGCAACCGTCGCAGTTCCCCACGCACGGTGTCGGCATCCAGTGCCAGTGGCTGGCTGTCCGAGTCCACATGCTGGATGGTGAACTGTGAGCTCCAGTCGGTGCCCAGGTTGACCACTTCCCGGTGTGACTGTTCGTCAGTGAGCCGCTGGAACTCCCAGTCGGAGTCAATAAGCACCCTCTGCGCCACCAGGGAAAGGGAGCAGAGGAGTAGTGCCACCAGGGTGGCAGACTTCTTGTTGTGCATATTCCTTGATAAATAAGGAGTCCCAGGCATGGGCACCCCGCCCGCCTAAGACTCGCAGTGTGACTTTCTTACTTTCTGATGACCGCCCTGATGACAAACCACGCATGGGCGGCCAGGGCGCGTGCCCAACCGAAGTGGTGCGCCATGATGCGCAGCCTCTCGATGAGCGATGCCTTGTGGTGGCGCGTGGTCATCCCCTCGCTCAGGTAGTCGGTGAGCACGGCATGCGTGTTCACCATCTGCAGCCGCCTGCGCTCGGCCAGGCGCATGAGGCGTATGCACCAGTCATAGTCGGCCGAGAAGCGGTAGCGCAGGTCGTAGAGGGTCTGCCGCGCCAGGTCGGTGCGCGCATAGAAGGACTGGTGGCACACCAGCATGCCGTCCAGGAAGGTGTCGGCCGTGAGCCGCTCGGGGATGCTGAGCCTCCTGTGGCGCAGGAAGTGTCCCTGGTCATCAACCAGGTCGGTCTCGCCATAGAGCACGGCCGGATTGCGCGCGTCGCCCCGCTGCCAGCCGGCCTGTGAGACAGCCTGTGAGATGGTGCTCACATTGTGCAGGCAGTCACCTGCGTTGAGGAACACCAGATACTCACCCGAGGCATTGAGGATGGCCTTGTTCATGGCATCATACAGGCCGTTGTCGTGCTCACATATCAGGCGTATGTGGTGGGGATGGTCGGTGCGCGTGTTCTCGGCCACATAGCGTTGCACCATGCTCAGGGTCGAGTCGGTAGAGCACCCATCGACGATGAGATGCTCGATGCGCGGATAGTCCTGCCTGGCCACGCTCCGCAGTGTCCTCTCCAGGGTCTGCGCCGCGTTGTAGGTGACCGTGGCGATGGTAATCAGCGGTTTCTGCTGTTCCGACGGAGGGACAGCACTGTCCGTCGGTCCCGACGGAGGTAGGGTGTTATCTGGACTCATAAATCTTGATGTATTGTTCAGCAATGCGGCCCTCGTTGTAGTCGTGGGCGGCCTGGCGGGCCGCCGCCTCACGCAGGGGGTGGGTGAGCACATAGGTGATGCCGCGCGCGAGGTCGGCCGCGTCACGAGGTGCGGCCACATAGCCAGTCTCCTGGTGTCGTATCATCTCGGGAATTCCCCCGGTGCGGAAGCCCACGCAGGGGGTCCCGACACTCATGGCCTCGGCTATGGTGTTGGGCAGGTTGTCCTCCAGGCTGGGAGTCACGAAGGCATCAGCGGCGGCATAGACCGACGGCATGTCGCCCGCGCTCACCGTGCCCAGGACGGTGAGTGCCACCCCAGGGCAGAGTGATGCCACTGCCTGGGCATCCCGGCCCACGACCACGAGGTGCAGATCACGGCTGTCCATCCGCCCGAGAGCCTCGGCCAGATAGCGCATGCCCTTGCGGCTGTCGGTCACCCGCTGGCTGCAGAAGAGCACGACCCTGGCCTCGGGAGGCAGATGCCACCGCTGGCGGGCCTCCTGCCGGGGCATGGGATGATAGAGGGAATGGGGGATGCAGTTGGGAATGTGCGTGACCTGCACGCCGGGCAGGGCCTCGCGGGCGCGGTCGGTTATCCACTGGCTGCAGCCCACCAGGGTGATGCGTGCCTGGCGCAGCAGCGCGCGCTTGCGCTCCAGGATACGGTGGGGCAGGCCACCGTGCATGAGGGGGCAGTGCAGGCAGTCCCTCTCCTGGCACTCGCCACGGTAGTGGCACACGCCCAGGAAGGGCCACTCGTCATGCAGTGTCCACACCATGGGCTTGCCCTCGCGGGCCATGCGCTCCAGTGTCGTGAGCGAGAGCATGCCCTGGCACACCCAGTGCAGGTGCACCACATCGGCCTCAAGGTACTCCTGGGTACCCATCACATCCACTCCGCAGCAGGCTGTGTCGGCCAGCCACATGCGACGGTAGTCGAGCCCGTTGTGCAGGAGCACGTCCATGCGTTCCAGCAACTTGGGCCAGTGGGTACCCACCTGGGCCACGGTCACAGCGTCACTCTGCTTGTCACGCACCAGCATGCGCGCCTTCATGCCGTTGCGGCACAGCGCGTCATTGAGGCGGCTGGCCGCTATGGCTCCGCCGCCTGTGCGCTCACTGGTGCTGATGGTCAGTATTCTCATCTGTATGCTGCCTTTCCCATCCATTTGCGGATGCGGTTGTTGAGCGACTGGGCGATGAAGCGCCAGTTGCCATGTATCATATTGAGGTAGAGTTCCTCCAGCGAGCGTCCCACCTTGACCCAGGGGCAGCGCCAGCCCATCGTGCGATAGACCCTGTGGCGGTACTCGACATGCTCGACCACATAGCGGGGGTGCCGCAACGGGAACTGCAGGTCGTGCCGCCCCATGGTGAAGATGCGGCGGTAGCCATGCGGCAGGGTGCTGATGCTGCCCGCGAAGTGGGTGGAGTCATCGGTCACGCCCACGTTGCTGACCATGTTGACACGGGGCACGATGGTCATCTGCGACTGGAGCAGGAGGTGTGACTGGAAGATGGTCTCGAAGTAGGCTTTGCCCGATGCCCTGTGGGCACGGCACATGGGCAGGAAGTCGGTGCGCAGCCTGCGCTCCCTGGTGAGTGCCTCCAGGCGGCTCACGGCCTCGGCATCGTCCAGGAAGGCGTAGTCATCACGCCGCTGCCCGATGACACGGCTCCAGGATGCCCAGCCCCAGATGCTGAAGTTGGTGGTGAAGAAATAGTCATCGCTCACGTCGGGGGTGCGCTCGTCGGTGTTGAAGCCAGCGATCATGCCCACGCGCTCGTCATGCTCATAGCGGTCGAGCATCTCCTTGCAGAAGCGGAAGAAGGTGGGCGAGGGCACCACGTCATCCTCGAGCACCACGCACTTGTCAGTGAGCGAGAAGGCCCACTGCTGGGACATGAAGCCCGAGGGGTCGCATCCGTAATTGCGCTCCTGGAAGCAGCGGTGCACCTCGCACTGCCAGTCCACCTGCCCCACGACCTCACGGCATGCCATGATGCCGGGCATGTCAGCCTGGCCCCTGGGGCCATCCTGGTAGAGGAAGAGGCGCGCGGGACGTGCCCGCCGCACCTGCTCGAAGACCTGACGGAGAGGCTCGGGGCGGTTGAAGAAGAGGATGAGGACGGAGATATCGACCAGAGATTCTTTCATCACACTGCAAATATACCTTATTTATTTGTCACCACAGCGTCTGGCGCGGGCATTTTTTCAGCATTGCCCGCTAGTGCGGCCCCGGCAGGCTGCGCTGCCGCCTGGCGCGCGGGATTGGGCCGCCCCCAGCGGCCGCTCAGCCATGGCAACTGCTCGACATAGGGCACCAGCCACGAGCAGATGCTGAAGATGATGGGCACGAGGAGTATCGCGTCGTCGGGATGGCCGTAGATGCTGCGGCCGAAGCACAGGTGGGTGAACTTGTAGAAATAGAGCATCGGGTAATGCAGCAGGAAATAGACCATGCTGTGCTCACCCACATAGCAGAGCCAGGGCACGCGCCGCACATGGGTGGCGAGCAGGATGCCCGACAGGCCGCACAGGGCCAGGGTGGCATTGACCACCGCCATGGGGGCATTGCCCTCAAAGGTATTGGAGCTCATGGCATACTGCCCGGGCAGGAGCACGTTGCCCACCGAGGCGGCCGCGACCAGCAGCACCGAGGCCACGAGCATGCGCCTGTCGCCCCACCGCTCCATGGCCCAGTGCCACAGGTGACCCAGGTAGAAGAAGAAGATGCCCATGAACACATTGCTGGTGCTGAGCCACAGGGGGTTGCCCTGAGTCCACAGCCACCAGCTGATAACGGGGCCGAGTGCCCACACCCAGCGCAGATGACGCACCCGCTCGGTGAAGTGGGCCAGGATGTACATGCAGAAGAAGGAGAAGAGGAACCAGATGGGGGAGTTGCCATATACACCGCTGGTGGTGATGAAGTGGCTCCACTCGATGTCCTCCACAAAGTGCCCGTACTTGTTCTTCAGCGGGAAGTAGAAGGCGAAATAGACCAGCAGACCGATGAAGCCGCTGGACAGGTAGGGGGCGAGCAGGCGCTGGCTGCGGTCGAGCAGATAGGCACGGTTGCCGCCGCCGACACTGCGGCAGAAGTAGCCTGCCTTGAAGAAGAAGAAACTCATGAAGTAATAAGTCCACTGCATGACCTCCTGCCACCAGTGCTGGTCACGCTCGCCCGTGACACCCATGATGTGCAGCATGACCATGCGCACGATGCAGATGCCACACAGGATGTCAAATGCGTGGTTTCTCTCTCTACGTTTCTTTTCCATATTCTAATAGTGCCGTTGGGGGACAAAGGTACAAATATTCTACCAACCATCCCCCCACACGCCCCACTCTCGCGTGCTTTTCCTGCAGAAAAGGCATTTTCCACTGGCCCACGCGCCGTTCTGGCACAAGACAGGCTCCCTGATGCCCGTAAAAAGGCATGCCGCTGCGATGGCCCACGCATGCCGCTGCACCGGTGGTCGCATGCCGCTGCATCGGCCATCGCAGCGGCATGCGTTTTCCACCGCACCGGGCTCCAGGCCACAAGGCTGCCCGCCAGAGACTGTCCAGGGGGCGAAATGCGGGGGTTAAAGGAAGAAAATGCGCAAGGGTGGGCACGAGTACGCTTTTTTTTGACTAACTTTGAACCCCAATATAGTGTACACGCGCGCACTGGCTGTCCCCAGCGGGCGCGAGTGACCCCACACACTGCAAACCGGAACAATACATATATAAAAACCTAACTCAACATGACTGTAAACAGAAGAAGTTTTCTGAAGAGAACCGCAGCGGCGTCTGCCCTCTTCACCATCCTTCCCCGCCAAGTGCTGGGCAAGATGGGTGGAGCCAACAACTATGTGGCTCCCAGCGACCAGCTCACACGAGGCATCATCGGCGTGGGCGGCATAGGCCGCAGCAACCTGCACTTCGTGAGCGACGAGCGCTGCCGCATGGTAGCCCTGTGCGACGTGGACCAGAAGCACCTGGACTCGGCCGTGGCCGCTGCCAAGAAGAACTTCGGCGAGACGGTGAAGGCATACCATGACTTCCGCGAACTGATACACGACCCCAACGTCGATATCGTGCACATCGCCACCCCCTCACACTGGCACGGCATCATGGCCGTGGAGGCTGCCAACGCGGGCAAGGACATCCTGTGCGAGAAGCCCATGACGCGCACCATAGGCGAGGGACGGCGTGTCGAGGAGGCCGTGAAGCGCAACGGACGCATCTTCAGGCTGGACACATGGTTCCGCTTCAAGGACACCTTCTATGGGCTGGGCACCGAGGTGAAGCCGCTCAAGAAACTGGTGGATAGCGGACTGCTGGGATGGCCGCTCAAGGTGCGCATCAGCGGAGCCACAGGATTTACCTGGAAGTTCTACTGGACAGGCAAGGAGAACCTGGAGGTGCAGCCCATCCCCAAGGAACTGGACTATGACCTGTGGCTGGGCCCCGCACCCTACAAGCCCTACAACGTGCACCGCACGCACCAGACATTCCGTGGCTACTGGGACTATGACGGCGGCGGACTGGGCGACATGGGACAGCATTACATCGACCCCGTGCAGTACTTCCTGGGCAAGGACGACGACTTCCCCGTCAAGGTGGAGGTCGATGCGCCACAGCAGCACCCCGATGCCGTGGGCATCTGGAGGAGCATCACCTACACCTATGCCGACGGCTGCCAGATAATCCTGGAGGGTGAGGGATATGAGAGCAAGGGCAAGGTGCCCTACATCGAGGGGCCCAAGGGCAAGGTGTATAAGGGTTTCGAGTGCACCATCCCCAACGTGCAGGAGATCATCAATGAGATGCCCGACCCCGCTCCACGCGAGACGGACTTCCTCAACTGCGTGCACTCACGCCGCCAGTTTGCCCTCAACGAGAGCAACGGACACCACAGCGCCACCATCGTCAACATGGGTGTGTGCGCCCTCAGGCTCAACCGCACGCTGAACTTCGACCCCAAGACGCAGACCTTCATCAATGATGACGCAGCCAACCGACTGGTGTTCCAGCCCATGCGCGGTGACTGGGGCAAGATGATCTAACCCTAATGCTAACACAACAGAACAAGTAAGGAGAAAGAGATGAGAAAGAGCATTTCCCTCATATCGGCCGCATGCCTCATGATGCTGGCCGCCATGCCCCTGAACGCGCAGGACGCGCGACAGAGGAAACCCGAGACCATCGTGCAGGATGTGCTGGCACTGATGCCCATACAGGCACAGGCCGACTATAACCGCGAGATGGAGCCGCTGGTGCAGGCCGCGCCACAGTCCATCGAGATGCTGGCGGCGATGCTGCAGCCGGCCGAGAAGCACACCAACAACCTGGTGGAGTATGCCATCAGCGGTGCCGTGGCCTTTGCATCGACCAACGCACAGTACAGCCAGGCCGTGGCCAAGGGGCTGCAGAACGCCATCCCCAAGGCTGTCGATAAGACGGCCAAGCAGTTCCTGGAGTCAGAGCTGCGCCTGCTCTCCAAGCAGAACGACGTGACCTACACTGACCATAAGGGTGCGCCCGTCTATGCCGAGGCGTATGACCAGCTGGTGAAGCTGGGTGACCAGGCTGGCGAACAGGTGGTGAAGACGCTGAAGACCAGCGACCACGCCCTGCGCATGCAGGCTCTGAAGTATGCCACAGACCACAACCTGGCCAATGACGCGCTGGCACAGAAGGTGGCCAAGAAGTACTCCTCATGCAAGGAGGAGGGCCGTGTAGATATCCTGAACTGGCTGGGCGACAACGGCCTGGGCAGCCAGAAGCCCCTGCTGCTGAAGGCCATCAAGAAGGGTGGCGCGCCTGCCGCCGCTGCCATCGAGGCACTGGGACGCATCGGAGGCGATGACGCTGCCGACGCATTGCTGGCGCTGGTGGGCACCGAGAATGACCAGGCCGCACAGGAGGCCCTCAAGAGCATCAAGTGTGACCTGGGCGACAAGGTGGGCAAGGCACTGGACGCCGCCAAGAAGGCTGACCGCCAGAAGGCCCTGCTCACAGTGGCAGGCAACCGGCACCTCAAGGGAGTGGCCAGCCAGGTGCTCGCCCTGTGTGATGACAGCAACCAGGAGGTGGCTGCCGCCGCACTGGCCGCACTCCCCAGCGTGGTGAGCGACAAGGACGCTGCCAGCGTGGCCGCCAAACTGGACAAGGCACCCGAGGGCCAGGTGAAGGCTTACCAGGCCGCCATGCGCGCAAGCGTGGCCTCGCAGGACGCGATGACACAGTACAAGACCCTGAGCGGGGAGATGAAGAAGGCCAGCAACCAGGCACGCTTCTACCCCGTGCTGGCCACCACGGGCACCGAGGCATCGGTGGATGAACTGCAGTCCATCTGGGAGAAGGACAAGAGTGCCGAGGCACTGGAGGCACTGAAGCAGTGCACCAACTACAAGGCCACCGTGCCCCTGCTGAAGGCTGCCAAGGCTGGGGACGAGGGTGCGCTGGCCAAGTATGTGAGCCTGGTGAACCAGTGGGAGACCGATACCGACGCACGCAGCGCACGGCTGGTGGAGGCACTGGGCATTGCCAAGAGCGACAAGAGCAAGGCCAGCGTGCTGGCCGCACTGGCTGGCACACCCACCCGCAACGCCTTCATCGCCGCAGGCAAGTGCCTTGACGACAAGGCTGTCAACTACCAGG
Organism: Opitutia bacterium UBA4654; assembly: GCA_963658045.1. Taxonomy (GTDB): domain Bacteria; phylum Bacteroidota; class Bacteroidia; order Bacteroidales; family Bacteroidaceae; genus Physcousia. Next base: position 9,352 of record CAVKOT010000046.1, read on the forward strand.
CTGCCAATGCGGAGAAGAGCATTCTGAAGAAGACACAGGAGGATATCGAGTATGACATTGTGAAGGCCAACATGAACAAGGCCATCGACATCTACAAGGCTCACGGCACTGCCGATGACGGATATGCGGTGGATGAGATCAAGAAGATGCTGGCCGAGATGCAGCCTTCACCCATCTTCACCCTCTCACCCGAGGAGAAGAAGGAGGGCTATGAGGTGCTGTTTGACGGCACAAACCTGGACAAGTGGACGGGCAACAAGGTGGGCTACGTGCCCATCAACGGCTGCATCTATGTGACAGCCAACTATGGCAACGAGAGCAACCTCTACACTGTAAAGGAGTACCAGGACTTTGTGTTCCGCTTTGAGTTCTGCTTCGTGCGCCCCGGTGTGAACAATGGCGTGGGCATACGCACCCCGATGGGTGTAGATGCTGCCTACTATGGCATGTGCGAGTCACAGATACTGGACCACGACGACCCCATCTATGCTGGACTGCACGAGTACCAGGTACATGGCTCGGTGTATGGCGTGATACCTGCCAAGCGCATCAAGCACAAGCCCCTGGGCGAGTGGAGCACCGAGGAGATACGTGTAGTGGGTGACCACATCACGGTGACGGTGAACGGTGAGGTGATTGTGGATGGCGACATACGCAAGGCTTGCCAGGGCCACAACGTGGCTCCCGACGGAAGCGACAAGAATCCCTACACCGTCGATCACCGCAACCATCCTGGCATGTTCAACAAGACGGGCCACATCGGCTTCCTTGGACACGGCGCAGGCATCAAGTTCCGCAACGTGCGTGTGCTGGACCTCACGGCCCAGAAGAAGCTGGCCAAGGGCAAGGCACGCAGGAAGTAAAGGCGAGTTGCCGCAGGGGCGAGCCCGCACAAGCCTGCCCTTGCGGCGTCCGCTAACCACAAGCGCGACGGGGCAAGCCCTCACGCGCGCGTATATATAAAGGAAGCAGGGAGACTGTCCCTGCTTCCTTTTGTTTATGGAGATGCCTGGTGGTCTTGGGAAATTGAACATTGAAACACGCGGAACACGCGGACTTCATCGACTTCAAATGGGTGGACACTGATGTGGATGCGGGAATGGGAGGTATGCGGAAGAACCATACTGTCCGCGTGTTCCGCGTGTTTCAATGTCCCAATCCTAATGGCTGGTTGGCCGGTGGCATGTGCCTTCCCTCTGCCTCCTCATCCCTTCTGCAATACCTCCAGCGGGATGTCGCCCAGTTGCGAGGCCAGGCAGGAGAAGGAACTCTGGAAGGAGCCGTATATCTTGCCTGTGCGCGAGAGGGCGTACATGTCCACGATGCCTCCCCTGATGCCCCCGATGGAGTCACGGTCGGCCTCCTCGGTGGCTGTCAGCACCCTGTCGCCATAGCGCGAGCGCATCTCGCCCTTGACCTCCTGGGAGTCGGTGGCCAGGAACACCATGGTGTCGGCATTCGCCGAGAGTTCCCTGTCGATGGCCTCGACGAACAGCGAGGTAGGGCTCTGCTGGATGGAGGCCACGTTGTCTGTCCTGCGGATGTGTACCCCAATGGTGTGTGGGGAGAATCGCTGGGTGAATGCGTCTATCCCGCGCTCCACCTCGGGAAGCGGGACAAACAGCCGTCGCAGCAAGTCCAGGTCATAGGGCAGAAAGCCTGTGTAGGATGCCAGATACACCCCACCGCCCCGTGCCCACGCCTCGAAGTCGAAGTGCTGCTTGCGCAAGGGCGTTATCATGTGCTCATAGAGCGCGTCGCGGAACATCATCCGCTGCAACAGGCGGGGCAGGCGAAGGTTCTTGGGACGAGGGCGGCTCAGCAGCACATAGTCCATGAGCGTGGCCTCGCGCAGTGTCATACCCTCAAGCCGGACTGGCTCAAACAAGGCACGGAACGGGGCATTCAACGCCCAGTCCCTAAACCACACAGCCGTCATCTCCACACCCACCCTCCTGGCAAGTGTGTAGGCAGCCGCTGTGGCCCTCATGCGGTTGGCCAGGCCGCCCGCTGGCACGAATGTCAATTTATCCATACATATCGGTTTACTCCTGTGCAAAGTTAGCACAAAATATTATTGCATACCCGTGCGGAAGTCTAAGGTTTTGTGTAATTTTGCAGATAATAAACAATTCCACAACTTATGCAAGCAATCATACTGGCGGCAGGAATGGGCAAGCGACTGGGCGACCTGACCAAGGACAACACGAAGTGTATGGTCAAGGTCAACGGCGTGTGCCTGATAGACCGCCTGCTGAGCCAACTGTCAGAACTGAACCTGAGGCGCATCATCCTGGTCATAGGCTACCAGGGGGAGAAACTGCGCGAGCACGTGGGCGACAGTTATGGCTCCATACCAGTCATGTACATACAGAACCCCATCTATGACAAGACGAACAACATATACTCGCTCTACCTCGCCAAGGACGAGTTGCAGGAGGAGGACACGCTGCTTATCGAGTCAGACCTGATATTCGAGGGCACCCTGTTCCACAAGATTGTGGATGACCCCTACCCCAACCTCGCCCTCATAGCGAAGTACGAGCCGTGGATGGACGGGACGATGGTGTGCATCAACGACGAGGGCTACATCGTTGATTTCATATCGAAGAAGGCATTCAACTATGCCGACATCGACCGGTACTACAAGACGGTCAACATATACAAGTTCAGCCGGGAGTTCCTGCGCACCCACTACGTGCCCTTCCTGGAGGCCTACAGCAAGGCTCTGGGCAACAACGAGTACTATGAGCAGGTGCTGCGCGTCATCACCCTGCTGGACAAGTGCGAGCTCAAGGGGCTGCCCCTGGATGGGGAGCGGTGGTATGAGATAGACGATGTGCAGGACCTGGACATCGCCGAGACCATCTTCGCCGAGGGGGCACGCAAGGACATGCTCTACCACAGGAGGTACGGGGGATACTGGAGGTTCCCCACGCTGAAGGACTTCTGCTACCTGGTGAACCCCTATTTCCCGCCACGCAAGATGAGGGATGAGATAAAGTCGAACTTCGACAGGCTGCTCACGGAATATCCCTCGGGGATGTATGTCAACTCGCTGGTGATGGCCAAGAACTTCCATCTCAAGCAGGACTATGTGGCTGTGGGGAACGGTGCCGCCGAACTGATAAAGGCACTGATGGAGAACCTGGAGGGACGGGTGGGGATATGCTACCCGACCTTTGAGGAATACCCCAACCGCTGCAGGCAGGACATCGTGCCGTTTGTGCCCGCTGGGGCCGACTTCCACTACACGGAGCAGGACCTCATGGAGTTCTATGGCCAGAACCCCATCGACACGCTGCTGATTGTCAATCCCGACAATCCGTCGGGCAACTTCATCCCTCTCGCTGGTCTGATGACGCTGCTGGCATGGACCGCCCAGAGGCACATGCGCCTCATCGTGGACGAGTCATTCGTCGATTTCAGCGACGAGGGTGAGGACAACTCACTCCTGCATGACAGCCTGCTGGAGCAGTACCCCCACCTGACGGTGGTGAAGAGCATCTCCAAGTCATACGGCGTGCCCGGGCTGAGGCTGGGACTGGCAGCATCGGCCGATGGGAAACTCATCACCGGGCTAAGGCATGCGGTGAGCATCTGGAACGTGAACTCCTTCGCCGAGTTCTACATGCAGATATACAGCAAATACGACTCCGACTACCAGCAGGCCTGCCGGCGGTTCCGCGAGGAGCGCGAACTGTTTGCCCGCGAACTCCAGTCAGTCAGTTACCTGCGTGTCATCCCCTCACAGGCCAACTACTTCCTGTGTGAGGTCACCTCACGCTTCACCTCCCAGGATCTGTGCCGACGGTTGCTTGAGCAACACAACATCCTCATCAAGGACTGCGGCACGAAGGCAGCCTTCGACGGGCGCAACTACATCCGCCTGGCTGTGCGCGACCGCAAGGACAACCACCTGCTGACAACCATCCTCAAGGCACTCGACAATGGGGAACACCAACTCTGAACGGACACTTATGACAGACAACAAGGAGCTGCGCAGGCGTTTCAACCCCGACGGGTCGCTCCTGCGCCGACAGCAGATGCGCATGCTGGAGTTACTGGAGGCTGTAGATTGCGTGTGCAAAAAGCACCACATCCCCTACTGGCTCAGCAGTGGCACGCTGATAGGGGCTGCGCGGCACAAGGGATTTATCCCCTGGGACGACGACCTGGACATTGAGATGCTGCGCGAGGACTACCTGCGCCTCATAAGGGTGCTGCCCAGTGAGTTGCCCGACAGATTTGTCCTGCAGACCCACGACACCGACCCCAACTACATCTTTATCTACGGCAAACTGAGGGACAAGGACTCCTACCTGGGCGAGGTGAACCGCTATGACCGCAACTGGAAATACCGGGGCATCTACATCGACATCTTTCCGCTGGAGAGGATTCCACACGCCCTGGCATGGGTGGCTGGCCACATGCATGGGCAGATATACAACCAGTTGAACAGCAAGACGCTGAGCGAGGAGGCCATCTCCAGGCGGGTGCAGCGCATCTACAAGTTCAACGAGCGGGTGGGCTTTCCCATCCTGCGCTTCCTGGCCAGGCTCATCCCTGGCACACCCCTGCGGCACTCCTTCGGCACCCCCTACTTCAAGCCCCGCTACATGCAGGACATCTTCCCGCTAAGCGAGATGGAGTTCGAGGGCAGGATGTTCCCCGTGCCGCATGACACGGATGCGCTCCTGAGGAAGATTTATGGCGACTACATGCAACTGCCTGACCTGGACGACCTACATCCGCACTACTCCCAACTGGAGTTTTATAAGTAGAGAAGAGAAGCCCCCTCCCTGCCTCCCCCAAGGGGGAGGAGGGGACTTATTTCCTTGTTCATTTGCTTTGCAGATTTTGAAGTTGGCTGTAACCTTGCGGCAGAAAAGGCTTCGGGCGTATGCGGTGATGTGAAACTGCGGCTCTTAAATGGGCATCGTGCATGAAGCCTTTTTCCTATTTTATCATTGCTCCATATATAGGAAGGGGACTTCTCTTTCTTCTGTCCTTATCCACTATATATTAAGGATATAATGGAAATTGCAAAAAGATACACAAAAGCACACTGAATACACTGCCGCCATAACCAATGGGGAAAACAGCATCAGTGCCATCCCACACCACTTACACCTTACTCCATACTCACTTCTTGGTCACCGTGCCACGGCATGTGTCGATAGCCCATGTGCCCAGCGAGGTCTCCACGGTATAGACTCCCTTACGGACCGAGACGAGCCTGGCCTTCACGCCCATGAAGGAGTAAGTGCCGTCAGCCTGCTGCCTTATGGTATATTTCCCCAGGGGCGTGCTCACCTCGATGTCACCACCCTTCTTCCCGGTCACCCCATACGTGGTGCCAGCGGGAGCCTCCTGCATCTTGCGGCTCACCTTGCGTGTGACGGTGGTCACGTTGTCGTTGTCACATGCGTTGCTGGCATAGGTTGCTGTGCAGGCAGCTGCTGCGAGCATCAGCGAGAGAATCATCTTTTTCATAATCCTTGTTTACTGTTAAGATAGTTGTCCTTCTTGTTTCACGATGCAAAGGTATAACCATCGCCACAAGAGGCGGATAGCAAAAAGCATGTGTTGTATGAATTGTGGGCTTTGTTGTACAAACTGCCCCAAACAGGAAAGAGTATTGGGTGTGGAAGGCAAAGGGGCTTGCATGCAAGATACAGTTGGCCCGCAGGAACAGGCATGCCCCCTGCCCCACCGTCCAGCCCAAGGCTGGACGGTCGTAGAAGATATACTGACCTGGCCAAGTAAGTTAACTTCTTTCACCGTCCAGCCTTGGGCTGGACGGTGAGCCCAGTATTATCCTCCAGGCCTGGCACAATGCAGACATGGCAAAGCAAGAAACCATGTTGCGGTTTGCAAAGACTCTGTCAGCCAGCATTATGAATTGAAGGAACTGGTCGCTTATATTTCCCATATTTTTGGTATATCTTCAGTTGTTTTATAGTTGATGAACGGGATAGGAAAAGGTGTTCGTTCAAAAATGAAAACACTTCTATATAATTGACGAGGGGATACCGAGAAGACATCACAGCAGCGTCTCCTAAGAACTACAGTCTAAGGCCTCTACACTTTGAAATCTTCCTATCTGCAACTGCAAAGATACAAACTAATCATACAACAGCAAGAAGTTCTGGAGAAAAGAGAAGAACAAGACATATCAAAAAAAGCCATTCCAAGCAGCAACCTGTGAACTACAATCACAGCCTTACTCGGAATGGCTTAATGGAACACCCCCTCGGTGTCCCGATGGCGGTACACGGTCAGAGACCCTGTCCCTTCACTCCAGCGGCGGACTGGAATGCACCGCAAAGGTACGAACTAATTACAAAGCGGCAAGGGGGATAAGCAAAAAAATGATTGGCTACGCTGAGTTGGGGGG
>CAVKOT010000047.1:0-15516 GCA_963658045.1 Opitutia bacterium UBA4654
GGCCAGGAATCCTGTGCCAGGCTCGATGATGTGGTTGCCATAGGAGCGCAGGGTGTCCAGGTTGTGCTGTGTGCAGGGGTGGGCATACATGTCGAGGTCCATGGCTGGAGCGATGAAGACGGGAGCCTTCATGCTCAGGTAGGTGGTCACCAGCATGTTGTCGGCTATGCCATGGGCCATTTTGCCGATGGTGCTGGCCGTGGCGGGCGCGATGAGCATCGCGTCGGCCCACAGGCCCAGGTCCACATGCGAGTGCCACGAGCCGTCCTGGTGATTGAAGAAGTCACAGACGACAGGCTTGCGGGTGAGCGTGCTCAGCGTGACCGGGGTGATAAACTCCCTGCCCGCTGGCGTGATGACCACCTGCACCTCGGCACCCTGCCTGACAAGGCCGCGTATGATGAGGCAAGCCTTGTAGGCCGCTATGCTGCCCGTGATGCCCAGTACGATGTGCTTACCTTGCAGCATACTTCAGACGCAGTTTGGTGAGTACCTGCTTTGTGTTGAGCGTGAAGTCGCCCTGCATGATCCAGCTGTAGTAGCCAGGGTCACGGCTCAGCACTTCCCTCACGGTCTTGCCCTTGTACTTGCCGAAGTTGACCAGTTCCTTGCCGCTCTCGTCATACACGAAGCGTCCGGCGAAGTCGATGTTGCGGTTCATGCGCGAGAAGTCGGCCAGGAACTCCACATCGTTCTTCAGTTCATCGGGATAGCGGTCCAGCTGCGCCTGCAGCACCTCGTAGGTCGCCTGTGTGTCGGCCAGTGCGCTGTGGGCATTTTCCAGGTCGCGCCCGCAGTAGAACTTATAGGCGGCTGCGAGCGTGCGCTTCTCCATCTTGTGATATATGTTCTGTACATCGATGGCCTGGCTGTGGCTCAGGTCGATGTTGACTCCTGCCCTCATAAACTCCTCGGCCAGCAGCGGGAGGTCGAAGCGGTTGCTGTTGAAGCCCGCCAGGTCACAGCCCTCAAAGGTGTGGGCCAGTTGCTGCGCCACGTCGGCAAAGGTGGGGCAGTCCCTTACGTCCTCGTCCGTGATGCCATGCACGCTGCTTGACGCCTCGGGGATGTGCATGCCAGGATTGAGCCGCATGCTGCGTGACTCCTCGTTGCCGTTGGGCTCCACGCGTATGTAGCACAACTCCACGATGCGGTCGCGGGCGATGTCGAGCCCTGTGGTCTCCAGGTCAAAGAATATGATGGGTCTCTTGAGATTCAGTTTCATCTGTGCTGATGTCCTCCTTGTGTTCGTTATGGTTTATCGTGCTGGTTCCGCTCACTGCTCCCTCTTCATGGGCATCAGCAGCATCAGCACCTTGCTGTGCTCGTCCTCCTCCGAGGGGTGTATCAGTCCGGGCCGGCTCACGTCAGCGGCCAGTTCGAAGGTCACGCTCTCGCACTCCAGTATGCTGGCAATCTCCAGCAGGAAGTGGCAGCTGAAGTTGACACTGATGGGCTGCTGGGTGTACTGGCAGGTGAGATACTCCTCTGCGCTGGAGCCGTAGTCGTCGGTCGAGCCCTTGAGCTTCATGGTGTTGTTGCTCAGTTCGAGCGTGATCATGCCCGTGCTCTGGCTGCAGAAGATGCTGGTGCGCTTGAGCGCGCCCACCAGTGCCAGCCTATCTACCTCCACGTGGTAGGGGTTGTCAGTGGGTATCACAGCGTTATAGTTGGGATACCTGGCCTCGATGAGGCGGAAGTGCAGCGTGAAGTCGGCGGTGCGCACGACAGCCCTCTGCGTGTCAAACGACAGGGTGATGTCCTCGTCCTCCTTCGACATGACGGCCTTGAGGATGCCTGCCACCTTCTTGTGTATGATGATGCCGGCCTTGATGCCGCTCTGCACGGTGGTGTTGGTGCTCTTCACCAGTTTGCGGCTGTCGGTGCTGGCAAACACGATGCAGTCAGGCTGGATGTCCATGTAGATGCCGTTCATGGCCATGCGCACCTGGTCGTTGGCGGTGGCGAAGAGGCAGCGGCCGATGCCCTCGAGCAGCACCTGGGCGGGCAGGGTGAGTGTGGTGCAGCCATCCTCGGGCGGCACGGGCAGCGGATAGACGGCAGCGTCCATGCCCGAGAGGCTGAATGTGCCGCTGCTGTGGCGGCCCACAATGCCCATGTTCTCGGGGTTGAAGCCCAGCGAGAGGGGCTGCTCGGCCAGTTCCTTGATGGAGTCCATGATGGTCTTGGCCGAGATGCAGAAGCGTGCGTCGCCGTCATGCTCTATCACGGGCACCTGGGTGATGAAGTACTTGTCACCGTCTGACGCAGTCACCGTGACGCTCCCGTCCTTGACATCAAAGAGGAAGCAGTCCAGTATGGGCAGTACATTCTTGCTGGCCAGTACCTTGCTGGCCTGGGTCAGTCGGCTGTATAGCGCGGAACTTGAAACCTTGAAATTCATATTGTCGTCTCTATTGATTATTATAGGCAAAAATACTTCTTTTCCCGCAGGTGGCAAAAAAATGGCGGCACAAATCCGCATCCTCGGATTTTTTCAATACCTTTGCGAGCGTTTTTAACCAATATTGCACTAATCATGGAGATAGTTGGAAAGATTATACAGGTGCTGGAGCCCCGTCGTGGTACGTCCGCCCGCACTGGCAGTGAGTGGATTTGCGGGCAGTATGTACTGGAGACCGAGGACCAGTACCCCAAGAAGGTGTTCTTCGAGGTGTTCGGTGACGACCGCATCAAGCAGTTCAATATCCAGCAGGGCGAGCGCCTGGAGGTGTCCATCGACATCGATGCGCGTGAGTACAATGGCCGCTGGTTCAACTCGGTGCGCGCCTTCCGTGTCAACCGTAACATCCAGCCTGCCGCTGCTCCTGGCGTTTATCCCCCGACAGCCGCTCCCGCTTCCGGCTATGGCCAGGCTGCCGCTCCCGGCTTCGCTGCTCCCCAGGCTGCTCCTGCCGCACCCTTCGGCACTCCCGATGCTGGTGCCGCTCCTGCCGGCGGAGGCGATGACCTGCCCTTCTGAGGCATACCATCCGGACTGACAGATAGCGCAAAGCCTCTCCTCCCGATATGGGGGGAGAGGCTTTGTTGTAAGTTCCCCACAGCCTTCCCGGGGCATGCCCTTTATCCCCATCGCCTCTTGCCTGGCGGGGGCGGTGGGGTAGGGCTTCTGACACACTACGGTGCGATGGCCCACGCAGGGGCATGCGGTCATCATCGCATGCCCCTGCGTGGCCACATGCACCGCGCTGCGTTTTTGGGGGTATGGGCATGGGGCTGCGGGGGCATACTTCCCCTGGGGTACAAAGACAAGGGCGGGGAAGACCACACCATGATGGTCTTCCCCGCCTGTTATTGCGTTCTTGCGCGGCCCGGTGCCAGGGTCAGTAGCCCAGGTCCTTCACTATCTGGCTGATGCGCTCCATGGTGGTCAGCCTCGTGGGCACCAGTGGCAGGCGCAGCACATTCTCTATCATCCCCATCTCGTGCAGCATGGCCTTGACCCCGGCAGGGTTGCCGTCCACAAAGAGAAGCTTGAAGAGTTCGGTGAACTTGTGGTGTATGGTGAGTGACGAACTGTATTCCCCCCTCAGAGCCAGGCGCACCATGCGGCTCACCTCGGCGGGCAGCGCGTTGCCTATCACGCTGATGACCCCCACAGCCCCCAGGGTGATGAGGGGGAAGGTGATGCCGTCATCGCCACTGATGACATCGAAGTTGGCGGGCTTGTTCTTGATGATGTCATCCATCTGCGTGATGTTTCCGCTGGCCTCCTTGATGGCCACGATGTTGTCGTATGTGCGGGCCAGGCGCAGGGTGGTCTCCGCTGTCATGTTCACCCCGGTGCGCCCAGGCACGTTGTAGAGCACCACGTTGATGGGGCTGGCCTCGGCTATGGCCGAGAAGTGACGGAAGAGCCCCTCCTGGGAAGGCTTGTTGTAGAAGGGGCACACACTCAGTACCCCGTCGATGCCACTCCAGTCACCCTCCTGCAGTTCCTTGACGACGTTGGCTGTGCAGTTTCCCCCGCAGCCCATCAGCAGCGGCACGCGTCCGGCCACCCTCTGCACCAGGCGCTCCTTGAGCATGCGCTTCTCCTGGGGGGTGAGCGTGGGAGTCTCGGCTGTTGTGCCCATGATGCACAGGTAGTCCGCACCGCCCTTCAACTGGTACTCCACCAGTCTGTCCAGGGCTTCCCAGTCTATTGTACCGTCTGCCTTAAAAGGCGTGATGAGGGCGATGCCCAGTCCCTTGAATTTATTTTGTGCCATGTGTGATGCTCTGTGGTTGCTGATGCAAAAGTACTACAAAAGTCATTTCCGACCAAAAAAAGGCAAGTGCCAATTCGCTTTCCATCGCAATTTATATCTAATTTTGCGCATATATCATCAACCTGTCACCAGCAACACATGGACGAGAAAGCAGAGATACTGAGTCTGAGGGACGAGCTCCACAGGCACAACCATAACTATTATGTGCTCAACGCGCCTGTCATCACCGACCAGGAGTTCGACATGAAGATGCACCGCCTGCAGGAACTGGAGGCGCGCCATCCCGAGATGGCCGACCCCAACAGCCCCACGCAGCGTGTGGGGTCGGACCTCAACAACGAGTTCCAGACGGTGCGGCACAGGCGGCCCATGCTCAGCCTGGCCAACACCTACAACCGCCAGGAGGTGGCCGAGTTCTACCAGCGTGTGGCCGAGGGGCTGCATGGCGAGCCCTTCGAGGTGTGCTGCGAGCTGAAGTTTGACGGGCTGAGCATCAGCCTGCACTATGAGGACGGCCGCCTGGCGAGGGCTGTGACGCGCGGTGACGGCGTGCAGGGCGATGACGTGACCCCCAATGTGCGCACCATACGCACCATTCCCCTCACCCTGCCCCCAGGGGCTGGCTGGCCCAGGGAGTTTGAGATACGCGGCGAGGTGCTCATGCCCTGGGCGTCCTTTGACCGGCTCAACCAGGAGCGGGAGCGTGATGGGGAACCCCTCTTCGCCAATCCGCGCAACGCGGCCAGCGGCACCCTGAAGAGCAAGAACAGCAGCACGGTGGCCCGGCGCGGGCTGGATGCCTACCTCTATTACCTGCTGGGCGATGACATCCCGGGTGACAGCCACTATGCCAACCTGCAGGCTGCCTCGCGCTGGGGATTTCAGGTGAGCCGGCACATGAGGCTGGCCCACTCGCTGCAGGACATCTATGACTATATCGACCATTGGGACACCGCGCGCAGGGACTTGCCCGTGGCCACGGACGGCATCGTGCTCAAGGTCAACTCCCTGGCGCAGCAGCGCAGCCTGGGCATGACGGCCAAGTGCCCCAGATGGGCCATCGCCTACAAGTTCAAGGCCGAGCAGGAGGAGACCACGCTCAGGCAGGTGGTGTTCCAGGTAGGGCGCACGGGAGCCGTGACACCGGTGGCCAACATGGACCCCGTGCAGCTGGCGGGCACCCAGGTGCGCCGTGCCACGCTGCACAATGCCGACATCATGGCGCAGTTGCACCTGCATGTGGGCGACCGCGTGCTGGTGGAGAAGGGCGGGGAGATAATACCGAAGATCGTGGAGAATGTGACTCCTGACCATCCGGGAGCCATACCCTTCATCACCCGTTGCCCTGTGTGTGGAACCCCCCTGGTGCGTTACGAGGGCGAGGCTGCGCACTACTGTCCCAACGACAGCGGCTGTCCGCCCCTGCTGCTGGGGCGCATCGAGCACTTCATAAGCCGCAAGGCGATGAACATCAACTCGCTGGGCCCCGAGACGGTGGATGCCTTCTACCAGCGCGGACTCATCAGCGATGCCTCGGACCTCTACCATCTCACCGAGGAGCAACTGCTCACCCTGGAGGGAGGAGGCCACGAGATGGCGCGGCGCATCCTGCAGAGCATCGGCGAGAGCCGCCAGGTGCCCTTTGAGCGGGTGCTCTTTGCCATAGGCATCAGGTTTGTGGGGGAGATAGCGGCCAAGGCTCTGGCACGCAACTTCGGCAGCATGGAGGCGGTGGCCAGCGCGTCGCTGTCTGACCTGCTGGCCATCAACGGCATAGGCGAGGTGATAGCGCGCAGTGTCATCACCTTCTTCCATGACGAGCGCAACCTGGCTTTTGTGGAGCGGCTGAGGCAGGCGGGACTGCAGATGCGGCTCACCGAGGAGGAGCAGGAGGCACACAGCGACACGCTGGCGGGGCAGAGTGTGGTCATCAGCGGAGTGTTCCGTCACCATAGCCGCGACGAGTACAAGGCACTCATCGAGCGGCATGGCGGGCGCAACGTGGGCAGCATCAGTGCCAAGACCTCCTTCATACTGGCGGGCGAGAACATGGGGCCAGCCAAACTGGAGAAGGCCTCCCGCCTGGGCATCACCATCCTGTCGGAGGATGAGTTCCTGGCCAGGATAGGGGAGTAGGGACGGCCATAATCAAAGGCAAAGCCCCCTCCCGACCTCCCCCAAGGGGGAGGAGGGCGCATTTCTAGGGATTTTCATCCACTTGGTAGAAAGGCTGAGGGATAATAACAAGAGAAGGGGGAACTACAGCACATGTAGTTCCCCCTTCTCTTACAGGTAATTCGTTAGAGTAACACAAGTCATTTCGTAGGAACCTCCTCCCCCTTGGGGGAGGTCGGGAGGGGGCTTTATTTTTCCCTTCTCAGCCACTCCATCAGTTCCCGCTCGGTGGTCATCACCAGGCGGTACTGCTGTGCGCGGCTGGCATTGTAGGTGTCCTCGATGGTCTGGAGCACATTGTCCGTCTCCCCCGCACGCAGGTGATTCAGTGTCTGCTCCGAGATGACCAGCACATCGGTGGTGTCATCGATGTAGGGGTTAGCGTAGATGCCACGGTTACCCAGCATCTGGTAGAGTTCCGCCTGGGGAGTCTCGGTGTCAGGAGCGATGTAGAGCTCGTGGGTGTAGAGCGGGTTCATGCGTGCCCCGTAATCCACCCGCGCGCTCTGGAAATGCCGCATCGTGAGCCTCAGGTGCTTCTCTATCTGCAGCGGGGTGCGATAGGGCTCCCACTGTCCTTGCTGGATGGCGTCCCAGTCCTGCTGGGTGAGCACACGAGGATGATAACCATTGAAGGCCAGGGTGTCGAGGTAGTCCAGTTGGTCCTGGGGGGCTCCACGCCCCACTAGCACATAGTGGACATTGCGGCTCACGCGGGTGGAGGGCTTGTAGTCAGCCCCCTGCTCACGCAACTTGCGCTGCATGGTGGCGTTGCTCTGCGCGAATGAGCCGAGCATGCACACCACTCGTCCGGCCAGTGGTGACTGGCAGGCCTGGGTGTCCTTGTCGAAGAGTTCCCCCTGCAATGCTGGTGCCATGCCTCTTTCTCCCTTCTCTTATGGTCAGTCCTTCTTCTTGGGCTTGCCATACTGGCGTATGACAATCTCGTTCTTCACGTCGCCGCTGGTCAGTATGGCCTTGGTCTCGCGCGCCAGTGTGTCGGGGTTCTGCTCCATGGTGAGCATGACGCTCTGCTTGCCGGCGTTGCCTGCCGTCTTGTTGTCTTTTACCTTTACCCATGAATGGTTGCCGTCAAGTTCCAGTGTCCAGGGCTTGCGGGCATTGAAGCAGATGGAGTCCAACTGCACGTTTGCGCTGTCGGCCATGGTGAATGTGACCTTTGTGGGGACATTGGTGTTGCCGTAGTAGGACTTCACGGCGTAGCGTGGGTGGTTGATGTCAATGAAGCCCAGCTGGATGTAGAGTGCGGCTGCGTTGTAGTAGGAGTTGAGCTCGATGTGTCCGATGCGTGTGCTGTCGGTGGTGTTCTGGTCAAACTCCACGTGGTTGGTGTACGTGACATAGATGAGGTCTTCCTTTATTGTCCCCTGGGTGGCACCCTGTATGTGAATCCAGTTGTATGTGGTGCTCAGCATCCAGTCGTCCGATGTGCTGAAGATGATGGAGTCCAGCGTCTGGTCGGCATAGAGGAGGCAGTTGTAGGGGTACTCTACTGAGGTGGCATGGAAGGTGCTTTCCTTGTTGCATGACACCATGCCCAGCATGGCACCGGCCAGCAGGAGGGCCGAGGCGGCAAACTTCTTGTTCATGTGTTTCTATCTTCTTTTGTGATTAACAGGACAAAGTTAGACAATTTGGTGAAGCCTGCCAAGGATGTGCTGGCTTTCTTCATGCTTTTTAACATCAGCCCTCTCCCAGTCCTGGATGGTCGGGTTCCACGGGCTGTGGCACCTGGAAGTCTCCCCGGCAGAAGTGCTCCGCGTCTATCTGCAGGAAGCCTCCCCGTGAGCGGGCGAAGCGCATCAACTGGCTGAACGTGGCGTTGTGCCCCAGCAGTTGCGGGTTGCCCACCAGGGTCAGCTGGAGGCGTGCGCGGGTCATGGCCACGTTGAGCTTACGGTCTATCCAGGCTCCTCCCTCCATGAACGTGTTGCTGCTGAGGAAGGTGAGTTGCCAACGCTGCTGGATGGTGAAGCCGTATATGATGTAGTCCCGCTGGCTGCCCTGGAAGCGTTCCACCGTGTCGATACTGATACCTCGCAACTCATGGCTGTACTGGTCTATGGCATTGCGGATGGCCGAGATCTGGTTGCGGTAGGGCACGATGATGCCTATGCTCTGCTCCACATCGAAATGGTCACCGCAGAGCAGATAGGCCTGGTAGGCGATGGCGGCTATCATGCTGGCCTCCACATCATTGGTCTTGGGCGAGGTCGATAGTGTGGGTGGCTCTGAGCAGACGAATGCCAGGCGGTGGGTGCTGAGCATGCGGGCAATGCCGTTGCTGCTGGATGACTGCTGCAGGGGGGCTGTCTGGTGGCGCAGGGGCACGGGCTGGAGCAGGTGGGCATAGAAGGCCTGGCTGGGGAACTCGGCTATCTGGCGGTGCATGCGTCCCTGGTGGGTGAGCATATAGACGAAGCGCGGGTCATAGCCATCCGCTGTGCGGAAGCGCGACAGCAACCGCTCGAAGAGGGACATGCGGCAGTCGGTGAGCCCGATGGCACGCAGCCCCTCATCCTCCACGCGGGCTTCCTGGGCCGACTGCTGCACCACGGCGGGCAGTTGCTTGTGGTCGCCGATGAGCACCACCTTGCCTATGGCGGGCACGCCCTGGGACTGCATGCTGAGCAGACCGATGATGTGGGGCTCCAGTATCTGCGAGGCCTCGTCCACGATGGCCAGGTGGAAGTGTTTCAGACTGAACAGCCAGGGGTTGGCATTCAGCGAGGCTGTGGTGCCGCAGAATACTCGTGCGCCCATCACGACCTCGCGCACCTGGCTGGCCCGCCTGCAGCCCGACACCTTGCTCGACAGCAGATGCTCGCGGTAGAGGGGTGAGCAGGACAGTTCCGAGCCGATGCGCAGGAAGTCGATGCCCTCCTCCTGCAACTTGCCACACATCTCATCCACTGCGCGGTTGGTGTAGGACAGGAGCAGGATGTCCGTTCCCTCCTCCAGCAGTTGCTCCCTCACCAGGTTAAGCATGCCGAAGGAGGTCTTGCCCGTGCCGGGAGGGCCTATGATGAGAAACAGTTCCGTGGCTTGCTTGGCACGCATGGCCAGGGGGCTGAAGGCACCATACTCGCCCTTGGGCGTGAGGCTTGTGTCGGTGCGCGGCTCCCTTTGCGAGAGCAGCAAAGCGCGCCGCTCGGGCGGGGCAGAGAGGAAGCGATGCAGACCAGAGCACAGCGTGTCAGACGAGGAGTCAAACAGGTCATGCTCGACGGCCCAGCGTGTGCGACTCCCCCTGGCGAACACCTTGGGGTCTGTCTGTCCGTTGCGCAGCACCAGGCGGATGCCCTCGGGGGTGATGTCCTCGATGCTGGCGCGAGTGACCATCTGGGCACAGGCGCGTGGCTCGACGCCCTCCTGGTAGGGATAGAGCAGCACTATGTCCCCTCGGCGGAAGTTCGTGCTGTCGGTTGAGGCGCGCTGGGCAAACCGCGCGAAGAGTCCTGTCACGGCATGTCCGTCCAGCTGGAAGTCATCGAGCAGCAGTCCCTCATAGATGCTGCCAGCCGCCCGCTTCTCCTCCAGGGAGGACAGCCACTTGGCGGCAAAGCCCGAGTCCTCCTTGGTCTTGCTGCCCACCTTGGAGAGCAGTTTCTCTTTTGCAAGGAACTGCATGAAGCGCAGGTAATAGGCGCGCTCCAGTGGCGTGGCCTGGTGGATGGGCATCAGCAGACGTTCCAGTTCGGGTCGTGTGTACATCGTCCACAACTTGCCGCTCACATGCTTGCGGTTGAGACGCTCGGGGGTGAGCGTCGCCAGGATGCCGTAGCCCTCGTTGGCGTAGTGCATCTCGCACCAGGCAAGCAGGTTGCGCATGCGTATGGCACGCAGCATCAGTGCGGGCATCTGTCCCACAGACACCAGTCCGTGGGCATAGCGGGAGTAGAGCAGCAGGATGTGCTTGAGGTTCTCGGAGTGCATCTGAAACTCATACACCAGCAGCGCACGGTACAGGATGAGCTGCACCAGGTGCTTCTCCTGGGGCTTGGGCGTGTCTGGGTCATAGCCTGGGGCCGAGTACGGCACGAAGTCCCCCTTGCCCGACTTCTGCTCGATGATGACTGCCTCGCCCTTGTGAGTGTGCAGGAAGTCCAGTCGTCCCTGTATGCCCAATACGTCGCTGAAGAATGTGGGTTCCAGCGTGACATGCTTGGGGTCATATCCCTTGACGCTGTCTGGCAGGTCATGGCCAATGAGTTGCCTGATGATGGCCTGCTGAGCCCGTGCGTTCTCATAGAAAGCCTCGGCCTGCTGGCGGCTCTGCAGCCCCTCGCAGGCCAGCACCTCCAGCGCATGGTGCTGGAAGAACTGCGTCACACTCTCGGCAAAGGGGACCTCGCGGCCATGCACCGTGTCGTCCAGGAACTGCCCGGTGAGGTTGCCCAGATGGATGTGCTCGGTGTTGGGCTGAGGCTTCAGCCGGTTGACGAGGCTCACATAGGGCGACTCGGCATAGGTCTCGAAGCACGAGGCCACCGTGGTCACATTCACCAGGTAGTCGGGCTCGTAGATGATGAGCTCAGGCATGCACAGTCCGTCCTCGATGCGCACACGCACCAGGTTGACCTGCGTGCCAGGGGTGAGTATCTGTCCCAGATAACTCCAGTCGCCCTGTCCGTCGCGTGTGAGGAATGTGTTGCGCTCGTCATAGCACACCCTCAGCACCTGGCCGTGCTGCTCCTCCTCGGCCTCGATGATGTGGCTGTCCAGGCTGCGCACGATGCAGCGGATGAGGTTCAGGTCATAGCCCTTCCAGCGGTCTTGGGGTGACTTGCGGGGGAAGTGGGACTGGAGCGTGGGGGGGATGGGCGCGCCGCTGATGAGGAAGACCAGCGTGGCGGCTGCCTGCAGGTGCTGCGGGAGGTCCTTGTGCAACTGGGTGGGTGAGGGCTCGCGCTCTGACCCCATGTCACGCAGAGCCTTGCGCGTGAAGTGGAGGAGCGTGGCCTGGCTGGCGGGGATGCCGAGCTGCTTGATGATATAGTCCAGTTTGGAGAATAGTCCCGTGAAGGTGAGCGGTGCGTGGGACACGTATTGCTCGATGCTCTGGCGGAACACCTCGCCCGTGATGAGCATCCTCTGGCGTGTGTCGAGTGTGTCAGACAGGCTCTCCTCCAGCCGCTTGTAGAACTGCTCGGGCGGACATTCCTCGTAGGGGGCGGTGGCATTCCTTGCCTGCCCATTGGCCAACTGCTTCTCGTGCAGGCCGCCTGTGCCTGCTGCCGTGCTACCTTGTTCTTCTTGGGATTGTGCCATGTGGTCTTTTGTTTTTGTTTGTTGGATGGTAATATGTGGTACGTGCAATGGGCATCATGCCCCGATGGCCTCTACCCAACGAGCGGCTCCTCCTTCCCATGGGAAAGGTCGTGAGGGGGCTTCCCTCGTTGCTTAGTACCAGTCCACGTTGCTGCTGTAGGAACTCTGCTTCTTCCACTTGAGTGCGTCGGCAAGCGTCCCCGCCTTGCAGGCGAAGGTGAAGTTGTAACTGGTGTAGGGTGATATCACCACGCTGCAGGACATCTGGAAGCAATGCAGGTCACGCGAGAGCGAGGCCGTGGTCATGCTCAGTTTGTGCATGTTGAAGTCATAGCCCGAGGAGAAGTTCACGTTCCATCCCTCCGAGATGCGTATGTTGCCCGAGAAGTTCAGCGTGTGGGTGAGCTTGTAGGGGTAGCGCATGCGCTTGTCGTTGAAGTGTCCCTGGGTGTTCTCTCTCAGTGTCACGCCATATCCCACATTGAAGCTCCAGGGCAGGGAGAACTTGAGGTATCCGTCCTCGTCCACGTCTCCGTTGCCCTCCTCCTTGGCTCCTGTCTTGCCCTTCTTGCGGTCGGGGTCCACATTCTGCATGGTGGGGTCGGTCTCCTCATCCTCGTCCAGGGTCTCGTCATCCTCGCTGTCTGTGCTTGTGGCACGGTTCTTCTTGCCGAAGAGTTTGCGGAATGTCTCGTTGCTGATAGAGTAGGAGAAGTTCTGCGAGGTGCCCTGGAAGCGTCCGAAGCGTCCCCTGGACCACTCGGTGTGGTCGCCCACATACACGCGCCCGTTGCTGTCCTTCTCATAGGCGTAGGTGGCGAAGACGGCGTTCATCGAGTATGTGTACTTCTTGGTAATCTTTATGCGTGCGCGCAGGTTGAGGTCGCTCCAGGGGCGGCTCTTGGCTGCCATGTTGTAGCTGAGCGACCCGCCAAGCTCGTCGATGAGGCTAATCTTGCGGTAGCCCGTGGAGTCCTTGTCGGTGCGCACCTTCATCTCCACGTTGTTGGCCACGTCCAGCGTCACGCTGCCCGTCATGCCGCTGCCCACCGTGCCGTACATCATGCCGCTGAAGGGCGAGTAGCTCACGGTGGAGACATTGCCGTCCTTGTCCGTGCGGACGTATGAGTCATAGAACCCATAGCGCCGCTGGCTGAAGTCCGGCGCGTAGCTGAAACTCACCGTGGGCGTGAAGACGTGGCGGATGGCCTGTATCTTCTTACCCCCAAACCAGGGCAGGGGGCGGTACATGCCGTAGAGCTTGGTGTTGGCACTCACTGACATGTTGTAGTTGTACACGTTGTAGAAGCCATACACCGTGTCACGCTGCACGGCCTGGCGGCCTGTGTCCCAGGACTGCATCACCTTGTGGGTGTACATGCGGTCGGTGAAGGAGAAACTGGGAGTCACATTGATGTAGTTGAGTATCGAGAAGGACGCGCTCACGGGCACCTGATGGCGCATGCCGTTACGCCAGTCCTTGACCAGACTGCTGTGGAAGAGTTTGTCCTCCTTGGTGTTTATGCTGTTGGCCAGAGTGCCGGTGTAGCTCAGGGCTATCTTCTCGTACCACCGCTCGCGTCCTGCCGCCTTCTTGCGCTTGAAGGGGTTGAAGCGGCTCTGCGATATGTTGAGCGTGGGCAGCGTCACGGAGATGCTGCTGTCGCGCATGTTCTGGCTGAGGTTGAAGGTGCCGCTCAGCGTGAGGCCCACCTTGCTGAACGTCTTGCTGTAGGACACACTGCTGGTGCGCGTGCTCTGGGTGTAGCTCTCGGGGTTGTACATGCTGGTGAGGTTGTTGCGCTCATAGCTGCTCGTGGCAAAGTTCACGCTGGCCGAGAATGACTGCGTGGGATTGGCCTTGGCATCCTGGCGGTGGCTCCAGGTCACCTTGAAACTCTTGCTCACGCTGTAGTCGGGCATGTTCTTCTCACCCTCCTTCGTGTTCTGGTAACTGAAGTAGAAGTTGCCGCTGAAGCGGTATCTCTTCTTGTAGTTGGTCTGTGCCGAGAGTCCCCACGAGCCCTTGGTGTAGAACTCGCCCAGTGCCTTGAGGTCCACCTTGTCGTTGATGGCGAAGTAATATCCGCCGTCGCGCAGGTAGAAGCCACGTGTTGACTCGTCGCCGTAAGTGGGCATGATGAAACCGCTGTGGTACTTGCTGCTGAAGGGGAAGAAGCCATAGGGGATGGCCAGAGGCAGGGGCACGTCCTCGACCACCAGGTAGGCGGGACCGAAGATGACGTTCTTGCCCGGGTGCATCTTCGCGCGTGTCAGGCTGAGGTAGAAGTGCGGGTGCTCGGCATCACAGGTGGTGTACTTGCCATGCTGCACATACATCACGCCGCTGCTGTCACGCTTGCCGTCCTGGCTCTGCATAAATCCCTCGCCCTCCTGGGTATATACGTTGGAGATGAATGCCTTGCGTGTCTTGAAGTTGTAACTGATGCGGTCGGGCTCGTACTCGTCCTCGCCCTGCTTGAAGAGTGGCTTGCCCTGTATCACTCCCGTGCTGTCGGGGCGGCCCGAGGCATGCACCAGGCTGCTGTCGAGGCTCAGGCTGATGTCATCGGCCGTCAGTTGCAGGTTCTGGTAGTTGACCTGGCTCTCGCCATAGAGGTGCGCGCGTGAGTTGCCGTAGTCAAAGGTGATGGAGTCCTTGGCCGAGTAGCTCACGGGCTCGTCCAGCGCCGACTTGCTCTTCCTGGCCGTGTCCTGGTCCAGCGAGTCGCGGCGTGTGGTGTCGGGCATGATGGTGTAGGCATGCAGGGGGATGCTGTCGGGGTGCGTCACGGTGGCTGCCGTATCGGCCGCTCCAGGCTGTCCAGCCTGGGGTGTGCCCTTCCGCGCAGACACGGAATCCACCTTCCCCTGCACCGAGTCGGGCAGGGCGGATGCACTCACTGTGTCAGCGGCTGATGAGCCTGCCCACACCATCCCCGCCACGGAGGCGGAGGCCATGGGAAGCAAGGCGCATAGGGCCAGGGCAAGGGCCAGTATTCTTGTCTTCAAGATATGCTTTGTCAAACAGAGTGCAAAAGTACAAAATTCACACGAGACGGCACTGCCTTGTTCCCTGTTTTATGGTTTTTTAGAGCCACCATTGTGACGAGGTGCGTGCTGCGGTCAGTCAAACAGGCTTCTCCAGCGCTCCATCTTCTCGGTGCATTCGGGGCCGAACTTCCACAGGCTGCGCACGGCCTCGTCATACGTCTTCTCGTGCTCGGGGTGGCTCTTGCTGAAAAACTTGTCGGCATAGCACACCACCTGTTCCTCCCATGTCTCGGGCACATAGTCGGCCAGGGGCAGTGGCAGGTGCTGTCGCTCTATTGCCTCGCGGGTGATACCCGTGCCCGTGTGCCGCTCGGCCACCCTGGCATGCCTGGGCAACCCCTCCCGGCGCAGGATCTCCGCGCCCAGCAGTCCGTGGCGTATGTAGGGCTCAGTGCCGTGGCAGTGTATGCCTGGCGCGTCCACGAGCACGATGCCTATGTCGTGCAGCATGGCGGCCTCCTCCAGGAACTCGCGGTCGAGGCCCAGTTCGGGGTGGCGGCCGGCCACCTGCAGGGCTTTCCTGGCCACGTCCCTGCTGTGGCGGAGCAGCAACTGCTCCAGTGCGCTGTTGCCCGCACAATAGCGGTGGATAATCTCTTCTGTGTCTATCATGCTGCAAAGGTACGGCTTTCGCGAGAAAGGAGAGAGGGGTGGGGTGGAAAAAGAAAGTCCCCGAAGCGTATGTGCTTCGGGGACTCATTGCCTTGTGTGACTAGTGGGACTCGAACCCACGACATTCAGAACCACAATCTGACGCTCTAAC
>CAVKOT010000048.1:0-15504 GCA_963658045.1 Opitutia bacterium UBA4654
GAACATTGACTATGCCCCCACCTTCCTGGACCTGGCGGGCGCGCCCATACCTGACGACATCCAGGGAGTGAGCCTCGTGCCCCTGCTCAGGGGCAAGCACAGTCCCCGCCACTGGCGTCACTCCATCTACTATCACTTCTATGAGTTCCCCGCCGAGCACATGGTGAAGCGTCACTATGGCATCCGCACGGAGCGCTACAAGCTCATACATTTCTATAATGACATAGATACCTGGGAACTCTATGACCTGAAGAAGGACCCCACAGAGATGCACAATCTCTACGGCAAGCCCGGTTATGAGAAGGTGACCAGGAAGTTGCACGAGCAGCTCGACGCGCTGCAGCGGCAGTATGACGTGCGTCCGGGAGACCTTTAGGGCTTTCTGTCCCCAAAGGACAGCGCGAAGGTGGTGTGATAGCCACTCACTGGCACAGGGAGGAGACTGAGGTTTCCTCCCTGTGCCATTATTATCTGGCGGGAGAAGGATAGGCCTA
Organism: Opitutia bacterium UBA4654; assembly: GCA_963658045.1. Classification (GTDB taxonomy): domain Bacteria; phylum Bacteroidota; class Bacteroidia; order Bacteroidales; family Bacteroidaceae; genus Physcousia. Next base: position 495 of record CAVKOT010000048.1, read on the forward strand.
TGCCGCTGCCCGTGCGCTTGGTGGTGAAGAAGGGGACGAATATCTCGCGGCGCATGTCGCTGGGGATGGGCTGTCCGTCATTGCTGATGAGCAGGGCGTCATGCCAGTCCAGCCCAATGCGGGCCGCGCCTGCCTCGATGGCATTCTTCACCAGGTTGGTCAGTATCTGGCGCAGCAGGTGCGGGTCGGTCAGCACGGTGGGAGCATCCTCCAGGCGCACATGCCAGTCTATGCTTGGATACATGGCCTGCAGTTCGCCTGCCACCCCGGCCAGGCACACCTCGCACGGCACGGGTTGCTGCAGTTGCGTCATCTTGCGGTAACTCTCCACAAAGGTCGTCAGTCCAGCCGTGGTGGCCTGTATGGCCCTCAGCCCCTCCTCATACCGTGAACCCTTGATGTCGGGGCTGGCCAGCCATGCCTGTGTGATGCTGGAGATGGGTGCTGTGGCGTTCATAATCTCATGAGTGAGCACCCGTGTCAGCCTTTGCCAGGACTCCATCTCGCGCTGGTCCATCAGCGTGCCTATCTCGTGGCCCATGTTGTTGAGCGCGTCCAGCAGGGCACGCTCGCCAGAGTGCAGCCCTTGGGTGGACAGGCGGAACGAGAAGTCCCCGTTGTGTACGGCCTCACCCATCAGCCAGGCCTTCAGGGCAAGTGAGCGCTGATGGTGGCGGTGGCACATGAGCCAGACGGCCAACAGGACAGCGGTCGCCAGCACCACCAGCCACAGGGGCAGGGTCACGGGCGACAGCATGACCTCGCGAAGCCTCTCCAGCCCAGGCGTGATGAGTGGCATGGGGTTACTCATGGGCGGTGCAGTTTGGCATAGAGCGTCTGGCGCGTGATGCCCAGCAGTTCCGAGGCGCGGCTGATGTTGCCGTGGCAGTGGTCCACCACCCGCTTCACATGTCCGCGTTCCAGTTCGTCCAGCGAGAGGATTTCCTCCCCCTTGTCCACCGCATCCTTCAGCGTGCGCAGCAGCTCGTCGTTGTCCCACGGCTTGGTCACGAAGTCCGAGGCCCCCGCCTTGAGGCACCTCACCGCCAGTCTCACGTCGGCATAGGCCGTGATGAGCACCACGGGCAGTTGCGGGTGCAGGTGTCTGAGTGTGCGCAGCCAGGTGAGCCCCTCCTGTCCGGTGTTCATCCCCAGGGTGAAGTTCATGTCCATCAGCACCACCGCCACCCGCTCCTGCTGCAGCAGTGCAGGCAGGCTCTCGGGTGAGGAGAGTGTGACCACGCGCTCAAAGGTGCCCTCCAGGCAAATCCTGAGTGCGGTGAGGATGGCAGGGCTGTCGTCCACGACGACTATCGTTCCGTATTGGGACATTCTTTGTCAGGTTTTGAGGTTTTGAGGTTTTGAGGTCGCTTCGCTTTCAGGTGAATATACCTTATAACCTCACAACCTAATAACCTCATAACCTTATTTCTTCGCAAAGTTACACCAAATGTGTATGAATATCATACACTGTGGTGTGTGAATTTCATCCAAACTGCCTTATGCGCCTCCCCCGCCCCTCCGCCTGTCCCCGGAAACCCCTTACCTTTGTTCCCGCAAACAGAGAGAAGGCACAAATATAAAAAGGATACTGAGACATGATCAAGGTAGAGAATCTGACCAAGGTGTTCCACACGGACGAGGTGGAGACACACGCGCTCAATGGAGTGAGCATGGAAGTGAGGGATGGGGAGTTCGTCGCCATCATGGGGCCGTCGGGCTGTGGCAAATCGACATTGCTCAACATCCTGGGCCTGCTGGACAATCCCACTGGCGGGCACTACTGGCTGGACGGCCAGGAGGTGGGGACAATGAGGGAGCGCGAGCGCACGCGGTACCGCCGTGGACGCATAGGTTTCGTGTTCCAGAGTTTCAACCTCATCGACGAGCTCAATGTGGAGGAGAACGTGGAATTGCCGCTCAAGGCCCTGGGCGTGCCCGCAAAGGAACGCCGCGAGAGGGTGGTGGACATCCTGCGCAAACTCAAGATGAGCCACCGCAGCCACCACTATCCCCAGCAACTCTCGGGCGGACAGCAGCAGCGCGTGGCCATAGCGCGTGCGGTGGTCACACGTCCCTCACTCCTGCTGGCGGACGAGCCCACGGGAAACCTCGACTCGAAGAACGGACTGGAGGTGATGGAGCTCCTGGGGCAACTCAACCAGGAGGGAGTGACCATCGTCATGGTCACGCACAGCAAGCATGACGCGACCTTTGCCCAGCGCACCATCGAGCTCTTTGACGGCCAGGTGGTGGATGACTTGGAGGCGGATAGATTGTAGGTTCGGTCTTATGGTTTTGCGGTTTTGCGGTTCTGCGGTTTACTTGGCGGGGCTTTCACCCAGGCGGCACGGCCGCACCTCCGCATAACGTACAGCCGCATAGCCGCATAACCATAAAACCGCGCAACCGCATGGCCACCGCACAACCGTAAAACCGCACAACCGTAAGAAAAGAAAGTATGAAAACATTCTTCAAGTTCCTCCAGAGGAACAAACTCTATACAGCGATAGAGGTCTTTGGCCTCTCTGTGGCACTGGGATTTGTGGTGCTGCTGGCCTCGTATGCCCACACAGAGTTCAGCGTGGGACGCACGAGCGCATCCTATGACAGCATCTACTCCGTGGGCATGGGCTCCAGCACAGGCATGACGCTGGGCACAGGCTGCAATGTGCTGGCCAAGATACCAGCCTTCGAGTCCTGGACAAGGATGGCCGGAGGCTTCCATAACGACGTGCTCGTGGGCGAGCAGTACTTCAAGGCGGAGGCGGCCGGCGTGGATGCCGACTTCCTCCACTATATGAGCATGCCCCTCCTGCAGGGCAGCGTGAGCCAGGCACTGCAGGATGAAGGCTCGGTGGTGGTCAGCGAGTCTTTTGCCCGGAAGGCATTCGGCAGCACCGACGTGCTGGGCAAGACACTCGTGTGGCAGAAGAGCAGTGACCAGAAGGTGCGCCTGCATGTCACGGGCGTGATGCCCGACATGGGAGCCACCAGCCTCTTCGAGCCCATCGACATGCTCTTCCCCATCAGCCTGGCCCAGGACATGCTGGCCGAGATGGATAACTTCGGGTCCGTCCTCACCTTCGCGCGCCTGGCTCCCGGGGCCAGTCCCGCCCAGGTGGAGCGGGACTTGCTCCAGGGCTACAAGGGCTGCTGGGACTACTGGCAGGATGACGACTCCGGCGGTGCCTTCCTCTATGGCTCGTCACTGGTGCGCGTGAGCGACCTCTACTTCTCGCCCATCGACAAGTACTCGCCCCTGCGCAGCGGCAAGCGCACCACGGTGCTCACTCTGATGGCCGTGGCACTCGTGCTCCTGCTTTCGGCTCTGCTCAACTATGTCAACCTCACCGTGGCCCAGACGGGGCGGCGTGCCCGCGAGATGGCCACGCGCCAACTGGTGGGCGAGACGCGCTGGAGCGTGCTCCGCCGTTACATGGCCGAGTCGCTGCTCTTCACCTGCTTCTGCTTCGCGCTGGGCTGCCTGGTGGCCTTCGCCTTCCGTCCGCTCTTTGATGACTGGCTCTCCACCAGGATAGAGTTCCCGATGGATGCCGCCTCCCTGCTGGCAGCACTGGCCGCGCTGGTGCTCGTGTCGCTGCTGGCCGCCCTCATGCCCGCCCTGCTTGTGCTGCAGTTCAAGCCCATCAATGTGGTGAGGGGCGACTTCCGCTTCCGCAGCAAGATGGTGCTCGGACGCGTGTTCATGGTGGTGCAGAGTGTCATCAGCATGGTGCTGGTGGCCATGGGGCTGTGCATGGTGGCGCAGATGCAGCACATGATACACCGCCCTGTGGGCTACCGCACGAGCCACATCCTCTACCTGCGCTCCTGGTCGCTGGGCACCGCCCCTGAGCACCAGAAACTGCTGCGCGGACGGCTGCAGGCACTGCCACAGGTGCGCCGGGTGGGACTGGCTTCCACGGTGCCATGGGCAGTGGGGTTTGATGGCGTTCACCGCGATGGCGAGAACATGTCGTGGATGAGGCGCGTGCGCATTGACCAGACAACGTTTGACATCCTGGGCCTGCGCGTCGTCGAGCAGTACACCAAGCCCCTGCCGGGTATGGCACTGCTCACCGGGGAGGCCAGGCAGCGCTATGGAGTGACCGCACGCAACCCCTATGTGGAGCCCAGGCATGGGGATGGCGAGCCAGAGCGGACGTGTGGGGTGGTGGCCGACTTCAGCGTGGGCACGGCCATGGATGAGCCGATGGCGGACAGCCACACCTGCGTCACGCTCCTGCCGGATGACTTTCCCTACATCTTCTATCAGATAGTAGAGGTGCAGGGCGATGAGGCCGAGGCCATGCAGGCAGTGTGCCAGGTGTTCCGCGAGACGGCACGGGAGTTGACCGGCCTGCCGCTTGACCCGCAGGTGTCCACCGTGGAGTCCTACCTGGAGGATGGCCTCACGGGCACCCGCAACACGATGATGCTCGTGCTGGTCTTCATGGTCATCTCCATCCTCATCTCCGCCCTCGGCCTGCTGGCCATGTCAGTCTATTTCACCGCCCAGCAGGGCCGTCAGATAGCCCTGCGCCGCGTGTTCGGCTACAGCAAGTGGGCCGTGGTGGGGTGGCTCTCGGTACGCTTCGTGCTCACGACCCTGGTGGCCGTCGTCCTGGCCACGCCAGTGAGCGTGTGGCTGATGCGCCGCTACCTGCAGGACTTCCATTATGTCATCTCTTTCCCCTGGCTGGTCCTTCCCCTGGCAGCCTGCATCACCCTGCTGGTGGCCGTGCTCTCCATCCTGTGGCAGACGTGGCGGGCCGCCTCGGCCAGCCCTGTGGAGACGCTCCGCAGTAATGAGTGAAACTGTGCCAAGGGAGGGCCCGAAACGCCCTGCTATTGTCCAAAAAAATGTCTTATAAGAGAATTTAAATTGTCTTATAAGACATTTTTAATTGTCCTATAAGACAATTTTCACGGTCTTATAAGAGTCTGGAAAGGGGGGCAGAACACCCTCGGAAAGTCCCCCGCAGCCCATGGGGGTGCGCTAGGACGCAGATGATGCGGGCCGATGGCCTACAAGGCATGTGGTCCAGGACACCGCCCCCTGGCCAATCCAGACAATTTGCCGGGCACGCCCCGAAGGGACAAAAGCATAGGTTGTGAACGCTTTTGCCCCTTCGGGGCGCATTTGTATTCCTCATTCATCTCACCCAGGGCGTTGCCCAGGGCTATGAGCCGACTGCCCCTTCGGGGCGCATTGCTGGCATTATGACACGCCTTCATGTGCTATCGAGGCTTTCAGCCCGCAGCCTTATCGTGTGTGGCACCGTCTCGCGATGCGTCATCGTCATCCGTTGCATGGCGGTGCATCCTCCAACGCATCGTGCTGCGTCACCCATCGCATGCTGCTGCGTCACCCAACGCATGCTACTGCGTCACCCAACGCATGCTGCTGCATCACCCATCGCATCGTGGTGCCTCAACCATCGTATGGCGGAGCATCGTCCATGGCCTTGTGGTTTATCCGTTGCATCGGGCACTTCATCCACCGCATGGCAGTGTGTTTTTGGGGAGAAGGAGACCCCCTTTCTATGCCTATGAAGGGCGGACATGACCAACAGTTCCTCCCCTTGGGGAGGCGGGGGAGGGGCCGTTCTTGCACAAAAAAAGGCGGCATCGCTTGTGTCGCGATGCCGCCTCGTATGGGTGGTTGTGAGTTGCTGTCCTGGCTTAGAAGAACAGGTAGCGGTTGTCCTTCACGTCAGCCTTCTGGTAGAGCTCGGTGGTGAAGCCGGCCAGGCCGCGCAGCATGCCCTGCATGGCCTGTGTCTCCTCGGCCTTCTTGTCATACTTGCCCTCGGCCTTTGTCTGGTCGATGACCTGGAAGGCATACACGGCTCCGTTGCCCTTCACGCCAGCCTTGAAGTCACCCTTCTTGGCTACCGACACGGCACCGCTCAGTGCTGGCTCGCTGCGGCCAACCTTGCTCACGAAGGCGTTGTTGGCGAAGTTGATGTGGCTGATGGTGTCAGTCAGCGCGCCGGCAATCTTCTGCACGTCGGCGATGTTCTTGGCGCTCTTCATCTTCTCCTGCAGCAGTGCGGCCTTCTTGTCCTTCTGCACCTCGGTGGTGAGGAACTCCTTCACCTGCTCGTCATCCCATGCCAGGTAGCCCTTCTTGTGCACGCCTGTCATGATGATGACCATCATGTGGTCGTTGTCACCGCACTCATAGAGGGGAGACACGTCGCCCACCTTGGTGTCCTTATTGAATATCCAGCGCATGGCATCGCGGGTGCTGTGCACGTTGGCCACGTAATGCTCGGTGTTGCTCACGGCGTTGCGTGTCTGCACGCTGTAGCCTGCCTTGGCTGCGTTGGCCTCGATGTCCTCGGCCTTGCGGTTGCCGGCAATGAAACTGCTGAAGTCATTGTAGGCCTTTCCATAGGTCTCCTTGCTGAAGTCTATCTTGCGCTTGATGACAGCGAGGTCGTATTTGGTGGACATTGCTTTCTGGTCGGTCACCTGCACAATCACCACGCCCTGGCCGTCGAGCACCACCTTGTTGTACTGGCCAACGGGTGCAGTGGTCACGGTCTCGATGAACTTGCGGTTGTTGTCGTCCATTGTCATGCCCTCGTATTGCGCGCTGGTGATCCAGGTCTTGGTGCCGGGCTGGTTGTACTTCTTGGCTATGGAGTCGAAGTTGGTGCCTGCGTTGAGTGCCTGCATGATGCTGTCGGCGGTGAGCTCGGCTGCTGCGATGTCAGTGCCGGGCGCTGCTATCTGCCTGACCTCCACCGAGTCGGGGCGCGTCACCTTGCTGATGAGGCGGATGATGTTCATCGTGTTGTCCTGGGGATTGGTGTAGGGGCCCTTCTGGGTGCCCACGGCCATGGAGTCCACCTCGGCTGCGATGTCGCTGGGCAGGGCCTTGGTGCCGATGGGCAACTGGCTGTAGGGCACGGTGCTGCCTGACTCGCGCACGGTCTTGGCGGCATCGGCACCCTGGGCCAGGGATTCGGCATAGCCCTTCATCTCCTTGTTCAGGGCCTCCACATCGGCCTTGCTGGCGGTCACCTGCACATCGACATACTTGATGTCACGTGTCTCCTGGGTAGTGCGGAACATCTCCTTGAGCTCGGCATACTTGGCCTTGAGGTCGGCATCGCTCACCTTCACCTCGTCGTCCTTGACGCTGGAGTAGGGCAGCGCGGCCATCAGGATGGTGCTCTCGTTGACGCGGCCGTCAAAGTTGTCCTTGGCAGCGATGGGGTTGCTCTTCACTGTGCCGGCCAGCAGAGCCTGGTACTTCTGGGCCAGTGTCTGCTGGCGTATGGTCTTCTCGACGAACTTCCAGTAGTTGTACATCTGGCTGTACTGCTCCTTCACGCTGTTGTCCACCTCGGCGTTGGCCATCACCTCGTCATACTGGCTGAGGAACTGCTTGAGTTGGTTGGCGTCGAACGCGCCCTGCTGGTTGCGGAAGGGAGTCTGGGCGAGCATCATGTTGCGTCCGCTGTTGATGATGTCCTGCATCTCGGCATCTGTCACGGTGAGACCCAGTTTCTTGCACTCGTGCTCGATGAGCTCGTTGCTCACGTAGGTCTGCCACACCTGGTCGCGCAGCATGGAGGTCTGCTCGTCATTGAGTGATGAGATGCCGTTGGTGAACTTCATCACGTCGGTGTACTCCTCTACCAGGTCATTGAACTCCTGCTGGCTGATGTGGTCGCCATAGACTGTGCCGATGCGCTGGCGGTTCTCGCTCTGCGTGTACGACAGGGAGCGCACAAACTCCTCTGCGATGAAGGCAAACAGGGCAAGTCCCACCACGATGACGAGGATTTTACCCTTGCTTCTGATTTTTTGTAATGTTGCCATTGCTTTATATGTTATTGTTTTGTTTTTTGCTTACAACAAGCATACAAAGGTATGAATAATTTGCGTATCTTGCCACCCTGGCAGCATGAAAAGTGATGCGGGGAGGCTCAAAACTTTTCCCTTATTCCAATACCTTCAGTTTTACGAGCTCTATTTTGGTGGTTGTCTTCTGCATTATCTTGAATTCCCAGTGCCCGAACTTGATGACTTCATTGAGTTTCGGGAAACTTTGGTACTCGTGCAGGATGAGTCCGCCCACGGTGAGGTACTCGTCGCTCTCGGGCAGGTCGAGCCCCAGGGTCTCGTTGGCCTTCTCTATCTCTAGCCTGCCCGACAGCATGTATTCGCCCGAGCCCAGGTCCTTGGCCACATACGACACGTTGTCGTGCTCGTCCTCGATGTCGCCGAAGATTTCCTCCACCAGGTCCTCAAGGGTCACGATGCCGCTCGTGCCCCCAAACTCGTCCACCACCACCGCGATGGACCGCTTCTGGCTGATGAATGTGCTCAGGAGCTTCTGGGCGTTCATGGTCTCGGGCACGATGGGGACATCCTTCACACACTTGCGCCAGTCGTCGCCGGCAGAGAGGCGGAACATCTCGGAGCTGTGGATAAAGCCGATGATGTCATCGATATCGCCGCGATAGACGATAATCTTCGAGTGCCCGCTCTCCACGAAGGTGTTGAGCAGCGTGGCCGTGTCGGTCTGGTCATCGACGGCATTGATCTCGGTGCGCGGGATGGTGCAGTCCCTCACCTTGACGTTGCTGAAGTCCAGCGCGTTCTGGAATATCTTGACCTCGTCCTCGATGTCCCCGCCCTCCTCGGCACGCTCGATGTTGCTCTGGATGAGGTAGTCGAGGTCGGCCTTCTTGAATGTCTTCTCGGTGGTGTCCTTGTCGGCCTTCTGGCCCAGCAGCCAGAGCATGGCCTTGCTGAGCGAACTGGTGAACTTGCTGATGGGCCACAGCAGGATGTAGATGACGTAGGCAGGCAGCGCGCACACGGTGAGCATGCGGTTGGGGTTGAGGCGGAAGAGGGTCTTGGGCAGGAACTCGCCCGTGACGATGGTGATGGCGGTGCCCAGGAGAGTCTGTATGAGCAGGCACACGGCCTCATTGGGGCAGTTGCCGTCGGGGTGATGGATGCCCAGGGGGGTGAGCAGGAGGTCGTTGACCAGCCGGGCCATCAGTATGCCGTAGATGACCAGGGCAATGTTGTTGCCGATGAGGATGGTGGAGATGAAGTCACTGGAGTGGCTGTAGAAGGTGTCGATGAGACGGCTCGTGAAGCCCTGCTGTTCCCTGTCCATCTCAAACCGCAGCTTGTTGCTTGACAGGAAGGCTATCTCCGTGCCTGAGAAGAAGGCGGAGAACAGCAGCACGATGATGATCTCTATGATGAGTTGTGTGTCTGTGTTCATTGCTTTGCTTGACTATCTCTTGCCTGGTGCCGGGGGGAAGCGCATGCCCTCGGTGCCCTTGCGGTCGCGGTTGTGCTCCTGCATGGTGGGCTTCTTGGGGGCTTCCTTGGGCGTGCTCTGGGTGGTGTCGGGGGTGGCTGCCACGCTGTCGGCGGCGGGTGTGCTCTGGGTGTCCTCCACGGGGAAGGCACCAGCGGAGTTGCTCACGCTGTAGCGGGTCATCTGCTCGTTGCTGCGGAACTCCGTGCCCTGGAGTTCACGCTCTGGCGTTGTGATGCGCATGTGCATGTGGCTCCACATCTCATGGGTGTTCATGTCCCAAAAGAGTTCCTCGGTGTGGAACACCTCATTCTTTATGTTGCGTATGACCACGCGCCCGCGCAGTTCCCACATGCGTTGCTCATGCAGGTAGGCGGTGTCGCTCTGTACGAAAAGGTCGATGTGGAAGTGCTCGTCAAACCGCTCCATGAAGAGTCCCTTCATGAATTTCCATGTGGCGGGCCGTCCAGGGGTGTTATAGATGTCCCACTCCTCTGCCACCATGCGGTAGCGCATCACTCCAGAGTCGGAGATGAGGGTGTTGATGCCCGTGGAGTGCAGCATGGGCAGCGAGTCGGTCTCGCTGATGGCCTCCGCCATGTGCTCTGTCTCCCGCCCGCAAGCGAGGAACAGCGTGGTGGCCAGTGCCATCAGTCCCAGGAGCAGGCGGCCTCTGAAAGTTCCTTTTCGGTGCGGCATCTCGCTGGGTTATTGTATCTTGAACTTCATGAACCAGTTTTCGTTGAAGGTGAGTCCCACGTTGACCATGAAGTAGTTCTCGGTGACGAGTCCTGCGGTCGAGGGCTTGCGGCGCAGCCATTGCAGGTTGACGTTCACCATCGAGCGGTTGTTTATCTTGTTGGTGATGGGCAGTCCGAGTCCGGCGGTCAGTGTCATGTCGCTGGGGCCGTCGTTCCCGTTGACGCGCAGGTAGGGCGTGGAGTAGTTGGCACCCAGCCTGTACTGCATGCGCTTGGCATAGCGGCGGTCGGTGGGGTCGGGCGTGTATTGTGCTCCGACGGCTATGCGTGACCTGTTCTTGTAGTCTCCCTTGGCTCCAGTGTAGGTGAGCTCGCCCCCCTCGGTGCTGCTGTGCGGGGTGCGGCAGTCGCCCCATTGCTCCATCTTGTAGTCTGCGGCCAGCAGCAGTGTGTTCTTGTGCTGCCAGGCCAGTCCGCCGCCATAGGTGTAGGGCAGGTCAAAGGGTGACTTTGCGGTCACCTCGGTGCTGTCACCCACGCTGGTGTAGCGTGTCAATGTGGCATCTGACTTGATCTTGTGTCCCAGTCCGGCCGTCACGCCCACGGTAATCCAGTTCTCGGCGTTGACGCGTATGGGGTATTGCGCTCCGAAGTCCAGTTTGTAGGTCTTCAGGCTCGCCTCGTGGGTGGAGTTCAGTCCACTGTATGCGCTGCTGCTTGCCCCGTCCTCGGTGAAGGTCTGTGCCATGGCGTGTGAGTAGGTACCCCAGATGAGGCTGGCGTTCATGCCGATAGACAAGTCGGCCACGGGTCTCCATCCCAGTCCGATGTATGCCTGGTGCAGGCCGCCGTCGCCCTGGTAGTCAGTGGTGGTCTTGATGAGTTGTGTGGTGGTTTGGTCGTTGGTGACAATCTTCTCGCGGTAGAAACTATAGCCGATGGTGCTGTAGGGGACAAAGCCGAAGGAGAGTCCCAGGCCGCGTCGCAGTCTCAACCCCGCGTTGACGAAGTCCAGGCTGCAGTTCTTCACGTTGATGCTGGAGCCGCCACTCTTCATGCGTCCGGCCGAGAGGCTCATGCCCACGTCCAGTATGAAACTGAGTGAGTCAATGGACGCATAGGAGGCAGGGTTCAGCATGTTGACCCTGTTGCCCTGGTGTATGGCGATGCCCACACCGCCCATGCCACGGTTGAATCCCTGCGACTGGTCGGCCAGCGTGCCCAGTCCGAAGCGCGAGTAGGAGGAATTGCTTCCGTTGGTCTGCGCGCTTGCCGAGGCGGCCATGAGCGCCATGAGCATTATTGCTGTCTTGCGGCTATTTCTTGTCATTGTTGTAGTCCAGTATCTTGTTCAGTCCTCTGGGGACGATGTATTTGTCTGTGAATGTGATGCTCTTGATGCCCTCGTCGAAGTTTATCTGGTCTCCCCCGGTGAGGAACACCAGCAGGCTGGGATACTTGGCGCGCATGGACTTGATGTAGCCCTCGATTTCATACTTCATGCCGCGCAGTACCCCCGCGCGTATGGCAGTCTCGGTGTCGTAGCCCATGCCGGGAACTTCCCCGTCGGCATCCACCAGGGGCAACTTGGCAGTGAACTCATGCAGGGCGTGCAGCCGCATCTGTATGCCAGGCGCGATGTTCCCGCCCCAGTAGTTGCCCTGCTTGTCCACCATCTCATAGGTGATGCAGGTGCCCGCGTCGATGATGAGCAGGTTCTCGTCAGGCTTCAGCTCCCGTGCTCCCACCACGGCAGCCAGCCTGTCGGCCCCCAGTGTCTGCGGGGTGCGGTAATGGTTGGTTATGGGCACAGGCGTGTCTGGCATAAGCCGCATCACGGGAAAGTCCAGGGAGTCCAGTGCCCTCTGTGCTTCGGTGGTGATGCCCGTCACGGTGCCCACGATGCCCTGCGTGAAGCGGTGCTTCCGCGCGAAGGCCTCCAGCCCCTCGAGTGTCTTGCCCGAGGTCTTTATCTGTTCTATAGGCTCATCTCCGTTGAATGCCACCAGTTTGGCGGCAGAGTTGCCTATGTCAACAATCAGTTTCATCGTTGCAAAGGTATGACTTTTCGCCCAAAAAACGGCTGGATGCCCTATATAATGTAGTTCCGCAGGCAAAAAGATGCCCCTGCTGGAGATGCCCCCTCCTCCTTTGCCTGTCCTCGCACGCATAATATATATAATGTATAAGGCGTTTGTGCGGCCTTCTTGCTTCCCCATTATGCAAAATGTGCTAACTTTGCACCATATATGAGAATAAGCGCATTGATAGTCGCCAGCCTGATGGCTTTGTTGGCGCATGCCTCTCTGCAGGCCCAGGCAGCGGGCTACGAGTCCCGTGAGATGCCGGTGGTGCAGGAAGGCGGGCTGGACAGCGTGCGGGTGAGCCTGCTCACCTGTTCCCCAGGCCAGGAGATATACTCACTCTATGGACACACTGCCATCCGCTGCACAAACTATACCTGGAACAAGGACTTCGTCTTCAACTATGGCGTGTTCTCGTTCTCGCAGCCCCATTTCATCTGGCGTTTCATGCTGGGCAAGTGCGACTATATGGTGGATGCCGTCTATTTCGACGGATTCCTTGATGCCTATGCCGAGCGCGGGTCACGTGTCACCGAGCAGGTGCTGGGGCTCAGCCGCGAGGAGGCCAACTGGGTGCTTGCCTACTTGATAGAGAATTGTTGCCCCGAGAACCGCCAGTACCGCTACAACTTCCTTTATAATAACTGCACCACGAAGGTGCGTGACGTGATAGAGCATTGTGTGCACGGCCGGGTCGTCTATCCGGCCCGCAATCCACGGCAGACCACCCGCCAGATACTGCACCATTACACGCAGGGACATCCGTGGGCGGCTGAGGGTAATGACTTCCTGCTGGGCTCAGCGGTGGACACGCTGGCCTCTGACCGTGCGTCGATGTTTGCGCCAGAGCGCATGATGGAGTATGCGGGCGGCGCAAGCATCGTGGGCGAGGACGGGCAGACCCGTCCCCTCGTGTGTGAGACCCTCGTGCTCACGCCTGGCAGGGAAGTTCCCGTGGAGCGTGAGTTCCCCCTCTCGCCCAGGCAACTGGGGTGGGGGATGCTGGCCTTGTGCCTGCTCATAGTCCTGGCAGAGGTGCGTGCGGGGCATGTTTGTACCCTGTGGAGCGTGCTGCTCCTGCTGGTCCAGGGGCTTGTGGGAGTCCTGCTTTTTTTCATGTTCCTGTTCTCCGAGCACCCGGCCGTGGATTCCAACTGGCTGGTGTGGCCCTTTACCCCGCTGGCTTTGCTGGGAGTGGGCATCGTGCTGTGTGGCGGAAGGCGTGCCAGAGCGTACTGGTGGACGGCCTATTTCTGTTTTTTGACGCTGTTCCTGCTATTTTACCCACTCATACCACAGGATTTCGGGAATATAGTTGTACCTTTGACCATGTGTTTACTCACAAGGCCAGTAGGCTTTTATATCTGCTGCAGAAGAGAGAAAGAAAGTGAATAGTCCCATAGCCCGATACAGATTGCTCTGCTCGCTCATGACCCTGATGGCGGTCATGGGGGCGGAGGCACAGACTGCCACAGCCGTTCCCCGGCTGGTGGTGAATGTGGTCGTTGACCAGTTGCGCAGCGATTACCTGCACGCCTTCATGCCCCTCTATGGCGAGGACGGACTGCTCCGCCTGATGGAGCAGGGACGTGTATATACCCAGGCAGAGTACCCCTTCAACTCCCCCGACCGCGCCTCGGCCATGGCTTGCCTGGTCACGGGCACCAGCCCTTATGAGAACGGCATCGTGGGCACCAAGTGGCTTGACCGCCAGTCACTCTGCCCCGTGCAGTGCGTGGCCGACGAGCAGTACTCCTGCCACTTCACCGCCGACAAGTGCTCACCCGCCTCGCTGGCCGTGAGCACCATTGGTGATGAGCTGAAGATAGCCACCGACGGACGCGGGATAGTGCTCAGCGTGGCTCCCGACAGGGAGTCGGCCATACTCTCGGCCGGACATGCGGCCGACGGCGCGTTCTGGATTGATGACTATGTCGGACGCTGGGACGCCTCCTCCTATTATGGCGAGTATCCCAAGTGGGCACACGAGTATGACCGTGACTCCTCGCTGGCCGTGCGTATCGACGGGATGGAATGGGTGCCCCTCAACGACTCCGTTGACCAGTTCTCCTATTTCACCGAGCGGGGCGACAAGAAGGCCTTCAAGCACAAGTTTACTGGCGACCGCCGCTTTGTGAGCTACAAGTCCAGTGCCTGTGTCAATGAGGAGATAGTGCGCTTCGCCCGCTATGCCCTGGAACACTCCAGGTTGGGCGAGGACAACCAGACCGACCTTCTCAATGTCTCCCTTTATGCTGGCAGCTTTGAGCACCAGGGAGTCTCCCGCTATGGCGTGGAGATGCAGGACACCTATGCCAGGCTCGACCGCCAGATAGCCTCCCTCATGCAGGCTGTCGAGTCGCGCGTGGGCAAGGGCAACGCGCTCTTTGTGCTCACAAGCACAGGCTACACCGATGCCGAGGACATTGACGACCTCAGCCAGTGGCGCATCCCCACCGGCATCTTCTCCATCACCAAGGCCCAGCTCCTGCTCAACATGTACCTGATAGCCGTTTACGGCCCAGGCCAGTATATCGACACTGTTGACAAGAACCAGCTTTACCTCAACCTCAAACTTATCGAGAGCAAGAGCCTCAAGTTGACCGAGGTGCTTGAGCGCTGTGCCGACTTCCTCATCCAACTCAGTGGCGTGAAGGATGTCTATACCAGCCAGCGCCTGGCCAACGGTGCCTGGACTCCCGGCATAAGCAAGCTCCGCAATGCCTACAACACACGCCATTCGGGCGACGTGATGATACAGGTGTCACCCGGATGGGTGCTCTATAACGAGAACACTTACGAGAAACAACTCTGCCGCGAGTCCTACGTGGGCTTCCCGCTCATCATGATGGGCTGCGGCATACAGGCCGAGAAGGTGCGCATCCCCGTCAGCGTGGACCAGGTGGCTCCCACCCTGGCAC
>CAVKOT010000049.1:0-15390 GCA_963658045.1 Opitutia bacterium UBA4654
TTTTACCATCTTACTCCTACGAAAATGTTAAACTCTCAATAGTTTAGACGACTTCCTTAATTCGAAATTCATAACTCATAATTACCAGGGGGCCAATTCTTAATTCTTAATTCAAAATTCTCAATTCATAATTACCTCCCCTCCCACAATTCTTAATTCTTAATTCATAATTAAAAAAGCGGTTTCCCTCCCCACGAAAGAAACACCCGCCAGTGGGGAAAGCGACACATGCGCGGGGGAAGGAAATGCCCGCCCATAGCGGAAAGCACTACCTTTGTCCTGCCCCCCTTTGGGGAAAATAGACGAGACAGGACACACTCTCCCCCTCTGGGGAAAAGGGAGGGAGATACACGACACATCATCAAGCCAAAGCACACATATAATGACAAAGAAAAAGAACAGCATCAGCACTTGCACCCACACCTGGCTCCTGCTGCTGGCCACGATATGCCTGGCAGCCACGAGCCTCCCGGGCATGGCACAGGCGGCAGAGGAGTCCTATGCCGTACTGGACACACTCAGCGGAACACTCACCTTCAGGCATGATGCCCAAAGGCCCGCGACAGACTATGCCTTTGAGTTATCCACCGGTTATACCCCCGCCTGGGAGGGGCAGAAGGGCAGGATAAGGGAGGTGGTGTTTGACTGCAGTTTTGTCCAGGCACGCCCCACCACCTGCTCCAACTGGTTCAAGGATTGCGAGACCCTGCGCCACGTCAAGGGCATGCAGAACCTGAACACCGAGAGCGTCACCAGCATGAGGGGCATGTTCTATAACTGCTACGAGCTGGAGGGGCTCGACGTGTCAACCCTCGAGACGAGGAAGGTGGAGAACATGAGCCACATGTTCTTCGACTGCCACAGCCTCACCTCCCTGGATGTCTCGGGCTTCGACACGCGCGGGGTGACCGACATGAGCTGCATGTTCACCAACTGCCCGCTGCTCACCACCCTGGATGTCTCGGGCTTCGACACGCGCGGGGTGACCGACATGAACTATATGTTTGCCAACTGCCGCAGCCTCGCCGCCCTCAACCTGGCCAACTTCGACACGCGCGGGGTGACCGACATGAGCCGCATGTTCTCTGGCTGCTCCAGCCTCACCACCATCTATGCCAGCAGCAAGTTCGTGACAAGCGCGGTGGAGGACGGCAAGGACAACATGTTCCCCGGCTGCACCCACCTCCAGGGAGCCGTGGGTTACGATGAGGACAATACCGGCAAGGACCATGCCAACTACACCACCGGCTACCTCACCCACCTGGCGGGCATGCTGGGCCAGGAGAAGATAATCCTCACCCCGGACAGCCCCGTGGCCGGCAGCCTGCACTTTGCCGACAGCCTGCGGTTCGCGGCCTACGACCCCTTCCCGGCAGCCGGGGCCACCTACAGGCGCACGGGCATCAGCGGCCAGTGGGCCTCGCTGTGCCTGCCCTTCGAGGTGAGGGTTGACAGCACCAGGTTCCGCGCCTTCACCCTGCTCGCGGCCACCAGCGACGCCATCGAGCTCCAGGAGATGCAGGCAGCCATCCCGGCAGGCAGGCCCGCCATCATCAAGGTGGCCACGGGGGTCACCACCCTCGCCCTCACCAACGACGCCCCCATCATCAGTCCACTGGATGGCGACAGCTCCAGCACGGGCGATGGCCGCTACCGGCTGGTGGGACTTTACAGGATGAAGGTGTTTGACCAGGATGCCGACACCTGCTGCCTCGTCCTCAAGGGGGACATGCTGCTGAGCCCGGCCCGCGTCCTGCAGGACACCCACACCCGCAGGGTGGCCTCGCGCCCCTATCGCGCCTATGTGCAGGGCAACGGCCAGGAGAGCACGCATGCCGCCCAGGCGATGGCCATCATCGCGGGCGACGGGGCGACCCCCATCCGCCAACTGGAGGGCACAGGCGACGGCCCGGCCGAGTACTATGACCTGCAGGGGCACAGGCTGGAAGAGCCCCTTAAAGGGACAAACATAATGAAACGTGGCAACAAGGTAATGAAGGTAATCATCAGATAGAGAGAGATAGAGAACATGCAGAGAAAAGACTACACCAAGCCAGAGATGCGCGTCATGCCCACGGAGACCGCATCCCCCATCCTCCAGAACTCCCGAGTCACGATACGCAAGCCGCCCTACACCGACGACGACCTGGCCTTCCTCTGGGACGACGACCTGGACATCTGGGCCGAATAAAGGAAAGGGGGCGGGGGAAGCGTGCCAAGTGACACACTCCCCCCCCCACTCACACACGTTCCACGCTCACTCCCACCCCTCGCCATTTCGGGGAGGGGAAGAAGGGAGGAGGAAACGGCAGCCCCCTCCGCCGTCACTCCAGCGAGCTGTCTCCGGGCTCCTCCACCTCGCCCTTGTCGTCCGAGGTCACGTTCTTCACCAGTTTCCCGTCCCTGTCATAGCAGGTAATCTGTATCGCCACCCTCTTGAGCTCATTCTTGATATCCACGCTGGGCGTGAAGATGACCCTGCGCGTGTGCACCAGTCCAGCGGCCACGCGCTCCACCTCCTCCACCGAGCTTGCCCTCACGCCGAAGCGCATGGTGCCCAGTCCAGGGATGGCCACGGAGTGTCCCTCGGTGGCCCACGCCTTGATCACCTCTCCCGCCGCGTCCCAGCAGGCCTGCATCACCCCCTGGCTGATGCCGCTTCTCGCGGATGACCTTGCTCGTTAGGTTAAAGTAATGTGTGGTTATGTCACCGCCTTTGGGCTCAATCGGGCTTGACAGGTCATCCCCCCTGAGAGAACCGTGAAGAGCACGCGGGCAAGCCGTTGAGCGTGGCTTCTGGCTACAAATAGAACAGGTCGCAATTTGCGACCATCCCCGCCATTTTCCCTCTTTAGCCAGTTGTTTTGACAAGACAAAAAAAAAGAGGGCCACCCCCGCCCCTCAGCCTTGTGCAGGTGAGTTGGGCGGGAGCGGCCCCGGTATGCCAATGCGGCCCTCTCTTACTCGGGCAGGTTGACCGAGATGGCCAGCTCGTCAAGCTGGGACTGCTCGATGACACCGGGGGCATCCAGCATCACGTCACGGCCGCTGTTGTTCTTGGGGAAGGCTATGCAGTCGCGGATGCTGTCGAGACCCGCAAAGAGGCTCACGAAGCGGTCCAGGCCATAGGCCAGGCCTCCGTGTGGGGGCGCGCCATACTTGAAGGCGTTCATCAGGAAGCCGAACTTGCGCTGGGCCTGCTCGGGGGTGAAGCCCAGTATCTCGAATATCTTCTGCTGCAGCTTGGCATCGTGGATACGGATGCTGCCTCCGCCCACCTCCACGCCGTTGATGACCATGTCATAGGCGTTGGCGCGCACACTGGCGGGGTCGGTGTCCAGCAGGGGGATGTCCTCGGGCTTGGGCGAGGTGAAGGGATGGTGCATGGCCATGAGACGCTGCTCCTCGTCGCTCCACTCGTACATGGGGAAGTCGATGACCCACAGGCAGGAGTACTGGTCCTTGTCCCTCAGGCCCATGCGGCTGCCCATCTCCAGACGGAGCTCGCACAGCTGGCGGCGCACCTTCATGGCGTCGTCGCCGCTCAGGATGAGGATGAGGTCGCCCGCCTTGGCCTGCATGCGGTCACGCAAGAGGGCCAGGGTGTCCTGGCCGTAGAACTTGTCAAAGCTGCTCTTCACGCTGCCGTCCTCCTGCACGCGGGCATAGACAAGCCCCTTGGCTCCCACCTGGGGACGCTTGACGAAGTCGGTCAGTTGGTCAAGCTGCTTGCGGGTGTAGGTGGCCTGGCCCTCGCAGCAGATGGCCCCGATGTAGGCCGCGTCGTCAAAGACGCTGAACCCTGCGGGGAAGATGGAATCGACCAACTCGCGCGAGGCGTTGTCCTGCTGGCGGTTCTTGAGCTCGACGAAGCGCATGCCGAAGCGTGTGTCGGGCTTGTCGCTGCCGTAGTACTTCATGGCGTCGGCCCAGGTCATGCGGGGCAGCGTGGGCAGGTCGATGCCCTTGATGCTCTTGAAGAGGTGGCGCGCCATGCCCTCAAACATCTGCAGGACATCCTCCTGCTCGACGAATGACATCTCGCAGTCAATCTGGGTGAACTCGGGCTGGCGGTCGGCACGCAGGTCCTCGTCACGGAAGCACTTCACAATCTGGAAGTAGCGGTCCATGCCCGACACCATGAGCAACTGCTTGAGTGTCTGTGGACTCTGCGGCAGGGCATAGAACTGCCCCTTGTTCATGCGGCTGGGCACCACGAAGTCACGCGCCCCCTCGGGAGTGCTGTTGACCAGGACGGGTGTCTCGATCTCCAGGAAGCCCTGCTGGTCCAGATAGCGGCGCACCTCGAAGGCGAAGCGGTGGCGCAGCTCGAGGTTCTTGCGCACGCAGGCGCGGCGCAAGTCCAGGTAGCGGTACTTCATGCGCAGGTCATCGCCACCGTCGGTGTTCTCCTCGATGGTGAAGGGAGGCACGAGGCTCTCGTTGAGGATGACCAACTGGTCCACCAGTATCTCTATCTCTCCCGTGGGGATGTTGTGGTTCTTGGAGTGCCGCTCGATCACCTGCCCCGTGGCCTGCACCACAAACTCGCGGCCCAGGTGGCTGGCCTTCTGGCGCAGGTCGTCAGAGGCATCCTCGTTGAAGGCCAACTGTGTGATGCCATAGCGGTCGCGCAGGTCCACAAAGGTCAGCGCGCCCAGGTTGTGGATGCTCTGTACCCATCCGGCGAGTGTAACCCTCTCGCCCAGGTTGGCAAGTCTAAGCTCGCCACATGTCTTTGTCCTGTACATTATCCTATATATGTGTATTTACTTTATCATTACCTGTCATCCCGCCCGCAGGCTGGCGTGACCCGGGAGTGCCACATACGAAAAAAGGATGAACTTTATGAAAAGTCCATCCCTTCACGCCTCTCGGCTTTCTGTACGCCCTCAGGGGCTCGAACCCTGGACCCATTGATTAAGAGTCAATTGCTCTACCAACTGAGCTAAGGACGCATACAAAAACGTCAGGATTTCCTCTCCTTGGTACGCCCTCAGGGGCTCGAACCCTGGACCCATTGATTAAGAGTCAATTGCTCTACCAACTGAGCTAAGGACGCATACCTTTCGTTTTTGCGATTGCAAAGGTACAGACTTTTTCTGATACGGGCAAGCCCTGGGCAACTTTTTTTGCCCTTAGGGCATCAATTCGTACATTTGCGAGGGCACTTTGCGCTTCAGGATGTCCATGGCGAAGTCTTTTCCGGGCAGGATGCCGAAACTCCTGCACACGGTCTCCATGGTCTTGCGCGCCAGTTCGGGGTGGTTGTTCTCCTCGCTCAGGTGGCAGAGCCACACGTGCTTGAGCCTCGGGGTGGCGTGCTCGGCCAGCAGATGGGCCGCGTCCTGGTTGTTGAGATGTCCCTTGGGCCCCCTGATCCTGCCCTTGAGATAGGCGGGATAGTTGCCCATCATGAGCATGTCCTCGTCGTGGTTGGACTCCAGCACGATGTAGTCGGCCAGGGCCACCTGCTCCTCCAGCGTGGGGGTCACGTGCCCCACATCGGTCAGCAGGCAGAAGGTCACACCCCCGGCCTCGACCCGGTAGCCCACGCAGTCGGTGCTGTCATGGGGCACGTCGAAGGCGGTCAGCGTGAAGTCGCCCACCCTCACGGGCACTTCCTTCTGTATCACGTGCACGTGCTCGGGGGTGAGCTTGCTGGTCACGCAGAAGTTGCGGTTGATGCCCTGGTGCACGAGCTCGGTGGCATACACGGGCTTGCCCAGGTCGTTGGCCATATAGCCCACAGCCTTGATGTGGTCAGCGTGGTCGTGTGTCACAAACACCGCATCGATATCCTCCAGGGCCACACCCGCGCCTTTCAGATGCTTTTTCATGGTCCGGGGGCTGATGCCTGCGTCGATAAGCAGGCGGGTGCATCCTGCTTGCAGGTAGTAGCTGTTTCCGCTGCTTCCCGAACCCAATGACATGAACTTGATCATTGAACTGTTATTTTCACGACAAAGTTACGGAAACAATGGCAGACGGCAAAGGATTTTCTTGCGGTTGTACGGTTTTGAGGTTGTATTGTGAGGTTGTGAGGTTGTAAGGTTATATGGTTTTGAGGTCTTGATTTTTGGGGTGGGGAGGGCGTTTTTTTTAGAGTATCTGAGACTTGAGCCTTCCGTCCACAACCGCAGAAACGCACTCAGAAGGGAAGTCCCACGGCGAAGTGCAGGCTGAAGTCACGCCCGAAGTTGGGGTGTATGATGGGGAAATGCCTGCGGCTGTCGGTATAGGAGGGATGCACAGCCTTCATACCTCCGTCAAGTCTGAGGATGAAGTACTCGAAGTTGAGGCGCACGCCCAGGCCATAGGCCACGGCTATCTGGCGCCAGAAGGTGTCCATGCGGAACTGGCCTCCGGGCTGGTCGGCATAGTCGCGCAGGGTCCAGATGTTGCCCGCATCGACAAAGAGCGCACCGTCGAGCTTCCAGAAGAGGCGGGCGCGGTACTCGGCATTCATGTCCAGTTTGATGTCACCCGTCTGGTTGATGAAGTCGATGCGTCCGTCATTGCCGCGGAACGAGCCGGGGCCCAGCCCACGCACGCTCCAGCCACGCACGCTGTTGGCACCCCCGCTGAAGTAGCGTTTCTCATAGGGGAGAATGGTCGAGTTGCCGTATGGGTAGGCGACTCCCAGCCCGAAGTGCAGGGCCAGGGAGTTGCGCTTGTCGAAGTAAAAGCTCTTGGAGTAGTCGAAGTCGGCCTTGACATACTGCGCATAGGCGATGTTGAAGAGGGTGTACTGCCCCATGGAGTTGGTGCTGGAGAGTCCGGCCCGGGACAGTCCGTAGAGCAGGTTGCCCGACGACTCCACACCCATGCGTATGATGTAGCCATTGGTGCCGTAGTTGGTGCGCCCGTTGCGTATGGAGCGCGAGTTGTAGGTCATGCTGTAGCCCCACTTCATGATGAAGAGGTTCTCATAGTTGTAGCGCAGGATGGCGTTCCTGTTCTCGGGGTCGTCCAGATAAAGTTTCCGGAACGTGCTGCTTATCCAGGGCATGAACACGTAGTTGAGGTCAAGCAGGTCAACCCTGTGCTGCAGCCGCTTGCCCGGGCGTGACCAGCGGTATTTCCAGGCAGCGGTCACGACCCGGCGGTGGAACTCGGGGCGGTCCTGGGAGTCATACATCAGGCTCACCTCGCTGGTGGCCACCACCTGGCGGCGGAAGTCGCGCGAGATGAAGGGGGCCCTGAAGCCTGGGAAGGAGAGTCCCGTCTCGGCACTATACTCGATGTAGTTCTGGTCCTGGTATCCGCTCAGCCCCTTGATGGCCTCAAAGGCTCCGCGCAACTTGACATTGAAGGTCTCTCCCCCACGGAAGATGTTGCGGTTCTGGTAGGACGTGGAGAGGGCCGCGCCGAAGTCGCCAGCCGAGTTGGTGCCCTCCACCTCCACGCCCACGGAGTTGCGCTTGCCGCGCGTCACCTGCACCACCGCATCGATGCCCGTGCTGTCCGTCGCGCTGGGGCGCAGGTGCACGTTGGTGCTGAGCACGCCCCCCAGGCGTATCATGCGGGCATAGGTCTCCTGCACGTCGGCCTCCCGATAGAGGTTGCCGGGCTCCAGGCGCGATGCCTCGCGCAGGGCTCCCTGCCGCAGGAACGGGCGTCCGCTGCGGGTGGTGTCGGCCAGGAAATCGACCCGGTCTATCGTGTAGCGGCTGTGCGGGATGGTGTCCAGCGAGGCGGTTATATTATAAGGAAGCACCATCATGCGCAAGTCCACCTGATGGTGGCCCACGGTGGTGTCGGCCTCATAGCGGATGAAGTCCTTGTTGAACCGGTAGTAGCCATTATTGGCCAGCACCGAGGCTATCCTCGCGCGCTCGGCATCCAGCACGTTCAGGTCAAAGTGCATGCCCTCCCTCAGCCTGGGCAGGGCGTTCTCCCCGGCCAGGCAATGCTGCAGCGTGGTGTCCCAGATGTCCACCGCCAGGTTGCGCACGCGGTACCTCTCACCGGGGGTCACCTCGTAGCGCAGGCGCAGGCGGTTGCGCCGCACACGCTCGTCACGTGTCACGCGGGCATTGAGGTAGCCCATGCTGCGCACGGCCTGCTCCATGTTGGCACAGGTGCGCTTGCTCAGGGTGGAGTCATAGATGACGGGGGCCTCGCCCAGCCGGCGCAGGAAGCGGTTGAAGCGCTTGGTGCTGTCGGTGCCCGAGAGGCAATATACCGACAGGGGGATGGGCAGGGCCGAGAACCAGCGGCTGTTGGGACGCTGGCGCACATACCCCTGCAGGGGCTGCGTGTTGAGCGCGCCGCTGTCGGCCGAGATGCTCACCCGCTCAAGCAGGTAGGAGCCTTCGGGAATGAAGCGGTTGACGCTGCATGAGGCGGCCATGAGGGCCGTGGCCAGGCAGAGCAGGAAACTATGGAGCCAGTGCTGGGATTTCATCCCTGCAAAGGTAGTGCTTTTTTGAGTGAAAAGTGGAAAGTGAAAAGTGAAAAAGTCCTACCTTTGCCCACAGAGAAGTGGCGTTGAGGCGGCCGGGCAACAGAGGCTGGCCAAAACGAGACGGCTGCAAGGCAGGAAGCACCCCAGCCGCACAACCGCATAACCGAATAACCGCACAACCGCAAGAAAGAATGATTAGCAAGGCACGCATAAAACTGATACATGCCCTGGAGATGCGCAAGCACCGCCTGCGCGAGGGGCTTTTTGTGGCCGAGGGGCCACGCCTGGTCAACGAGATGTTGCGCTCGGTGAGGCCGGACTGGCTGGCCGCCACGGCAGACTGGCTGGCCGAGAACGGCCCACTGGTCCCACAGGGCTGCCCCACCGACGAGGTGAGCGAGGAGGAACTGCGGCAGGCGAGCCTGCTGCGCACGCCCCAGCAGGTGCTGGCCCTCTTTCCCCTGCCCCGCTACCCGTTGGATGTGTCCCTGCCCCAGGAGAGCCTCTGCCTGGCACTCGACGGGGTGCAGGACCCCGGCAACATGGGCACCATCGTGCGCATCGCCGACTGGTTTGGCATCACCGACATCATCTGCTCACGCGAGACGGTGGATGCCTACAACCCCAAGGCCGTGCAGGCCACCATGGGCGCGCTCTCACGTGTGCGTGTCCACTATACCGACCTGCCCGAGTACATCCGCCAGTCGGGTGCGCCCACCTGGGGAACCCTGCTCGACGGTGAGGACATCTACTCCCAACCGCTGGGCAGCCACGGGCTCATCATCATGGGCAATGAGGGCAACGGCATCTCTGCCGAGGTGAGGCCACTGGTCACCCACCGCCTGCTCATCCCCTCATGGCCGCCCGACCGCCCCACTACCGACAGCCTGAATGTGGCCATCGCCACGAGCATCGTCTGTGCGGAGTTTCGTCGAAGACAGCAATAGGAGCAGGAAGACCAGCAGCCCATTGACAATCAGGAGCTCATAGCCGAAGCGGTAGGACGTGTAGGTGCGCACGGCCCAGTCCAGGGCAAAGCACGCCACGGGAGAGAGCACACAGGCCAGGGGCACCAGGCGGCCATCGGGCCTGCGGTGCGTGAGCATGCCGAAGGCGAAGAGCCCAAGCAGGGGGCCGTAGGTGTAGCCGCACACGGTATATACAGCGTCTATCACGCTGGTGCTGCCCACGGCACGCACCACCAGGATGACCAGCAGCAGGCAGCAGCCTATGCCAAAGTGGGCCACGCGCCTGAACCACACGCTGTCGGGCCGTCGGGCCAGATCGACACAGAAGCAGGTGGTGAGACTCGTGAGCGCGGAGTCGGCACTACTGAAGGCCGCCGCCACGATGCCCACGGTGAAGCAGGCCATGGCAGCCCTGCCCAGCAGACCGCTGGAGCACAGTGTGGGCAGGAGCTCGTCACCTGCCTGTGGCACGGGGATGCCCATCTGGGCACACATCAGGTAGAGTATGCCGCCCAGCATGAGGAAGAGCAGGTTGACGGGGACGTAGAAGAGTCCGTTCAGGCACATGTTCAGCTGGCTCTGCCTGAGGGTCTTGCAGGTGAGGTTCTTCTGCATCATGTCCTGGTCCAGGCCTGTCATGACGATGGGGATGAAGATGCCGCTGAGGAACTGTTTCCAGAAGTACTGCCGCCCATGGGGGTCTGTGAAGTCGAAAATGCGGCTCATGGGGCTGTTCCACACACGGCTGCACGCCTCGTCCAGCGAGAGTCCCATGCCATGGCAAGCCTGGCCGATGATGAGCACCAACGAGACGAGCAGCACGGTGGTCTGCAGGCAGTCGGTCCACACAATCGTCTTGATGCCGCTGTACATCGTGTAGAGCCAGATGAGCAGGAGCACCAGCGCGGCTGTGGCCACAAAGTTCACGCCCATCCCGTCGAAGATGAAACGCTGGAGGATGCTGACCACGAGGTAGAGGCGGATGCTCGCTCCGGCCAGTTTGCTGAGGAAGAAGAAGGACGCCCCCGTGAGGTAACTGGACAGCCCGAGCCTGCGGTCCAGGTAGGTGTAGATGCTGGTGAGGTTCATCCGGTAATATACGGGCAGCAGGAAGCAGGCCACGAACACATAGCCCAGGAAGAATCCCATGCACGTCTGCAGGTAGGTAAACTGTGTGCCTCCCACCATGCCGGGCACGCTCACGAAGGTGACCCCGCTGATGCTGGCCCCTATCATCCCATACGCCACCGCCCACCAGGGCGACTGCCGTCCGGCCCTGAAGAATGCGTCATTGTCTCCCTTGCCGCCCACGAGCCGCCCCACAAGCAGGAGCAGCAGGAAATAGGCAGCGGCCAAAGCGGCCAGTCCTGTTCCACTCATCATCATGTATTATTGTCTGGCGGGACACTCTGCCTTATGCAGTCCACCCCCCGGGCCTGGCAGCCAGCCAGTCCCACAGGCCATGTCCCCAAACGAATGCCTTAGTTATAAAGAGTCCCCAAGGGAGCAACCCCTTGGGGACTCATGTTATCGTGTGTGCCTGCTGGGCTCATTCTATCTCCATGCCTTCTGCCTCAGCCTCGTCCTCCTCGGACTTCACATTGGCCTCGGGAGCATAACTGCTGTAGAAGGTGTCGTCGGACTGGTCATCATGCTCGTCAGCCTGGTCGTCAGCCATCTCCCCGCCGGGCAACGGATTGCCGTCCTCGTCATAGCGGGCCTCGGGCACCTCAAAGCGCACCTTCGTCACGGGGTCCTTCTTCTTGGCGAATATGGCCTCGGTCCAGGTGCCTCGCGGAATCTCCAGCACGTCAAATCCCAGGGCCACCTTCTTGGCCAGGGTGCCGCCAGGAGCGTGTATGCGGCTGGTGGGCAACTGCGTGGTGCTGATGTCGAACCCACTCTCGATCACGTCACGTATCTGCAGCGAGAGCGACTCCCACCCGCTGCCGAAGTTGCGCTCCAGCAGTCCGAGGAGCTCGGGAGCGGAGATGTGGCGGATGTTCTCATAGCTGAGGTCGGAAATGCGCGTGATGGCCTTTCTGCGGATAGCCACCACCCCACGTGCAGGATTGCAATGCTCGATTTTCACCCAGCCCCCGCTCTCATACTTCTTCACGTCCCTGGGGTCGTTGACATTATAGTGCACGACATCAAAGGCCAGGCGGATGATGTTGAGCAGCTTGTCCTCGCTGCCCGAGAAGTCCTCCTCCTTGCGGTCACGCTCCCATAGGTCGCCTATCTGATATTCACTCAAGTCCCACACGTTGTTGGCGTTCAGGTCCAGTATGGACTCCACCATGATGGGCTTTCTGCCTGCTTCACTGTTTGCGTTTGCCATAATAAATATATTAGGTATAGTGCGCTTGCACGCGCATGTTTCGCTGGCAAAGGTAAGAAATTATCCCGCTCGAATATGTTAAGAATGCTTAAACTTTTCCCGTCGGGCGCATCTTCGTGTCACGTCACAGCACTCTGCCAGGCCCTTTCCTTGGGCATAAGGGGGAAAAAGCGTACCTTTGCAAGCACGGAAAAAACGTGAAAGCATCATGCCGACAGTACTATATATCCACGGCTTCGCCTCGGCAGGAAGTTCGGGCACAGCCATTGTCATGCGTAACCTGCTCTACCCCCACGGGGTGCAGGTGCTGAGTCCCGACGTGCCCACAAGTCCGCTTGAGGGGCAGGAGATGCTGCACCGGCTGGTGGACGACACGCATCCCGACCTCATCGTGGGCACGAGCATGGGGGCGATGTATGCCGAGCAGATGCACGGCGTGCCGCGCATCCTGGTCAACCCGTCGTTCCACATGGCCCGGCTGCTCACCTTTAGGGGTATGGGGCGCATGGAATTTCGCAACAAGCGGGAGGACGGCGCGCGGGACTTCAAGGTGGACAAGGAGATGATACAGGAGTTCAAGCAGGTCGAGAAGGACAGTTTCCAGGGCATCACCGCCCAGGAGAAGCAACTGGTGTGGGGGCTCTTCGGCATCCACGACAAGCAGGTGAACTGCCAGGCGGACTTCCGCAAGCACTATGGCGCGGCACAGATGCGCCTCTTTGACGGCGAGCACTACCTCAACGACCATGTGCTCAGCCGCGAGGTCATGCCGCTCGTCACGAAACTGCTCGGCCTGTAAGGGGCATGGGAGCAAGGACACGCGGGACATTTTAGAACAGGAACAAAAGAAAAGGAAAAATATATGTTTGAGAACCTGAGTGAGCGGCTCGAGCGGTCGTTCAAGATACTGAAGGGTGAGGGGAAAATCACCGAGATAAATGTGGCGGAGACGCTCAAGGACGTGCGCAGGGCCTTGCTCGACGCCGACGTGAACTATAAGGTGGCCAAGGCATTCACCGACACGGTGAAGCAGAAGGCACTGGGCCAGAACGTGCTCACGGCCGTGAAGCCCCAGCAACTGATGGTCAAGATCGTGCATGACGAGCTGGCGCAACTCATGGGGGGCGAGACCACCGACATGAACCTCAAGGGGCATCCCGCCATCATCCTCATGGCCGGACTCAACGGAGCGGGCAAGACCACCATGAGCGGCAAGCTGGCCAAGATGCTGAAGGAGAAGCGGCAGATGAACCCTCTGCTGGCCGCCTGCGACACCTTCCGCCCCGCTGCCATGGAGCAGCTGCGCGTGCTGGGCGAGCAGATAGGGGTGCCCGTACACATCGAGCCAGAGGCCAAGGACCCCGTGCCCGTCGCGCTGAACGCCATACAGGAGGCCAAGGCCAAAGGACATGACGTGCTCATCATCGACACGGCTGGCCGACAGGCCATCGACGAGGAGCTCATGGAGCAAATCAAGCAGATCAAGGATGCCACGCAGCCTGGCGAGATACTCTTCGTGGTGGATGCCATGACGGGACAGGACGCGGTGACGGCCGCCAAGGAGTTCAACGACCGGCTGGACTACACGGGCGTGGTGCTCACCAAACTCGACGGCGACACACGCGGCGGAGCGGCCCTGAGCATCCGCTCGGTGGTGAACAAGCCCATCAAGTTTGTGGGCACAGGCGAGAAGCTGGACGCTATCGACCCCTTCCACCCCAGCCGTATGGCCGACCGCATCCTGGGCATGGGCGACATCGTGTCGCTCGTCGAGCGCGCACAGGAGCAGTTTGACGAGGAGGAGGCCAAGCGTCTGCAGAAGAAGATACAGAAGAACCAGTTTGACTTCAACGACTTCTACAACCAGATACAGCAAATCAAGCGCATGGGCAACCTCAAGGACCTGGCCAGCATGATACCGGGCGTGGGCAAGGCGCTCAAGGATGTGGACATCGACGACAATGCCTTCAAGGGCATCGAGGCCATCATCCAGAGCATGACGCCTGCCGAGCGCACCAAGCCCGAACTGCTCAACACGAGCCGGCGCAACCGCATCGCCAAGGGGTCGGGAACAAGCATACAGGAGGTCAACAGGCTCATCAAGCAGTTTGACCAGACGCGCAAGATGATGAAACTGGTGACCAACAACAGCAAGATGGCACAGATGGCGCAGATGATGAAGGGACGCATGCCCGGACTGCAGGCATGATGCCCGGCACGACACACAACCGAGGAGGACAAGGAATGGAACTGATAGACGGAAAAGCCACTGCGGCCACCATCAAGGCCGAGATACGCCAGGAGGTGGAGAGCCGACTGGCACAGGGACTGCGCCGCCCGCACCTGGCCGCCATACTGGTGGGCCACGACGGGGGCAGCGAGACTTACGTGAAGAACAAGGTGCTGGCATGCGAGGCATGCGGATTCCAGAGCACGCTCAAGCGGTTTGAGGATGACATCACCGAGGAGCAGCTGCTGGCCGAGATAGACAGCCTCAACCGCGACCCGGAGATTGACGGATTTATCGTGCAGCTTCCGCTCCCCGCACACATCAGCGAGCAGAAGGTCATCGAGGCCATTGACTACCGCAAGGACGTGGATGGCTTCCACCCCGTCAACGTGGGGCGCATGGCCATAGGGCTGCCAGCCTTCATCAGCGCCACGCCACGCGGCATACTGGAACTGCTGCGCCGCTATCATGTGCCCACACGGGGACGCAAGTGTGTCATCCTGGGGCGCAGCAACATCGTGGGCAAGCCCATGGCCCAGCTCATGATGCAGAAGTGCTACGGCGACAGCACGGTGACGGTGTGCCACAGCCACTCGGCCACACTGAAGGAGGAGTGCCAGCAGGCTGACATCATCATCGCGGCCATAGGGAGGCCGGGCTTCCTCACAGCCGACATGGTGAAGCCTGGTGTGACGGTGATAGACGTGGGCACCACACGTGTGCCGGACGCATCGCGCAAGAGCGGGTTCCGCCTGTCGGGTGATGTCGATTTTGAGCACGTGGCCCCCTTGTGCTCCTTTATCACGCCTGTGCCGGGCGGTGTGGGGCCCATGACCATCTGCATGCTCATGCTCAACACGCTGGCTGCTGCCAAGCATGAGTACTACGAGGGGTAATCTTGAATTAAGAATTTTGAATTAAGAAATCCTGGCGAAGGGAATTTTGAATTAAGAATTTTGAATTAAGAATTACTGGCGAAAGTAATCTTGAATTAAGAATTATGAATTAAGAGTTCCTGGCAGGAGATACTGGAGAGCGGGGAGCGTGGGCACTGGCGACATGGTTCGCAGGCCGACGCTCCCCGCTCTCGTTTTCCACCCTACACAGAGGGGGTGGTTGGGGCATGCCGCTGCGTGGGCCTGCGCATGCCCCTGCATGAGTGCTCGCATGCCCCTGCGTGGGCCATCGCACCGGCATGCGTTTTTCGGGGGAGCGAAGCGGAAGGGGACAACAGGACGGGTGGCAGGCATGTCCCGACACCCAACAGAGCCACTTTTGTTCGCTTTGGACAGAAAAACTTTCCAGTTTGCTTGCGCGGTCGGATTATTTGGCGTACCTTTGCACACGCAATCGGAACAGAAGGCCGATGGTTTTCCCGATGCGCCTACATGGTGACTATAGTTCAGTTGGTTAGAGCGTCAGATTGTGGTTCTGAATGTCG
>CAVKOT010000050.1:0-14975 GCA_963658045.1 Opitutia bacterium UBA4654
ATAGCACTGTGCAGAACTGGTATCCCGGCGATGCCAACGGGCAGGGCGGTGTGCTCAACCTGGTCACCAAGCGTGGCCAGTTGCGCGGGGCGCGCAGCCGGCTCTCCTGGACACAGGTGGAGACGGGCAGTGCCATCACCTGGAAGTACCCCAGCTGTGTGCTCCAGGGCGATGACTCCCAGGCTGAGTTCTACAGCGTAGCCGTGACCAACAACTACCAGCAGGCCGACACGGGTACCAAGATGATACACATCGGGCGCAACACCAAGAGCACCATCATCAGCAAGGGCATCAGTGCGGGCCACAGCCAGAATGCCTATCGCGGGCTGGTCAAGGTGGCCTCCACGGCCGACGGCGCGCGCAACTACAGCAGTTGCGACTCCCTGCTGCTGGGTGACCAGTGCGGTGCCCACACCTTCCCTTACATGGATGTGCACAACGACACTGCCGTCGTGGAGCACGAGGCGACCACCAGCAAGATTTCCGAGGACCAGCTCTTCTACTGCAACCAGCGCGGCATCGGCACCGAGGAGGCCGTGAGCCTGATAGTGAACGGCTACGCCAAGGAGGTCATCAAGAAACTTCCCATGGAGTTTGCAGTAGAGGCGCAGAAACTCCTGGGCGTGTCGCTCGAAGGGTCGGTAGGCTGAACCCCGGTTTTTCGATTATACGGTTTTGCGGTTATCGGGGGCTTTACCATTTGCCCTGGGTATCGTGAGACTGGCTTTATAATATGGAAGAAAGACATTGTTATGTTACAGATAGAGAATCTGCATGCCAGCATCAATGGCAAGGAAATACTCAAGGGTGTCAACCTGACCGTCAGGGACGGTGAGGTGCATGCCATCATGGGACTTAACGGAGCGGGGAAGAGCACCCTGAGCAACGTCATCGTGGGACATCCCGCTTATGAGGTCACGGCCGGCAGCATCACCTTCAATGGCAAGGACTTGCTGGCCCTGAAGCCCGAGGAGCGCGCCCACGAGGGCATCTTCCTCAGTTTTCAGCAGCCTGTGGAGATACCTGGCGTGAGCATGGTCAACTTCATGCGCGCGGCACTCAACGCCAAGCGCAAGTACCATGGCCAGGAGCCGCTCTCGGCCGGGGACTTCCTCAAGCTCATGCGTGAGAAGCGCAAGATAGTGGAACTGGACAGCAAACTCACCAGCCGCAGCGTCAATGAGGGGTTCTCGGGAGGCGAGAAGAAGCGCAACGAGATATTCCAGATGGCCATGCTGGAACCCACGCTCAGCATCCTGGACGAGACGGACTCTGGCCTGGACGTGGATGCCCTGCGCATTGTGGCCGAGGGCTTCAACAAACTGCGCACCCCGCAGTCCAGTGCCATCGTCATCACTCATTACCAGCGCTTGCTGGATTACCTGAAGCCCGACATCGTGCATGTGCTCATCGACGGACGCATCGTGAAGACCGCCGGACCGGAGCTCGCCCTGGAGATAGAGGCGCGCGGCTTCGACTGGATCAAGGAGGAGGTGGGAGTGTGAGTGCCGAGCAGCAATACATAGACTTCTATCGGGAGACCGCCCAGGCGATAGCCGGGCGCAGTTGTCCCGTGATGAATGCGGTACGCGAGGCCGCATTCCAGACTTTTAGCGCGCAGGGCTTTCCCTCGCGCAAGGTGGAGCGATACAAATATACCGACGTTCAGGCCGACTTCGCGCCCAACTATGGCATCAGCCTCTCGCCCCTGCAGGTGGCTGACATGCCCTATTGCACCACATTGGCACAGGCCAGCGAGGGCGTGTCCGCGCTTTATGGCCAGGTGGCCGATGGCACCGACCCTGTGGTCGCGCTCAACACCATGCTCGCCGTCGATACCCTGGTCGTGCACATTCCCCGTGGTGCCCATCCCCAACATCCCATACAGATAAGCCACCTGCTGCGCGGCACGGCCGAGCATGTGATGGTCAACCGCCGCCTGCTCATCGTGCTTGACGAGTGTGCCCAGGCCGATGTGGTCATCACCGAGCGTGCCCAGGACCAGCACCACTTCCTCACCAACCAGGTCATCGAGGTGGTGGCCGCCGACGGCAGCAACCTCCACCTCTACGAGGTGGAGGAGACTCACCTGATGTGCACACGCTACTCCAGCCTCTTCATACGCCAGGGCAGGGACAGCCATGTGACGCACACCAGCCTCACCCTCTTCAACGGCCACACGCGCAACCGCGTGGATGTGAGCCTGCAGGGCGCGGGCTCCGAGGTCACGCTCAACGGCTGTGTCATAGCCGACAAGATGCAGCGCGTGGATAACAACACGCTCATCGACCACCAGGCGGGCGGCTGCACCAGCAGGGAGTTATATAAATATGTGCTTGACGACAATGCCGTGGGAGCTTTTGCGGGACGCATCCTGGTGCGCCCGGGCGCGCAGAAGACGGTGAGCCAGGAGACCAATGCCAACCTGTGCTCCTCACGTTCCGCCCGCATGTACACCCAGCCCATGCTGGAGATATATGCCGACGACGTGAAGTGCAGCCACGGCAGCACCGTGGGCCAGATTGACGATGCGGCACTGTTCTACATGCGCCAGCGCGGCATCTCGGAGCAGGAGGCACGCCTTCTGCTCAAGGCCGCCTTTATCACCGAGGTCATAGACGCCATCCCGCAGGAGACGCTGCGTGACCGCCTGCAGGTGCAGGTTGACAAGCGGCTGCGCGGCGAGTTGTCAAAGTGTGAGGGCTGTAAGTTATGCAAATGAGAGCGTTTGACACAGAGCAGATACGCCAGGACTTCCCCATCCTGGGCAGGAAGGTGTATGAGAAATATCCGCTTGTCTATCTTGACAATGCCGCCACCACGCAGAAGCCGCGCGCGGTGGTGGAGTCGATGGTGGAGGAGTATTACAACGTGAACGCCAACGTGCACCGTGGCGTACACTTCCTCTCCCAGCAGGCCACCGACCTGCACGAGCAGTCGCGCGAGACCGTGCGGCGGTTCATAGGCGCGGGCAGCACCCGCGAGATACTCTTCACCCGGGGCACCACCGAGAGCATCAACCTCGTGGCCACCTGCTTCGGCCAGGCCTTCATGCGTGAGGGCGACGAGGTGATTGTGAGCCAGATGGAGCACCACAGCAACATCGTCCCCTGGCAACTCCTGCAGGACAGGCAGGGCATACGCATCCGCGTCATCCCCATGACCGATGACGGCTACCTGCGCCTGGATGCCCTGGAGGAATTGTTCACCGACCGCACGCGCCTGGTGAGCGTGGCCCATGTGAGCAACGTGCTGGGCACGGTCAACCCTGTGGCCGACATCATCCGCATGGCCCACGCCCATGACGTGCCCGTGCTGGTCGATGGGGCGCAGAGCACGCCCCACATGCCCATCAACGTGAGCGAGATGGACTGCGACTTCTTCGCCTTCAGCGGCCACAAGCTGTATGGTCCCACGGGCATCGGTGTGCTCTATGGCAAGGAGCGCTGGCTCGACCGCATGCCCCCCTACATGGGCGGCGGCGAGATGATCAAGAACGTCTCCTTTGAGCACACCACCTACAACGACCTCCCCTACAAGTTCGAGGCCGGCACGCCCGACTATGTGGCCTCCACGGGCCTGGCGCGCGCCATCGACTATATGAGTGCCCTGGGCATGGAGCAGATTGAGGCCCACGAGCGCGACCTCACCCGCTATGCCATGGAGCAGATGCGGCAGATTGAGGGCATGCACATCTATGGCCCCGCTGAGGTGGACCACCACGATGCCGTGCTCTCCTTCCAGGTGGGCCACATTCACCACCTGGACATGGGCACGCTGCTCGACCGCCTGGGCATAGCCGTGCGCACGGGACACCATTGCGCCGAGCCCCTCATGCACCGCCTGGGCATCGAGGGCACATGCCGGGCCAGTTTCGCCCTCTACAACACCCGCGCCGAGGTGGATGCCCTGGTGTGGGGCATCGAGCGGGTGAGCGGCATGTTTGCATGAGGCCCACTTCTGGCCTTCCCCAGGGGGGAGGGAGGGATGAAAAGCGCATGCCGCTGCGTCCTCCATCGCATGCCCCTGCGTTGGGTGATGCATGCCGCTGCGTGGGCCATCGCATCGTGGTGCGTTGAGCGACCCACATCACACCCATCATTTCCCCCAGAGGATGCGGGAGGGGCTTGGGAGTGTCGGATGCCACATGGCACCCCATCACTCCCCCTTGGGGGAGCAGCGAGGGGGCTTGCCTTGCCCTCGTTCCCTCTATGTTGACATAACGATTAAATGAGAATGATATGAAGAAGATTTTCTGCCGGATGTGCCTTTGCATGGCCATCCTTCTCACAGGCGTGACTGTGAGCAGTTGCGACGAGAACAGCCCCTGGCTCAACATCATCAAGAACCTGCTGGGCACCAACACCACCTACACCTATTCGGGCAACGGCTCGTACCAGTGCCTGGCCGAGCCCAACAGCGAGGGTGCCTACACCAAGACGCTGGCCACCCTCAGCACCCAGGCCAGCCAGGTGACTCTCACCACCACATCGGCCAATGAGACGGAGGCCACAGTGGTGCTGCCCGCTGTATCGTCAAATGGGGTGACGATGTCGGCCATCACACTCTCGGGGCTCTACATGCAGAGCAATGGCAACACGACAACTCTGTCGGTGCCCCAGGACGGCATAAGCGGTGAGGGCACATTCACCTACAATGGGCAGAGCTACAGCCTCTCCAACCTGTATGTGACCAGTGCCAGTGCCACCAGCGGTGTCATCACCATGGAGCTGACCCTCTACTTCGGTACAGCGAACTCCCAGGGCAGTTACCCCGTGGCCGTGAATGTCAAGTATAGCGGCCAGGCCATCGCACAGCAGTAATCACCCCTGCAGTCCGGCGTGCGGCACAGTCCGCGCGGGACTGGCGGGACAGCAGGGAACAGGCACTATGTTGCTACCATATTATAAGGAGGGAGTCGTCGAGGCCGGTTGTGACGAGGCCGGGCGTGGCTGTCTGGCCGGGCCGGTCTATGCGGCGGCGGTCATCCTGCCGCCCGATTACCACAACGACCTGCTCAACGACTCCAAGCAGCTCAGCGAGAAGCATCGCAATGAACTGCGCGCTGTCATCGAGCGCGAGGCTGTGGCCTGGGCCGTGGGTATAGTGGATAACCAGGAGATAGACAGGATAAACATCCTGAACGCCAGCATCCTGGCCATGCACCGCGCCCTGGACCAACTGCGGGTGCGGCCCCAGGAGATTATCGTTGATGGCAACCGCTTCAAGCCCTATCGCGACCTGCCCCACACCACCATAGTCAAGGGCGACGGCAAGTACATGAGCATAGCGGCGGCCAGCATCCTGGCCAAGACGCACCGCGATGAGTGCATGATGAGGCTTCACGGCGAGTTTCCCCAGTACCACTGGGACTCCAACAAGGGCTATCCCGCGCCTGCCCATCGCCAGGCCATCCGCCAGTATGGCACCACCCCCTATCACAGGCTCACCTTCCAGTTGCTCCCACCCGAACAGCTGACGCTGGATTTCGGCGGGGAAGGACTTGGCCGTGAGCGTGGAAATAGGTAATTTTGCAGCGGAAAAGAGAAAGTTAAGGTATAAAACAAGAAATATTATGGCAAAGAAAGCACTTCTGATGATCCTCGACGGATGGGGCATCGGCAATCATGGCAAGGGTGATGTGATATATAACACTCCCACTCCCTTTATGGACTATCTGAACGCTAACTATCCCCACAGCCAGCTCCAGGCGAGCGGTGAGAACGTGGGTCTGCCTGACGGACAGATGGGTAACTCCGAGGTGGGACACCTCAACATCGGTGCCGGCCGCATCGTCTATCAGGACCTGGTGAAGATTAACCGCGCCTGTGCCGACGGCAGCATCCTCAAGAATCCCGAGATAGTATCGGCCTATGAGTATGCCAAGGCCAACGGCAAGAGCGTACACCTGATGGGGCTGACCAGCAACGGGGGCGTACACTCATCCCTTGAGCACCTGTTCACACTGCTGGGCATCAGCAAGACACATGGCATCCAGCACACCTATGTGCACTGCTTCATGGATGGCCGTGACACCGACCCCCATAGCGGCAAGGGCTTCATCGAGCAGGTGGCAGAGCATTGTGCCCAGGTGCCCGGCGCAGCCATCGCCAGCGTGATAGGCCGTTTCTACGCCATGGACCGCGACAAGCGCTGGGAGCGCATCAAGATAGCCTATGACCTCCTGGTAAATGGCGAGGGCAAGCAGGCCACTGACATGGCACAGGCCATGCAGGAGAGTTATGACGAGGGCGTGACTGACGAGTTTGTGAAACCCATCAACAACAGCACCGTCGATGGCACCATCAAGGAGGGCGACGTGGTCATCTTCTTCAACTACCGCAATGACCGTGCCAAGGAGCTCACCATCGTGCTCACCCAGCAGGACATGCCCGAGCAGGGCATGCACACCATCCCCGGCCTGCAGTACTATTGCATGACCCCCTATGACGCAAGTTTCACGGGCGTGCATATCCTCTTCCCCAAGGAGAATGTCAAGAACACCCTGGGCGAGTACCTGGCCAGCAAGGGTCTCAAGCAGTTGCACACGGCCGAGACCGAGAAGTATGCCCATGTGACCTTCTTCTTCAACGGAGGCCGCGAGGCACCCTTCGATGGTGAGGAGCGCATCCTGGTGGCCAGCCCCAAGGTGGCTACCTATGACCTCAAGCCCGAGATGAGTGCCTTTGAGGTCAAGGATAAGCTGGTGGCCGCAATCAAGGAGAACAAGTATGACTTCATCGTGGTCAACTTCGCCAATGGCGACATGGTGGGCCACACAGGCGTTTACGAGGCCATCGAGGCAGCCGTGAAGGCCGTGGACAAGTGTGTCAAGGAGGTTGTGGAGGCAGCCAACGCCACCGACTATGAGACCATCATCATTGCCGACCACGGCAATGCCGACAATGCCCTCAACCCCGACGGAACGCCCAACACCGCCCACTCACTCAACCCCGTGCCCTTCATCTACGTGACGAAGAACAAGCACGCCCAGGTCGAGAACGGTGTGCTGGCCGACGTGGCACCCAGCATCCTGCACATCATGGGCCTGGAGCAGCCCAAGGAGATGACAGGCAAGTGCCTGATTAAGGACTGATGCGGGACATGGCAGATGTGAATATCGAGCCATCCTGGAAAGCGATACTGAGCGACGAGTTTGCCAAACCATACTTTGGCGAACTCATCCGCTTTGTTCATGCGGAGTACTCCTCGGGGCCCTGCTATCCGCCCGGGCACCTCGTCTTCAACGCCTTCAACAGCACCCCATTCAGCCAGGTCAAGGTGGTCATCCTGGGCCAGGACCCCTATCATGGCCCTGGCCAGGCCCACGGGCTCTGCTTCAGCGTCAATGACGGTGTCGAGTTTCCGCCCTCGCTGCGCAACATCTTCCAGGAGATACAGGCCGAGACGGGTGCGCCCATCCCCCAGAGTGGCAACTTGAGCCGCTGGGCCAGCCAGGGCGTATTCCTCCTCAACACCTGTCTCACCGTGCGTGCCCACCAGGCCTTCAGCCATAGCGGGCACGGCTGGGAGACCTTCACCGACGAGGTCATACGCCTGCTCAGCCAGCACAGGGAGCATCTCGTGTTCCTGCTGTGGGGCAGTCCCGCAGGCAGGAAGGCGTCACTCATCGACTCCTCGCGCCATCTGGTGCTCAGGAGTCCGCACCCCAGCCCCCTCAGTGCCTACCGTGGTTTCTTCGGCAATGGGCATTTCCTCCAGTGCAACGACTATCTGCGGGCGCATGGCGAGCGGCCCATCCAGTGGTAGGCAGGCTGCGAGCCCCTGTCAGCAGAACCAGTTTCCCGCCCTTGTCACCTCTCCTTTACGGAAGGTGACAAGGGCGGGATTTTTTTTACTTAATACGCTTGCGGATATGGGAAAAAAGGCTAACTTTGTGGAGAAACAATAACAAACCAATCGTTATGAGACAACCCAAAACCCTGCTTTTCACCCTCATCCTTCTGTTGGCAGTACTTTTTCCCATCCAGGCCATGGCGCACGGATGGAACACCCTGGTGGGCAAGACCCTTGTGCTTTATCGTTTCGGCGCGCTGGAGGACGGATGGGTGCCTGGGCAGAACGTGCTCACCAACCCCGCGAAGGACAGGCCTGTGGAGCAGTTTGTGCTTACCGACGCAAGTCACTTGCTGTGGAAATACTCGGGGAATGGTGATTTCAGCCGCGAGTGTTCCCTCACCGACTCTGTGCTCACCCTTGGGGAACCCCTGTTTGGCAACACCCATCTGCGCATTATATATGATGATAACGAGGTCATCTACACCCTGGGTGAGGACCACCTCGTGCGTGCCTTCTTCATCCAGCCCGACAAGCCTACGCCCGACATGCTGCCTGCCTCCTGCCTCGACAAGGCTGGCAGGTTCTGCGGAGGCAAGCTCGATGACCTGCTGCCACAGGTGCGCGACATCACCTACTCCAGCATCACGCCCATGGGACGGCACTTCCTGCATTGCCACAAGGCTACGCCCGAGGAGGTGCAGTGGCTTGAGAGCACCCAGGAGCCCATAGACCTCTCGCACGAGGGCATCCCCATGCAGCAGGTCACATGCCTGTTCCCCAGCGGAAGCCCTGCGCTGAGCGACGTGAACCAGAAGCTCTTGAATGACTGCAATGCCGAGTCGGTGCTGGCGGACATGGCATTCCTGTACCCCGACTTCATCCGCTCCATCATCCACCAGGAGAGTACCGACTCCTTCCGCATCGATATGTTTGACCCCGACGGGAAGCCCATCCAGGTGTGTGTGAGTGGCCGGGTACCCATGAGGAATGGCGGTGTGCCCATCTTCAGCCTGGGCAGGGACGGCCAGCCCCATTGGCCAGCCCTCCTGCAGAAGGCCATTATGAAATGGATCAAGGTATATCGGCACATCACCTCCATTGAGGGCTGCAATGCCGAGCATATCACTCCGCTCTTCACTGGAGACGGTCGCAGTTTCTGCATACAGCCGCACCGGCTCTCCCCGAAAGACCTCTCACGCGTGATTACTACCTGTCTCAGGCAGGGCATGATGGTCAATGGCGGTTTCCTGGAGAGTGGACTCCCACTGGGCGCACACGAGACGCAGGCCAACCACGGGCATTCCTTCCTGCCTCCCCAGTGCAAGGGAGCCGCCTATGCCGTGCGCAATCCCCATGGGAAAGGCCGTGACTGCCATGTGATGAATGTGATGAGGGAGGACACAATCGTGCCGCCGCTCATCGATATCCGGGTCATCAGCCCGGGCGTGGCAGCCAAGTATTACCGCAAGGACACTTTCGACAAGAAGGTCGCCTGCAAGCGTGAGGCTGGACTTGCCGGCACTTACTGGCGCGACAGCAGGACGGGCGACTGGGTGATAGGGTTTGCTGACGGCAAGGTCATTTACGGCTGCCAGGTGTGGGACATCTGTGCGCAGGAGGAGCATAAGGATGCCTATGACATCTCTGCCAGGTGCGGTGACAGGCTGATAAGCATCAAGGCGGGCAAGGAGAAGACAGGCCGGCGCACCATCTCAGTCGGTGGGGAGATGTGGACATGTGAACTCATCAACTCACAGTTCCTGCCCGACTATCCACAGCGGGACACCACCTCCACCATAGCAGACAACGGATATGCCGAGGGTGACAGCGTGACCATCGCTGGCTGGTACAGAGGAGTGCCCCCTGAGACTTTCAGCAAGAAGGCCGACTTCAATGCGTATTACTACAAGATTCTTTATGAGAATGAGCGGGGATATGGCTGTGTGACCCTCCTGGACAAGCCAGACTCCACAGGCATGTTCGCTGTGCGCTTCCCCGTGGAGAACTCCACACAGGTTACCTTCAGGCTGGGAGACAGTTTCCTCTGTTTCACGGTCGAGCCAGGAGAGACTTATTTCCTGCTCAACGACCTGGTAGAAAGCCAGGCACTTGTCATGGGCAGGAATGCCCGATTGCAAAATGAGGAACTGTCACACTCGCTCGACCTCACCTTTCCTGAGTGCCGTAGTCTTCCCGGGTACAGCGTGGAGAAGGGAACGTATGACGGTATCATGCGCTTCCTTGCCTCCTGTGACGAGGCGGACAAGTCGCTTGAGCGTCATCTGGAGCAGTTCCTGGCAGCGCATCCCACCCTCTCGGCCAGGTATGCCACAAGCATGCGCAGTGCCTGGAAGAGCAAGATAGCCCGCAACATGATGCAGGCACGTTTCAGGATGCCAGGTTTCCAGTTGCCTGACGAATACATCCGTTATGTGCGCGAGAACTACTGGGACAGGATGACAGAGCCCTACACGCTGCAGGCAGGCACCTATAACACCTTCCGCTGTGACTATACCCAGGACATGGAGGATGCGCTTACCGGCCAATATGACGCCCCCCTGCTCTATGGTCTGGAGTGTGCCGAGCGGGCGGGACTGGCCAGGCTGAGCGATGCCGACAGGCAGGTGGTGAGGGAATATGCTGAAGCCTGGAGGGAATATCGGAAGATAACAAGGAGCACTCCCGACAGTATTGTGAGCCAGGTGAGGGCATCGCGTGATGAGGCCACCAGGAACTTCCAGGACATCCTCTGCCGTGAGCATGTGGTGGAGTACGTCTCCGAGAGGGGTAACAGGATAGGCATCGAACTGATGAGCGAGGCCATAGAGGCCCAGGGGTGGACTCAGTTGCAGAAGGATGTGTGGTTGTCCAGGAGACTGTGCTATGAGATGGACTGGAAATGCCAGCCTCTGGAGAACGGCCTGCTGGACTTTGCCAACAGCCACATACAACTTGCTGCCGCAAGGCACACGGTTCAGCGGATGGATGACAGATACAGGGCATTGAGCAGAAAGGCTCTCTCACCAGGAAGTATTAGGGAGTCCCATGACCTGGAGGGACTGACCGATGGCGAGCAGATACTGGCCAGGATACTGGAGCCACACAAGGGCAAGATTGTCCTGCTGGACATCTGGGGCACATGGTGCGGGCCATGCAAGGAAGCCCTTTCCCACTCGCAGGAGGAGTACGAGCAGCTGAAGGACTATCCCATGGAGTACCTCTATCTGGCCAACAACTCTGGGGATGAGGGCTGGCGCAATGTCATCAACCAGTACAAGGTGACGGGTGACAATGTAGCCCACTACAACCTGCCCGCAGCACAGCAGAAGGCGGTGGAGAACTTCCTTGGCGTGCATGCCTATCCCTCCTATTTCCTGTTTGACCAGGAGGGCAATCTGGTGGATGTCAATGTGGATGCCCGCTCGCTGGACGGCTTGGAGAAGGTGCTTGAGAGGCTCGTCGGCAAGTAAGGCTGGTCATGCAAATGGATAAAGTGGGAGCCTGGGGGCAGTAAATGCTCCCAGGCTTTTGCCTGTGTCGGTGAATATTGGTAACTTTGTTATCCATATTCCCATAAACAGACATGCGATGAATAGAACCCGAACTCTCCTGCTGCTGCTTTGCCTCACGCTCTTCCTGGGCACCCAGGCCAAGCGCCGCGCCATCTCAGTGCTGGGTGACTCCTACAGCACCTATGAGCACTGCATCCCTGCCGGCAATGCCGTGTGGTATCACGAGCCCTATCTGCCCGAGAAGACAGATGTGAGCGATGTGACACAGACCTGGTGGCACCTGCTCTGCCAGAAGCGCGGCTTCAAGCTCGACACCAACAACTCCTACAGCGGAGCCACCATCTGCAACACAGGCTATGGCGGCAATGACTATACCGACCGCTCCTTCATCACCCGTGCCAGCCAGTTGGGTTGCCCCGACATCATACTGGTCTTCGGTGGCACCAACGACTCCTGGGCCGGTTCTCCCCTGGGAGAGATGAAGCACGAGGGCTACACCAGCCAGGACCTCTACTCCTTCCGTCCTGCCGTGAGTTACCTTGCTCGCTACCTGGTGAAGCGTTATCCCAACACCGATGTCTATTTCATCCTCAACACAGAACTGAAGCCCGAGATAGGCGAGGCCATGCGCGAGGCATGTGAGCATTGGGGAGCCAAACTCATCACCCTGCACGACATAGGCAAGAAGAGCGGGCACCCCGATGCCGCCGGCATGCAGGCCATAGCCAGCCAGGTGAGCGCGGCTGTCAAGTGAGTTTTTTTGCGGTTTTACGGTTTTGCGGTTATCGCGGTTATGCGGTTGTATGGAGACACGGATAGGAATAAGCCGCACAACCATACAACCGCATAACCGCACAACCATATAACCGTAAAACCATATAACCGTAAAACCGCAAAACCGCAAAACCGTACTAACCATAAAACCGATAATAAGAAATCGAATGAAAAGAATGATGACATGGGCCCTTGCCCTTCTGGCCGCAATCTCCGTGCAGGCCCAGCAGGCCGAGCCCGAACTGGCTGACCCCAAGCCTGGGGCACAGGAGACCTGGAACGCAGTGAAGAACGTGACCCTGCAGTGGGGAAGCACCGACGTGCGCTACTCGCGCAGCCAGCCTGCCACTGGCAAGGGGGCACTCATGCTGGATGCCTGGAGGGGCGAGCGTGTGTCGGCCCAGGCTGTGCTCTCCACCCCTGTTGACCTCTCACGCGTGACCCTGCAGATGAGTGACCTCAAGTGTGGCAAGAGCGTTATCCCCGCTGCCAGCGTGCGCAAGTATTTCGTGCGTTATGTCATGACCGACTGGCATGTCAACAAGGGCGACTCCTTCCTGCTGCCCGACCACCTCTCGCCCGAGACAGAGATGAAGGTCGCAGCCCACACCACACGTCCCATCTGGCTGGACATACGGGTGCCCCAGGAGGCCAAGGCCGGCACCTATAAGGGCACGCTCACAGTCACAGCCGCTGGACAGACCCTCAGACTGCCGCTCAGCCTGCAGGTGTGCTCACGCGTCCTGCCCCCTCCCTCAGAGTGGTCCTTCCACCTCGACCTCTGGCAGAACCCCTATGCCGTGGCCCGCTATTTCAATGTGCCCTTATGGAGTAAGGAGCACTTTGACCGCATGCGTCCCATCATGAAGTTGCTTGCCGATGCGGGTGAGAAGGTCATCACCTGTTCCGTCATCCAGCATCCCTGGAACAGCCAGACCTATGACCCCTTTGAGAGCATGATAGCCAAGATGCGCCAGGTAGATGGCTCATGGCGGTATGACTACACGGTGTTTGACCGCTGGGTGCAGTTCATGATGGACTGCGGGATAGACAAGCAGATTGACTGCTACACCCTCGTGCCCTGGCACTATGTGTTTGACTACTACGACTGTGCCACCAACAGCACCCGCCAGGTCAAGTGCGAGCCCAAGGAGCAGGCTTACCGCGAGCTCATCCTGCCTTTCCTCAAGGACTTTGCCGCGCACCTCAAGGCCAAGGGATGGTTTGACCGCACCTGCATCGCCATGGACGAGCGACCCATGGACCAGTTGCAGGCTGCATGGGACATCGTGCGCGAGGCTGACCCTGGCTATCGCATCGAGGGAGCCATGAACTACAAGGTGGGCGAGACAGGACTCATCGATCAGATGCACGACATCAGCATCTCCTATAACGATGCCCACGTGCCCCTCGACTACCTCAATGCCCGCAGGGCCAAGGGTCAGAAGACCACCTTCTACACCTGTTGCGGCCCCGACCGCCCCAACACCTTCACCTTCTCTGATCCTGCCGAGTCGGCTTATCTGGGTTGGCACGCTTTCGCGCTGGGCTTCGACGGTTATCTGCGCTGGGCTTATTGCAGCTGGCCAGCCAGCCCCTGCCAGGACAGCCGTTTCGTCACCTGGTCTTCGGGTGACTGCTTCCTGGCTTATCCCACAGGCAGCAGCATACGCATGGAGCGTCTGGTTGAGGGCATCCAGGCCCATGAGAAACTGCGCATCCTGCGTCCCACGCTCACGTCGGCACAGCAGAAGCAGCTTGACCAGGCACTTGCTCCCTTCCGCCCCGTGGTCTATGACGAGAGTCAGGATGCGGCCCAGGCTGTCAACGCTGCCCGTGCCGTGCTCAAGAAGCTGAGCGGGAAGTGATTTCCTGCGGGTAGGGAAATAGTTATCCCCGCCATCATTCCTCTCCTTCGTTGGGGGAGGGATGATGGCGGGGATTTTCTTTTCCCGGGATTTCAATGGCAGCCTTAACCGTTCTTGCCGTCTGCCGCCATCG
Source organism: Opitutia bacterium UBA4654 (assembly GCA_963658045.1). GTDB lineage: Bacteria > Bacteroidota > Bacteroidia > Bacteroidales > Bacteroidaceae > Physcousia. The sequence continues at coordinate 14,088 of CAVKOT010000050.1, forward strand.
TGAGCACGTCCTGCACGGGGAGTCCAGTCACCTGTGCGACAGTCTCCGCATCCATGCCTGCCGAGAGCATCCTGTGCACGATATCGGCACGCTCTTGCTCACGCCCCTGCTCTATGCCTTGCCTGAGTGCGGTCTTGAGGGAGTTGCTCAGGTCGCGGTAAACCTTCAGGCTGTCCTCATATTCCCTGAGCTCAGCGGTAGTGAAGCGGGCTATCTCCGCCTCCTCGAAGAGCTTGGTGAAGATCCTCTCCTTCAAGGCCTGGGGACGCCTGTCCAGGCGGGAGAGGTTCTTGAGCACATACAGCCACTTGTCATACTGTGTCACCAGCTCGTCCTCCGTCTTGTGGAACTTCGCTATCTCCACATACTTGAAGGTCAGCTTGTCATTGAACACCCTGAAGGTCTTCTTGTCCAGCAGGCCCACGTCATGGACGATGTCCTGCGGGTCGAAGGACTCCTCGTGCATGTCGAAGTTGAGCAACGCGACCACATAGACGTGGCTCAGGCGGAAGTCCCAGTCCGAGCCCTTGACGGCCTGCTCGCGGATGGGGAACGTGGAGTAGAAGAGCGAGCGGTCCTTGAAGAACTGCTGGAAGGCGTTCTGCATCTCGACGATGAACTTCTCGCCGCGCTCGTTCTCGCAATACACATCAAAGATGGCCTTGCGCCCCGAGGGCGAGTCGCCCACATGCTCGCTGTTGAGGAACTTCACGTCCCGGATGACCTGGAGGCCATCGAAGAGGGAGTTGAGGAAGTCCATGAGCAAGTCCTTGTTGGGCTTCGAGCCGAAGATGCGCTTGAAGCCGAAATCGGTAAGCAGGCTGATATACCGCTCCTCTGACTGTCTCATAATCATGTCGCTGCTTGGTTTATACGCTGCAAATATAG
>CAVKOT010000051.1:0-14857 GCA_963658045.1 Opitutia bacterium UBA4654
GGATCTCGGCTGCCGACGCGCTGTACTCGTCCACCAGCACAGCCACCTTGCCCTGGGTGAAGAGGCCGCTGCCCGAGCTACGGAACTCCTGGTCGGGGACGCTGCGGCCGCGTGTATAGACTATCAGGTCATTCTTCTCCAGAAACTCGCTGGCGATGTCGGCTGCCGCCTGCAGGTATCCGCCACCATTCTGCTGCAGGTCGATGATGAGGTCCTTCATGCCCTGTGAGCGTAGTTTCTTGATAGCCTCCACCACCTCATCGTGGGTCGTCTGGGCGAAGTTGTTGAAGCGGATGAGGCCGATGGTGGGCGTGACCATGTAGGCGGCATCCACCGAGTTGACGGGAATCTTGTCACGCACCACGTCAAAGTGCAGTGTGTCGCGTATCTCGCGCCTCACGATGCTGAGGTCCACGTGGCTGCCCTTGGGGCCGCGCAGGCGGTGCATAATTTCCTCGCGCGCCATCTTCACGCCCGCGATGGCCGTGTCGTTGACAGCCACGATGCGGTCGCCCGCCATGATGCCCACCTTCTCGCTGGGCCCCTTGGGCACAGGCTGTATGACCACCAGGGTGTCCTCCAGCATGTTGAACTGCACACCGATGCCCTCAAACGAGCCTTCAAGCGGCTCGGTGAACTTCTTGGTCTCCTTGGGTGTGGAGTAGGCCGAGTGCGGGTCCAACTTTGAGAGGATGCCGTTGATGGCATCCTCGGCCATCCGCTTGCTATCGACGCTATCCACATAGTAGTTGTATATCATGGCTGTGGCCATGATCATCTTCTGCACGTCCCGCTCCAGCTGGCTCCTGGACTGTGATGCCGCAGGCGGGCGGTTCTGGTACTGGAGTTGTGCCGTCGCACTTGCTGCCATGCAGAGCGCCATTATGATGCCTAATGCTTTCCTCATTGTTCTTATACCTTATTATAATATATAGTTCAGCCCTTGTGGCAGATAAGGGGTGAAGTCCTTGCCGAAGTGGAGCAATTCGCGCACCATGGTGCTGCTCACATGTGCCAGCCGTGGGTCGGCAGGCAGCAGGAGTGTGTCGATGCCTGACAGTTGGCGGTTTATCTCGGCTATCTGCATCTCATAGTCCAGGTCGGTCGCGTTCCTCACGCCACGCACGATGCAGGTGATGCCATGCTCCTGCGCGAAATCCACTGTGAGGCAGGAGTACTTCTCCACGCGCACTGTGGGTTCTGTGGCATAGAGCCGCCTCAGTGCCTCCACGCGCTCATCAACGGGCAGCCAGCCCGCCTTGTACTCATTGTAGCCCACACCGATTATCAACTCGTCACACAGCGCGATGGCGCGGCGTGCGATGTCGGCATGCCCGATTGTGAATGGGTCAAACGACCCTGCCAGCAGAAATCTCTTTGTCATACTATTTCTATTATTTGCTTCTTGTTTTGGTCTTTGCGGGAAAGCCCCCTCCCCAGCCTCCCCCAGGGGGGAGGTGCCATAAATGCATGCCGCTGCGTCAGTCATCGCATGCCGCTGCGTAGGCCATTGCATGCCGCTGCGTGGGCCATCGCATCGTGGTGCGTTTTTCGACGTGCCATGATGCCCTGGCAGGCCATGGGCATTGCGTGGAGGGCTTGAGGCGTGCCCTGGGCCGCTCACTCCGTGTCCTCGTCGGCCCGGTCCTCCTCTATCACCAGGTTCTCGATGATGAAGTTCTGGCGGTCCATGGTGTTCTTGCCCATGTAGTACTCCAGCATCTTGGCCACCTGGTCGCTCTTGTTGAGCGTTACCTGGTCCAGTCGTATGTCGGGGCCGATGAAGTTGATGAACTCCTCGGGGCTTATCTCCCCCAGTCCCTTGAAGCGTGTGATCTCGGGGTCAGGTCCCAGGTCGTCGATGGCCTGCAGGCGTTCCTCCTCCGAGTAGCAGTACTGGATGATGTAGTCCTTGGTGACGCTCAGGTTGCGCATCTGCTTCTTGCTGCCCTCCTGGCTCTCCTCGGTGTCTCCCTCTGGGGTGTCCTCGCCCTCTGGGGTGTCGTCGTCATCTGTCAGTTTGGCCAGCTTGGCATTCTCCTCGGCCTCCTTCTTTCGTGCCTTCACCTCCTCCAGCAGCGCGTCCAGTTTGCTCTTCTTGAGCTTGCTCTTCTTGGCACGCACGCGGAAGAGGGGTGTCTGCAGGATGAAGACGTGCCCCTTCTTGATGAGCTCGGGGAAGAATTGCAGGAAGAAGGTAATCATGAGCAGGCGTATGTGCATGCCATCCACATCGGCATCGGTGGCCACTATCACCTTGTTGTATCTGAGGCCGTCCAGGCCATCCTCAATATTGAGCGCGGCCTGCAGGAGGTTGAACTCCTCGTTCTCATACACGACCTTCTTGGTCATCCCATAGCAGTTGAGCGGCTTGCCCCTCAGGCTGAACACCGCCTGGGTGTTCACGTCACGGCTCTTGGTGATGCTTCCGCTGGCCGAGTCGCCCTCGGTGATGAAGATGCACGATTCCTCCTGCTGGTTGCCCTTCACATCGTTGAGGTGTATGCGGCAGTCGCGCAGCTTGCGGTTGTGCAGGTTGGCCTTCTTGCTCATCTCGCGCGCCTTCTTGGCCACTCCGGCCATGGCCTTGCGCTCCCGCTCGCTCTCGCTCACCTTCTGCAGGATGACCTCGGCCACGTCGGTGTTCTTGTGCAGGAAGTTGTCCACCTGGCTCTTGACGAAGTCGCCCACGAACTTGTCGATGGAGATGCCCCCGTCGGGCTCGGTGGTGAGCGAGCCCAGCTTGATCTTGGTTTGGCTCTCGAAGAGCGGTTCCTGGATGTTGATGCTGATGGCCGCCACCATGCCGTTGCGTATGTCGCTGTAGTCGTAGTTCTTGCCGCTGTACTCCTTGATGACCTCCGCTATGTACTTCTTGAAGGCGGCCTGGTGTGTGCCGCCCAGCGTGGTGTGCTGGCCGTTGACGAAGGAGTAGTACTCCTCGCCGTTCTGGTTGCAATGGGTGAAGGCTATCTCGATGTCCTCGCCCTTGAGGTGCACTATCTCATAGAGCGCGGGGGCCGTCATGCGGTCGGCCAGGAGGTCGCTCAGTCCGTTGCGCGAGAGGATGCGGCGGCCGTTGAACATGATGGTCAGGCCCGTGTTGAGGTAGGTGTAGTTGCGCAGCATCTCCTCCACAAACTCCCCCCTGAAGCTGTAGTGCTTGAAGAGCGTGGGGTCGGGCTCGAAGTAGATGTAGGTTCCCGTCTCGTCATCGGTGGGCTCGGTGGTGTCCGACGTGAGCTTGCCGCACTCAAAGGTGGTGCGCCTGACCTGCCCGTCACGGTAGGAGCGTGCCTCGAAGTGGCGGCTCAGGGCGTTCACCGCCTTCAGTCCCACACCGTTTAGTCCCACGCTCTTCTTGAACGCCTTGGAGTCATACTTGCCTCCCGTGTTGAGCATCGACACCGCCTCCACCAGCTTGCCCTGGGGAATGCCTCGGCCATAGTCGCGTATGGTACAGCGCAGGTTGTCCTCCACATTCACCTCGATACGCTTGCCGGCATTCATCTTGAACTCGTCGATACTGTTGTCGATGACCTCCTTGAGCAGCACGTATATGCCGTCCTCGGCATGCGAGCCATCGCCCAGGCGGCCTATGTACATGCCGGGGCGGGTGCGCACATGCTCCATGTCGGAGAGGTGTATGACGTTCTCCTCGGTGTATTGTACGGTGGGTTGCTGTATTTCGTTGTTCTCTTCCATGTCCTGTGCTTAGAGTTTCTTGCTGAAGGCGCACCTGCGCTTGTGTATCACGCAGTCCAGGTTCTTCCACTGCGCCTGGCTGGGGATGTTGTCCTCAAGCTGGTGGTGGGTCTCTGCCCACTCATATCCGTCCTTCATGGCCTCGGGGATGAGGTCGGCAAAGATGAGCGCGTTGGCACCCTTCTCCTGGTACTCGGGCAGCACGCCCACGAGCAGCATGTCCAGTACCTGCGGGTGCCTGTTGAACCACAGGGCCTTGGCCATGTGGTACCACCCGAAGGGCCACAGCTTTGCCTTGGCCTTCTGGATGGCGCGGCTCAGGCTGGTGATGCAGATGCCCATGCCTATGACCTCGCCCTCGGCGGTCTCCACCACCGACAGGTAACGCTTGTCGAGGTACTGCAGGTACTGGTCGGCATAGGTGTTCATCTGTGCCTCGTCCATCTGGCTGTAGCCGTACAGGTCGGCATAGGCGCGGTTCACGACCCCAAGCACCTTGGGTATATAGCCGCCATCGCGTATCTCGCTCTTGCTTTTGAACTTGTGTATGCGGAACCCATAGCGCTTCCTCACCATCTCGGCGATGCGGAAGTACTTGTCCTTGTGGGCCTCGTGTCCGGCCTTGGGCACAAACACCTTGCGCTCTACCCATCCCACCTCCTTGGCATATCCGTGCCGGAGCATGTGCTGCGGGTAGTAGGGGTAGTTGTATATGCTGTTCATGGTGCTCAGCTGGTCATACCCGTCGGTGAGCATGCCCTCCAGGTCCATGTCAGTAAATCCCATGGGGCCAACCACCTTGTCCATGCCACGCTCGCGTCCCCAGTCCTCGACGGTCTTGAGCAGCAGGGCCGACACCTCGGGGTCGTCGATGAAGTCTATCCATCCAAATCGCACCGTCTTCTGTCCCCACTGCTCATTGGCCTTGCGGTTGATGATGGCGCACACGCGTCCCACGATCTTGCCTTCACGGCGTGCCAGGAACCACTCGGCCTCGCAGAAGCGGAAGGCCGGGTTCTTCTCCTTGTTGAAGGTGTCCAGTGTGTCCTCCAGGAAATCGGGCACAGCATAGGGGTTGTCCTTGTAGAGCTCATAGTTGAAGCGCACAAACTCCTTGAGTTCGTGGTGCGTCCTGACACGGCTGATGATGGTCTTTTCTGTAGGCATGTTACTTCTTGTGCAAGTTATATCGTACAAAGGCGGTGCGGGCATAGGGGCAATGAGACCTGTCTCATGCCGCTGCAATACCACCTATTCTATGCAAAGTTAGTCAAAAATAGCGGCATCGTGCCCTCGTCGGGGCGAATTGTTTACTTTCTTTAATATAAATGAAAGAAAGTTAGCAAATTCCTTGCCGAAAGCGAAAAAACAGCCTACTTTTGTGGCTATACTGCCTGTGTGGGTTCCGCGTGCGCGGAGCGTGACATGGCAGAGTGAGGGAAACAATTCTTTTAACTAAAATATCATGGTGTCTATCAAGAAAATGTTTGCCCTTGCCGTGCTGGCATCGGGCATCGTGGCTCCGGCATCGGCTCAGGAGTCAAGCACAGATGGTAAGGACTACAGGCCCTTCCCCCACATGTTCGTAGGCATACAGGGTGGCGCGCAGACCACGTTCACCAACTACGACAATTCCAAGCTCATCACTCCCATCAGCGCGGTGAGTTTCGGTGGGTGGTTCACTCCTGTGGTGGGCTCGCGCCTGCATGTGAGCGGTATCTGGAACAAGGGTGGCTATGAGGGAGCCGCTGGCGACTTCAAGTATGACTACAAGTATGCCACCACCGACCTGGACCTGATGCTGAACCTGGTCACTCTCTTTGGCCGCAAGGACTACTATCCCGTCAACCTCTACCTCATTGGCGGTATCGGCCTCAATTATGCCTGGGACAATGGGGACGCTTATGCCCACAAGGCACAGATGCCACGCGCCTACAAGGATGACTTCTTCAGCCACAACGCCCGCGTGGGCGCACAGTTGGACATCAACCTGCACAAGAATGTGAGCCTCAATCTTGAGGTTGACGCCAACAGTCTGGGCGACCGATTCAACAGCAAGTGCAGCAGCAGCGATGACTGGCAGTTGACCGCCTCGCTGGGTCTGGCCTTCAAGTTTGGCTACAAGAAGGGCAAGAAGGTGGTGGCCGCTCCCGCCGAGGAAGAGTGGGCCACACGCATGGACACCATCTGGTATGACGATGTGATTGAGAGTGCGCGTGTCGAGGATGGCAAGATGACCTGGAATGTCTTCTATCCCATCGACAAGAGTGACTTCCATGCCGAGGCCCAGCTGAAGGCCATCGGTGAGTTCCTCAAGGACCACCGCGAGTGCAAGGTTGACATCAAGTCGTATGCCGACAAGGGCACCGGAAATCCCTCCTACAACAAGAAACTTGCCGCACAGCGCGCTGCCAAGGCCGTGAAGGCACTCACCGATGCGGGCGTTCCCAAGTCATCCATCACCTCAAACAGTTATGGCGACACCGTGCAGCCCTTCTCCGAGAACGACAAGAACCGCGTGAGCATCATCGTGGCCACTGGTCTGAAGGACGTGAAGGACAAGCAGAACGTGAAGAAGTACCGCACCAAGGAGGTGCGCTATCGTGTGAAGTAAAAACCGCACAAGAGTCTCCGACATGGGCTTTACCATGCTGAGGTACAGGATACATCCAGGGGCTGGCACCGCGTTATGCGGGTGCCGGCCCCTGGTCATTGTGGGAGGGCCGTTCTGGCAGAATTGCCTTTTTCGTGAGTTGGGAGTGTGCTCAACATGTAATGGCGGGGACTTTGGAATATTTAATCCTTGAATTTTTGATTGTACGTAAGGAATTGGTTACCTTTGCAGCATGGAGAAAGTGAGGGAGATATTCTTCTCTGGCGAGTTCGAAGAGTTTTATATGGCTTTGAGCGAAACTGTTAGGGATAAATTCAATTATGCTCTGAATGTCGTGCGTACCCAGATGTGGTAAACCAGAAGTTCGTTAAGAAGCTGGAGAGCACGGCCTTCTATGAACTTCGCGTCTCCATCAGCAGCAATGAGTATCGTACTATCATTTTTGCCATAGACCACAGCAGTTTCATGCAATGCCATAAAGTATTGCTCTTGAACGCCTTCTTGAAGAAGGGGTCAAAACAATACAGGGCGGAAATGAATGTGGCAGAGAAGATATTGAAGAAATATACGGAGGAATGATTATGGTGAGACTGGATGACAAGAAACTGGCTTCGCTGACCACTTTTGATGACCAACTTGACAAACAGTATGGGGCAGAAAACAGCGCGAGGCGCAATGAGTTTGAGGCCCAGGCTAAGGCGTGGTATTATGCGGAACTCCTGAGGGAAGAGCGCAAGCGGCGCAGTATTACCCAGAAGACCCTTGCCGAACTGGTGGGCATGAAGCGTGAGTACATCTCCGCATTAGAGAAAGGGAAGACCGACATGCAACTCTCCACCTTTCTTCGGATAGCAGAGGCTCTTGGACTGCACTTCTCCCTGGTGGTGGGATAGATGTCGGGGTGGACTGGGGATTTACTTCTCCTTCTGTTCCTCCTGCCTTATGACATCCAATGTGCCCTCAAACCGACGTGCCACCTCGAAGCATCCTGTAAGAATAGAATATAGATAGTTGTTCGTATTCTTCATCTCGGGGGGAAGGAAACAGGCCTTCTTCGCTGACACTGAGAGAAACTGCCGCTCCTCGTCGATGAAGTAGTACAGCGTGAAGAAGTCATGTATATTGACCCTGTTGATGGCCTTGCGGATGCGTGAGATTTCGTCGTAGTCGTCCAGGGGTGTGCTGTGAAACTCGGGATAATCCACCTGGATTACACGGTCGTTCCATACATTTATATAGAAATCGCCGCCTTGGAACCTCACCAGGCAAAGGTTCTCGTCACTTTCGCTGAACTTCACATCACAGTTGTATTCGTGCAGAAATTCCAGGCACATCTCCATGGCGGTACGCTCCTTAACGGCCTCTTCCTGTGGCTCGTCCTGGCTCTTCCCGTCCTGGCGTATGCTCTCTTGCCCCTTGTGCCTTTCCTTCTGGCCTTGCGTGTCACCCTCCGTCATGGCGAGTGTGTGCGCTTCAGGCGAGTGCTGTGTGCTCAGCCTGTCCTGTATGTCCTGTCTGTTTTTCTTGAGCAGTTTCTTCCAGACGTGGAAGAAGCCCATCCCTATAAGGCCGATAACGATGGTTGACGCAAAGTCATTCATATCTCTCCCTGTTTGATAGTGAACGTGCTACCGCATTCATGGCACAGCGGCACGGGGCACAAAGTTAGGGAATAAAGTTCACACAGAACGCTTGAGCCTGTGAGTTATTTGCTTGTGAACCATTATGCACACTCCTGCCTGCCTCACTTCGTTCTGATTTTCCCCTTCTTGTTACTCACCTGTATGGTGAGTTCGGGCAGCCGTGTCGTGCTTTTCACCTCACAGCTTTCACACTGGAGTTGCAGCACACACTGCAGATTGTACTGGCTGCCTTTGGGCAGGCCGAAGGCTTCGTTGGGTATCTTGAGAGTAACCTCGAAGTGTCCATTGCTGTTTGCTTGCGGCTGGAACACGGTCCAGTCGTACAGTTTGCCGTCAATCGGACTCTGGAAATACTTGCTGTACTGATTGTTTGGGTTGGCCTTCACCCATGTCCCGTCGGGATGTTTGAATCGGGCCAGCACGGCCCACCTCTTGTTCATGGGCTCCATCACCTGTCCCCTGACCTTGATCTCCAATGTCTTTTTCGAGGTGAGTATGCCAGTTACCCTACCATACGCCGTGTCATCCTCCGAGCCAGTTCGGTTGGGGTTGTCCATTGCGATGTCGGCGGTCACGTTGTGCCATATCATGTAGGACTCTATTCCTCCGTGTCCTGGACTTGCGTCCTGTTGTACATTGATGAGCACGCTGCGGTCATCCTTGCGTATGCGAAAGAAGTCCTTGCGTGCCTCGTGGTTGGGGTTGGGCAGGCAGGTAAGAGTGAGGAATGCCCCAGACCTGCGTACGCGGCACCATGTTGGCAGGGCATACACAGTCCAGTCATCATCGTTACAACTCACCTGGAAAGTCTCCTCGCAGCCATTGGCAGGGTATGTACGCTCGAGTTTGTCCAGGTGGTTGACGCTCAGAAAGGTTTCCCTGGGTGTCTCGCGTGTTGGTGTGCTTGTGCTCTCCCTTTCTTCCCAGTCTTGTTTCCTTGTCTGGGTCGTGCGTTTCTCTGTGGCTCTTGTGACCGGCTTTTGCGGCTTGGTGACGGGTTGTGTGTGCCTTTGTGGTGCTGTCACATTCCTCCTGGGTCGCTCTACTTTGTCCTTGGTCACATCCCTCTTGGGCTTGGCCTGTGCCACTCCTGCAATGGGGAAACATACTGTGAGCAGTAGGGCCATCAGCCCTGCTGCCCACAATGAGCCTGTCTTATTTGCCATTCTTTACCTCCTGAGCCTTCACGTGTTTGTACCACACACCGTCATACGGCTGGTTCTCCTTGAACTGTCCCTCGAAATGCTCCTGCTCCGTATCGAGGAACAGTCCCATTATCCACTGGTCGTCCTCCATCTTGCCATAGAAATACGAGCCGTCGTTATAGAACAGCATCGCATGGTCATCCACCCTGCGTCCATTGGTGAAGTTGCCATAGTAGAATCGTCGGTTATCCTTGTCTCCCTCGTGGTAAATGGCCACTCCCACGCCGTTGGGCTTTCCGTCCAGGATGGGACCGTAATAGACATACTCTCCCATGTCCTTCTTTGTTACCTCGCTTGGGAACAGAACCTTGTTCCAGAGCACCACTCCCAGTATCAGCACCGCCACTGAGAGCACGCCCACCCAGGTCGTGTTGCGCTGTTTGCGCTTCAGAGATGACACTTCGGCCCGCAGTTCCTTGCATTGCTCGCCCAAGTTTGCGATTTCCTTGCTCTTTCTCTGAATGATGCCACGGTAACTGTTCATTTGGGGCGTGTTGAAGGCACGTTCCTTGCTGACGTATGTGTAGCCGTTGGTATAACTCGACCTCACTATCTCCCCGCTGTTATCAGTGATGGAGAAATGCTGCTGTGAGGTGCCACTCACGCTGTAGTTCACGGGCGGCAACTGCTTTGTGTGGGCATCCAGGGTGGCAAAGGCAGCATTGAGCCATTGCATTGTTTGGGCCAGTTCATCGCGGTTTTCATACAGATGGTTCACCTTGGCAGTCACGTCGCCCTTGTCATCGTAGTGCACCAGACACCCTTCCCTGGCCATGTCACCCACGATGCGCTCAAAGGCAGTGAATAGTTCTGCCACCTCACAGATGTAACTTCCGTTTATCACACAGCACAGCCCCAGCACCTTCTCGCCGTCCAGCCTGCGCAGGTAGGCATAGTACATGAGGGCGTCGTCACGGTGTATGGCCAGTTGGGTGCGTGCCTTCCCTTCGGTGCAGAACTGGCTGAAGAGGTCGTGGGTGTAGTCGTCGGGGTACTGAGTAAAGCCGTTGCCCAGGTCGCCGAACACGTAGGTCGAGATGTTCATTGCTTGAGTGTGAAGTTGATGACATTGTTCTCGTTATCCACCGAGTAGGATGCGGTGCGGTTGAGTACCTCGTTGCCCAGCAGCAGGGGAGCCTGGGTGTTGGACGAGACTGTGGCTGTCACGTTGGGGCAGATGATTTGCCCGCCTATCTCCAGTTCTCTCAGGTTGATGACCATGTTCTCCACGATGCTCCCGTCGGCTATCTGCGCCTGTGTCGTGCCCAGGATGTCATCGGCCGTGAAGCACCCCTTCTCATACAAGTATTTGGCTTCGGCGATGGAGATGAGCGTGCCCGAGCAGCCGCTGTCGAGTATCATATTGACAGCAAACTGCCCGTTTATTTTCACCTCCACCAGTTTCACTCCTCCCCGTTCCTCAAATGGAATGGAGATGACATTGCCGTCCTGTGCTTCCTCCTGCTCGCCATAGTAGGTGACGAATGTGTCCTCTGGTTCTGTACTGATGGTGTCGTCCAAAGTTTCTTCCGTGTCGTAAAACACCAGCGGCTTCTTCTTCTCCCCGCCGCAGGCGCACAGCAGGAGTGTGGCGCACAGGGTGCATGTGGCTTTCCTGTTCATTGTCATTACTTCTTTACCTTAATTTCCCTACTTGCGATTACCACATCTCCCACCACATAGGTGAGCGTGTCCGTACACTCGCTGCTTGCCGTGATTGTGCTGTCATTGATGTCGATACCTGTGGCAGAGCGGAACTCGCCCATTTGCTGCTGTGTAAAGATGGCTGTCAAGGGCACATTGGGGGTCTTCTTGTTCTTGGCTTTCAACGCAAGTGTGTATGGTTTGCCAACTTTCAAGTCCTCCTGGTTACCGGAGAGTTCCTCGATGTCAATGCGGAAGTCGTACAGTTCCTTGAGAGAATCGGCTTGCTCCTGGGTGAGAGGAATGAGGGTGTCTTCCCCATCGAGAGCGTCCGTGCTGGCGGTGGCTGTCGTGTCAGCAGACGTAGCCAAAGGGTCTGGACATACTGCATTCTCTATCCTACCCAGCTGGTTACAGTTGGCGAGCAGTAAGATGATTATGATGATAAGCAGCAATAATACGCCTGCGTTGATGAGCGCATACCCTTTCTCACAATAGTGTAGTAGCCTTTGCCAAATGGTGACGTTTGCGGCCCAGTCCTTTTGAGTGCCATCGGCCTGTGCATCGCTGTCTTGTTGACCGTATGCCTCAAGTTGCTTCTTGAGCCTCTTTATCTCCTTGTCCTTGTTGGCAATCTGGTCGTCCTTCTCCTTAATAGTCTTCTTCTTCTGGTTGATTGCCTCGTTGAGTTCGCGTTCCTTTTGGTCAAACTTGGCATAGCCAGCTTTGATGTCGGCTATCTTCTTGTCGCATTCGGTGCGCATGTTTTGCGCGATGAGGCCGGCATTCTTCCTCTCGTTTTCCAGTTTGTCCTGCAGTTCCTTCTTCTCTCTGGCGCATTGCTCCTTGGCCGCTGCGATGCTCTGTGCGGTCTGGCTCTGCATGGCCTGGATGTTCCTTTGCATGTCGGCCTGGCATTGGGCAATCTTCTGGTTGGCAGCAGACTGTATTGCTGCCTCGCTGGTGGTGGGGTACAGGTGCGACACCAACACCTTGCCTGTCCTTTTCAGCGCGGCGAGCACGTCGCTCCTGTTGCATTCCGAGGAGTTTGCCTCAGCCCCAATCTTGCCTGTCCCCCGCATGAATCCATTCAGCGGGGCAATGTCCTCGCCCCTTGAGAAGTGCTGGATGTAATAGATGATGCTGTCTTTTAGGTTCTTGAACCCCTTGCTGACATCCTGGAAATCATCGGTCGTGAACTGGGCAAACGCCTCACGCTCCTCGATGCACAGTCCCACGCACACCTTCTCATACGCGGCCCGCAGGATATGGTACATGTTCTGCAGGTCGGTATAGCAGGCGTTCATGCGCAGGGTGAGGGCGAAGTAGGAGCCGTCCCGCTTGTCGGCTCCCAGCACCTTCTCCCCTCGGATGAAGGAGTAATAGCAGCAGGGCGTGCCACCATTCTCCCTCACCTCCACCATCATCATCTCCCTCAGCGGCCAGTTTCCGCTGTAGAAGGAGTTGGCATATTTGCTGTCCGCGTCGTCCGCGCCCCATGTCTTGTGTCCCCTGGACACTCCATGGACAAAGAAATTCACCTCAAGTCCCATAGCGCATTACCCTTTGACATACTTGATGATGGCATTCCACAGTTGCTCGGCATACCTCTCGTGCCCCTCGATGTAGGCAAAGTCACCATCCTCAGTCTCGGCGTATGACCCGGTCATGAAGGGGACAAAGTCGCAGTTGTACTTCTTGAAGAGCCGTGTGACGGGGTTCTGGTTCTCGTAGGGCACGAAGATGTTGGGGTACATCTGCTGCACATAGCGGATGGCCTCTTGCACATTTACGTTGCCCGCGCCTCTCACATAGGGTGTGAGGTCTATCTTGTTGAGCACGAAGAGGAACTTGTCCCGTGGAGTGCAGTTGGGTTTCAGGTTGGCCACACGCGTCACATAGTTGGCGCGCTTGTCAGTGTCGTCCCAGTCGGGCTCCACCATCACGGCCCACACCTTGCGGTTGCTGCAACTGAATATCTTGTGTACGTAGGCCGGGTAGGGCTTCTTGGGGTCTCCGTTGAAGTAGAGTTCGCCCGGTGCCTCCAGTATCTGGCACACGGGGCGTGCCTGTCGGTCGAGCACCTTGACCAGCATGAAACTCATGTACTGCGTGCTCTTGGCAGCCTGGCTGGAGTTGAGCATCTCATCGAATCCGTCACACATCCTCCTGAAATTGTTGTCGCTCTTCGGACGGAACGACCTCACAGGCTGCACGCTGTAGCCTTTGGAACGCAGGTATCGTGACAGGCGCACCAGGGTCATCGTCTTGCCGCAGGATGGCGGGCCATACAGCACCACGATGGGAGTCTCGGTGTCGGCGATGGTCACCACTATCTTGTTGGGGTCGGTAATCTCCTCACCTGTCAGCCCGTGTATGTCTTTGCTGTCATCCGTGGCCTTGTCATCTTCGTCTGGTACCACAGTGGTGTCCAGGTCGGTTGTCTCCTGTGGCTGCTGGTCGCCAGTCCCGTTAATGCTTAATCCAGTGTTATTCTCTTCGGGAGATACCTGTGTCTCCGCACTATTGTTCACTTCTATCATTGTGAGTCGTATTTTGTGGTTGGGAAAATCAGTTTAGCATCTCTTCTTGAATGCGATGTCGAAGAACACGAAGGCCGCGATGTCTATCAGCATGGATATGAATATCCAGAAGGCAAAGTGCAGTCCGCCGTCCCTGCCAGCCAGGAAGTCGGCCCACACGTCATATACGCTCAGCAGGCGTGTCACCTTGGTCTGCGGGTTGTTGGCCGTATAGGCTTCCTTGTCCTCGTTGCTCTTGAAGTCAACGAACTGGCTGTACATCTTGATGGTGGCATATCCGTTGTTCAGTCTGTCGCACACCTCTCGGATGCTCTCGGCCTCTTTCAGGTCAATGGATTTGTCCTCGATGGCTTTCTCAATGACCTCAAGGTTCTTGTAGTCACGCTCTGCAGCCTTGCGGTGGTTGTTATTCGTTGGAGTCATATCTCTAGTGATGTTGCGTATCTTTGTGTCTCTCAGCGTGAAGATTTTCTTCCGATAGGCATCGCAAAGTCTTTGCCTGTCCTGTGCGGAAGTACCCCTATAGGTGAGGGGTTCTACCTTTGCCACGTCCAGCATGGTGGCAAACTCGCCCAGTATCTGCTTTGCCTTGGGGCCGAAACCGGGCTTCGCATCGTTCATTATCTCGGCTTCCAGTTCCCCCATCTTCACTTCCACCTTGTTCTTGAATTCGGTGGTTCGGGCATTTATCTTTTCGTTCGTGACCGTTCCACCCTTTATCTGAGCCAGATACTCCTTGGTGGTCGTGATGTCGTTGGTCACTCGCTCCCTCACATGACTGCGGTAGAAGAAGGTGTGGGTGTTGGTGGGCATGCTGCACAGGAGCCAGAACACCAGCACGATGAACGTGCCGCCCAGCAGGTGCAGCCCGCGATGCTCCATGTAGATGTCCTGGTTGAGGCTGTCGGTAATCATCTTTGAGCCCCATGATGCGATGAAGAAGAAGCCGATGGTCACTGCCCATGCTGCGGCCAGTGGCCAGTCAGGCAGCAGGAGGTGAAGGGACTCTGCCGTGGCCCAGCAACTGATGGCGGCGAAGGCGAGGTAGAGTGCGAAGACAGAGATTTTCTTGAAACTGTTCTCGTTCATATCGTTAATCTTTGCTCGGCCTGCAGTTCCCCGGACTCGGCCATGATGTTTGGTGGATTAAGATATGTACGAGCATAAAAAAAGCGTGGGAACTGCCTGTCGCCTGTCCCACGAACTGAGGCCTTCGCATTGCCCTACACAGTTGAACAGGCAACGTAAGACCCACGCCGATATGACCACGCACTGCCAGACAGGGAAACGGCTACACTCCCCGTGTGGAAAGTGCAGGGCCTCCCCTGGCTGTGGTATGCTCACACCCGTGCGTCACCGCTGCTTTGTTCATGACTGTGTATGAAAGTTGCGAAGTTTCAGTTCGTCAAGAACATAGCGTCAAGTTAACGCTTCATTATGTCGTGCCGCCCTCTTCCCGCCCTGCCCGCCCGGGATGAGGAGCAACCCTGGCGCATCGGCGTG
>CAVKOT010000052.1:0-14673 GCA_963658045.1 Opitutia bacterium UBA4654
TTCTTGTGTTGCGGGCATGTTGCTAGCCTTCTCCACGTCCTGTGTCTCATGTGTTTCTGCCGGAATCGGTGCAGGCAGTTCGCTTGGCTCATCGGCAGGTGGCATGCACAGCCAACTCATGTTTATCAGGCGCAGGTACCCGGCCATATAGCATGCAACCATCAGCAACAGGCTCACCAGCGTCAGGAACAGGGTGCGCCAGATGTTGTGCTTGGGGCGCAGGGGATGCCCAACTTCTACAGGCAGGGCATCGTGATGTGCTTCGGATGCCTCGTCCTGGTGGGTGGAGGGGTTCAGCGCGGGAGAATTTTCCTCTTGTTGTGCCATGTGGGCAGCCTCCTCCTTTACGGGCTCGTCATGGGTCTCTTCTGTCACAGGGACTTCTTCGTTGGCAGGCTCGACAGGAGCGGGCTCAGTGGCGGGAGCATTCTCGTTGGTGTCAGGATGTTCCTGCACAATTTCCTCTTCGTCATTCTCCGTCTGTGGTGGTGTGGCAGGGCTTTCTGTGGCAGCCGTAGCCTCTTCCTCAACAGCCGGCTGGGGGTGGGGAGTATTTGGCGTTTCCTCGTCCTTTTCTGTTTCTTCAACAGAAGGAGCAGGAACAGGTTCTTCTGTGATTGGCTCCTCTGCTTCGTCAGCATCTGCGGCATTGTCGGGCCCATCCTCGTTGCTGTCCATGGCAGGCTGGAGGCCAGGTTCTGCCTCCTCTGCCTCCACGCCTGTGGATGGGTATTTCCTGTCAATCCGTTCCATCTCCTCTGCCGTCGTACCATCATTGAGGATGACTGTCTGGAAGTCTGCAAAGGGCTTGTTGACAAGTTCCTTCAGCGCATTGTCAGGCAGGAAGCCTATCTTGGAATGCCCCGAGATGGTGAAACGCTCGCCCGTGTTTACGTTCACGCTCTCACGGTCCTGTACCTCTACCATCTTGAAGGTTCCGAGTGCCTTTATCTTGACCGACTTTTCTTCCAGGATACTCTTGCCCAGAGTGTCGAAGAATGTGCGCACAAACGTCTCCGCCTCCTTGCGTGACATCCCCGTGCGTGTGGCCAGGTCTGCAGCCAGGTCTTGCCAGCTTATCTTGTTTCCTGTCATTCCTTTACGCTTTTCTGGTTGACACGTTCCTTGAGAGCCTGCATGGGCTTGAATCCCACGACAATCTTGGGCGGGACAAGCATTCGCTGCTTGCTTGACGGGTTGATGATGATACGCTCCATCTTGCGCTTGACCTCAAACTGGCCAAACCCCGAGATGGACACCGTGTCCTCCTCTGCCAGATGAGCCGTCAGGGATGCGACCAGGGCACTGGTGTATGACGCGGCCTCCTTGGCAGAGAGACTTGCCTGTATGCTCAGTTCGTTGATAAATTCCTTGTTGTTCATTAGTCCTGTAGTTCTGTCTTTTGAGAGATGGGCGTGTGTCACTTGGCTGGATTTGCCACGTGTCCATATAGGTCAAAGTCATCGGCACTGTCGATGCACACCCACTGGAACGAGCCACTGGGCAGGGACAGGCCCTCGTCAGCGTGGATGAGCACCTCGGGATCTACTTCGGGCGAGTCAAACTCTGTGCGTCCCACATAATAGTCTCCCTCCATACGGTCGATGATGACACGCATGGTCTTGCCCACCTTGCTCTCCTGCACCTCGGCACTGATGGCCTGCTGCACGCGCATCAGCTTGCTCAGCCGCGCGTCCTTCACTTCCTGGGGGATGTCGTCACTATAGTGCTCTGCGCTGTAAGTGCCTTCCTCCTCACTGTAGGCAAAGGCTCCCATGCGCTCAAAGCGTGCCCATTTCACAAACTTGACCAGTTCGTCAAACCCTTCCTCCGTCTCTCCCGGATGCCCCACCATCAGTGTGGTGCGCAGGTGTATGCCAGGCACCTCGGCGCGTATCCTCTCTATCAGCTCATAGGTCTGCTTGCTTGTCACATGCCTGTGCATAGCGCTGAGCACGTCATCCGAGATGTGCTGTAGCGCGATGTCCAGGTAGCGGCATATATTCTTGTGCTCACGCATGACGCGCAGAAGTTCCATGGGAAAGTCCGTGGGGTAGGCATAGTGCAGGCGCACCCATTCCACTCCAGGCGTCTCGGCAATGGCTGCCACCAGCTGTGCGATGCGCCGCTCATGATAGAGGTCCACACCATAGTAGGTGAGTTCCTGGGCGATGACCTGGAACTCCTTCACGCCTCGTGCCACCAGTGTGCGCACCTCGGCCAGGATGTCCTCCATGGGGCGGCTGCGGTGCTTGCCGGTGATGATGGGGATGGCACAGTAGGAGCAGCGGCGGTCACATCCCTCTGAAATCTTCAGATAGGCATAGTGGGGTGGCGTGGTGATATGTCTCTCATTCGCACACTCAGGGTGGTATTGCTTGCCCAGGTCGGCCAGGAGGTCGTTCCAGTTGAACTTCCCATAGAAGTGGTCCACCTCGGGCAACTCGCTTTCCAGGTCGGCCAGGTAGCGTTCCGACAGGCACCCCATCACATAGAGTTTGCTCAGGAGTCCCTTGCGCTTGCGCTCGCCCATCTCCAGTATCATGTTGATGCTTTCCTCCTTGGCGTCACCTATGAATCCGCATGTGTTCACCACTGCTATCTCGCCTCTGGGGTCCTCAGCGTCATGAGTTACCTTATAGCCGTTGAGTTCCAGTTGGCGTATGAGCCTCTCGCTGTCCACCAGATTCTTGCTGCAGCCCAGTGTGATGATATCTACCGTGTTCTTTCTCATTATTCTTCTGTTGCAGTTCTTGCGACTCCCGTCATCCCTTCTCAGTCGTTAAAGAGCGAGTCCACAAACTCACGGCGGTCAAATGGCTGAAGGTCTTCCATGCCCTCGCCCAGTCCTATGTATCGCACGGGTATCTGGAACTGGTGGCTCACGCCGATGACCACGCCGCCCTTGGCCGAACCGTCAAGTTTGGTGATGGCCATGCCCGTAACCTCGGTGGCTGCTGTGAATTGCTTGGCTTGCTCAAAGGCATTCTGCCCTGTGCTTCCGTCCAGGACCAGCAGCACTTCGTGTGGCGCGTCAGGAATCTGCTTCTGCATCACGCGCTTTATCTTTGACAGCTCGTCCATGAGTCCCTTCTTGTTGTGCAGTCGTCCAGCGGTGTCTATCAGCACCACGTCCGCATCGTTGGCAATGGCGCTTGCCAGTGTGTCAAAGGCCACGCTGGCAGGGTCGCTGCCCATGTTCTGCTTCACTACGGGCACGCCCACACGCTCGCCCCAGATGCACAATTGCTCTACGGCAGCGGCACGGAAGGTGTCGGCTGCGCCCAGATACACTTTCAGTCCGGCTTTCTTGAACTGGTAGGCCAGTTTGCCTATGGTTGTGGTCTTGCCCACACCATTGACTCCCACCACCATGATTACGTATGGTTTCTTTCCCTGTGGCACGCTGAAGCCACCCTCGTCCTTTGCTCCGCTCTCGGTGAGCATCTGCACAATCTCGTCACGGAGCACGCCATTCAGCTCGGCTGTGGTCACATACTTGTCCCGTGCCACACGCTCCTCTATACGGTGGATGATGTCGAGGGTCGTATCGACCCCAACATCGCTGGTCACCAGTATCTCCTCCAGGTTGTCCAGTACCTCGTCATCCACGCGTGACTTGCCCATCACGGCGCGTGACAGTTTGCCGAAGAAACTCTGCTTGGTCTTTTCCAAGCCCTGGTTCAGCACCTCTTTCTTCTCGCGGGAAAAGAACTTAAAGAAACCCATGCTCTCTCTGATTGAAAATGTTACTGGCTGCAAAGATAATGAAAAAAGTCCAAAGTAGGTTGATGTTTATTCCAAATCGAATGGCGGGAACCTGTCCATTAAGTCCAGGGGTAGCCTTCCCTGGGTGGAAATGCTTGCCCACTCCCCCTCCAGTGTGGCGCAGGAAAGACTTATAGGTTAATATTTCCACAACCCTTCGTGATTATCAAAGATTGTCTTTATCTTTGTACATGAAGAAACGGAACAAAGGATATGGCAAAGAAATATATCAATCGCATCAAGATAGTGTCTCAAGATCTTGTTAAACCAATAATAGTACAAATACATTTTAATTGATTATGACAACAAAGAAAATAGACGAAAAGTCATTATATGATGCACACTGCCTCTTTGAGTCGGGCGATATAGATAAGATTCCTGTCGGAACAACAACTGGACTTCAACAGATTCATCATTATCTGTTTAATGGATTGTACTCTTTTGCTGGTGTTATTCGTGACAAGAACATTGCTAAGGGTGGCTTCCGTTTTGCCAATTCGCCCTATCTTGAAGCAGCCCTATCCGCTGTGGAGAAAATGCCAGAAGACACTTTTGAACAGATTATAGAGAAATATGTAGAGATGAATGTATGCCATCCATTCATGGAGGGCAACGGCCGTTCCATTCGCATCTGGCTCGACATGATGCTCAAACGATCACTCAGAAAAGTGGTAAACTGGCAGTATGTAGATAAAGACCAATACCTCTCGGCAATGGAACGCTCACCAATCAATGACCTTGAACTACGCTATCTGCTCTCGCAGAACCTCACCACAGACACGGAGGACCGCGAGGTGATATTCAAGGGAATTGAACAGAGTTATTATTATGAGGGGTATGAGAAATAAAAATTAAGTCTCTAAACGAATATGGTTATGCTGATGACACCCCATCCGTGACAGATTTGTAACAATGAAATATCCCAACTCGCCACGTTACCCTCGTTAGGAACATCTTTTGACACTTAAAGGACGGGCAATGTTTGATGAGAGTGACAAAACCAATGACCAGTTAGGGTAGGATGCTTGCCTGCGAACAAGGACATAACTGCATTGGGGCGCGAGGAAGTAAGGGCGTTCCGTGTAAAAGCACACATCCACCGTCCAGCCCAAGGCTGGACGGTGGATGCAAGTATATTGACTTTGCAAGGTAAGTTAACTTCTCGCACCGTCCAGCCTTGGGATGGACGGTGGGGAAGTCCATTGCCCCGCATCCCTGTGTCCTTTTGGAATGTGGATGAAGGTAATTGTGGATGAAATGGGAGCCTTCTCCCGAATGGGCCCTTGCGGGCATTCCCGCAGGATGGGCTGGCCCGCACTACATCGTGATGTTGTCAATCCTGAGCCTCAAGGTGCCGGCTGGGACATGCACTTCCACGATGTCGCCCACCCTTTTGCCCAGCAGAGCCTCTGCTATGGGTGACTTGATGGAGATTTTCCACTCTTTCAGGTCTGCCTCGTGGGGATTGACGATGGTGTATGTCATCTGGGCTTTCGTGGCCATATTGGTGATTTCCACCTTGCGGAACAGCCCCACGGTGTTGCTGTCCAGCTGTGAGGTGTCCATGACCCGGGCATATTGCAGCACCCTCTGCTTGAAACGTATCCTCCCCAGGAGTTTTCCCTGCGCGCGCTTTGCCGCATGATACTCAAAGTTCTCGCTCAAGTCCCCCTTGTCGCGTGCCTCTGATATCTCATTCTTCACCTTGGGCAGCTCCACGTTTATCAGTTCATTCAGTTCTGTCACCAGTTTGTCGTAGCATTCCTTTGACAGGTATTCCATGATGTCTTATCCTTTAGTGTGTTATGCTTGTTGTGTGTCGTGCCTGCTTCCTGGCTGTGTGTGACAGCCGGGGTGCTATTTCCTGTTGAACGCGTTCCAGTCAGGAGGGTCTATGCCCAGCAGGTTTTTCACGAAGAAGTCATATCTCTTGTGCTCGCCATAGGCCTCGCCCATGGTATGGTGCGCCCCTGGTATGACGATGAACTCAAAGTCCTTGTTCGCCTTTATCAGCGCGTTGGCCACCTGGTAGGATGATGAGGGGTCCACGTTGTCATCCATCTCTCCCACCACCAGCATCAGTTTGCCCTGGAGCCTGTGGGCGTTTGCCACGTTGGAGCACTCCACATAGGCACTATCCACGGGATAGCCCATCCATTGCTCGTTCCACCATATCTTGTCCATGCGGTTGTCGTGGCATCCGCATGCCGCATATCCTGCCTTGTAGAAGTCGGGATGGAACAGCAAGCCCCCGAGTGCCTCCTGTCCGCCAGCGGAGCAGCCGTAGATGCCCACACGGCTGATGTCCATGTAGGGGTAGCGTGCGGCAGCCGCCTTTATCCATCCTATCCGGTCGGGGAACCCCGCATCCTTGAGGTTCTTGTAGCACACCTGCTCAAAGTCCAGGGTGCGGTATGACGTGGTCATGGCATCCAGCTGCACCACGATAAATCCCAGTTCCGCCAGTTCTGCCAGATTGTACAGCCAGGGCGTGAAGTCCTTGGGCACGTATTGGCTGCCTGGGCCAGAGTAGATATATTCTATTATAGGGTATTTCTTGGCAGGGTCGAAGTTGCTCGGGCGCTGTATGAGCCCCCACATGTCGGTCTTGCCGTCACGTCCTGGTGCGACGAACACCTCGGGCGCCTTCCATCCCGTCTGCTCCAGCCTGCTTATGTCCGCCTGCTCCAGCGTGGCTATCAACTTTCCGCTGGTGGCAGAGCGTAGTACGGTGACAGGCGCGTGGTCAATGGATGAATAGGTGTCGATGAATGCCTCCCAGCCCTTGCTGAATGTGGCATGGTGGTTGGCCTGCTCGGGTGTCAGGGCCACCAGGTGCTTCCCGTCCAGCCCTATGCGGTAATAGTGTATGTTGTAGGGGTCCTCCTCGCTGATGGAGGCATCCAGGCTGGATGCCACGTGCCCCATGTTTCTGCAGTTCCTTCCGTTGGCAGAGAAGATGATGTAGCCCTTGCCCTTGCTGTCCATCTCACAGTGCTCGACATCACGCACCCAGTAGTCTCCACGGGTGACTTGTGTCATGGTTCCCTTCTTCCTGTCATACAGGTAGATGTGCGCATGCCCGTCGCGGTCGCTTTTCCACAGGATATATCTGGCATTGAGGTCATGCCGCCAGTTGCGTGAGTAGGCCACATACTTGTCATTGTGCTCCTCGATGAGTGTCCTCACGTTTCCGTCCAGGTCCATCTCCAGCACCCTGTAGGTCTTGTGTCCGCGCTCGTTGAACTCAAATGTGAGTGTCCTGTCTCCCTCGTCCCATTGGGGAGCCGAGACGTAATACTGGTGCCTGAAGAGTGCTGTGGAGCGGGGCCTGATGGTCTTCCTGGCCTGCACGTCCACCACCACCGGTATGCGGTAGTTGAGCGAGTCGCCGGGCTTGGCATATTCCTGCTGGGAGTAGATGGGCTGCACCTGGCTGGATGGGGATGACATCGTGTAGGTGACAAATCGCTTGGGGGCAGGCTTTATGAGCACGGTGGCATAGTATCTGCCGTCGCTTGACCAGCATCCCCATGAGGAGTAGTAGCAGGTGTCGGTCCCGTCGGTGGTGATGGCTGTGGCATGCTGCTCGTCATTCTCTGTCGCCAGGTACAGGTTGTTGTCCTTGTGCATGACGTACTGGTTCCTGTTTGTGGGGCAGGGCACTCTCCCGTCCTTCTCGTCCCTCACCACCATCCAGTGGATGCCATCCCCGCCTCGCCTGTGCTTGTCCTTCTTGTCCTTGTCGGGGTTCTCCACCTGCTCCTTCTTGCCATTGTGTATGTTCACGCTGTACCACACGGTACCCTCGCCGTTGAAGGTGGAGTAGTACATCGTGTCGGCACTCCCCTCGTTTACGGGACGCACATGCACGTTGCCATTGGCCACCTTGTGGGAATACTTCTGTCCTGTGCCGAAGGCGTTGAGGTAGTCTTGCACAGTGCCTTGAGCCTGGCAGTAGCCTCCGCAGAGGATGGCCAGGATGGTGATGATATGCTTTTTCTTCATTGAGTCAGAGGCTTAATGTCAGTCTTATAGTTCTTTGTGGGGTGTATGCCAGCCGCCAGTCCTTGTTCCGCGTGTCTGGTCATGAGGCAGGCTGGCTCCTGCTGATGATAGACCGCAGTTCCCGCTCATACTGCTGGGCATTACGGAACACGATGCCCTCCATGCCCACGGCCTGGCTGCCCTTGATGTTCTCGGCCTTGTCATCGGTGAAGACACACTCCTCGGGCTTGAGTCCGAAGCGGTCAAAGAGGCAGTGGTAGATGGCTGGGTCGGGCTTGATGACATGCTCCTCTGAGGAGATGACCTGCCCGTCAAGCAGACTGAAGATGCTGTACTTCCTCATGACCGGATACACGGCATTGCTCCAGTTGGTCAGTCCGTAGAGGCGGTACCCCTCGCCCTTCAGCCGGCTGAGCAGTTGGCTCATGCCAGCCACCTCCCCCGTGAGAGCCTCGATCTGCCTGTCATGGAAGATTTGCAGTTCGCGCCTCCATTGGGGATAGCGGGCTTGTGCATCGTGGATAATCTCCTCGAAGGTCTCGTCACCCTTGTCACAGCGGTTGACAAACTCGCTGTTGCAGGTTGCCTGCACAAACCACCTCTTTGTCTCGGGGTCATCGATGAATGTGCTCAGGAAGCGCTCGAAGTCATAGTCGACGAGCACCCTGCCAAAGTCAAATACCAGATTTCTTATCATTTGCTGCCTCTTGCTTGCTTGTTCCACTTTCTGTGCCATGGCTCCTGCCCACGTGCAGGAAGCATCCCTCCTCATGCGAGTTGATGATGCCCGTGGCCTGCAGGAGTGAGTAGATGATGGTGCTGCCCACGAACTTCATTCCACGTCGCTGCAAGTCCTGTGAGATGGCATCGGACAGTGGAGAGGTGACCTGGCCGCACTCATATATGGTGGCACCATGTGTGAAGCCCCAGATGTATTTGTCAAAGGAGCCATACTCCTCCTGGATACTCCTGAATATGCGCGCATTGCCCACAGCGGCCTTTATCTTCAGCCTGTTGCGCACGATGCCTGGGTCCTGGGCCAGGGCGGCCTGCCTGTCCTCGTCATAGGAGGCCACGGCCTTGACGTCAAAGTGGTCAAATGCCTTGCGGAAAGCCTCGCGCTTGTTGAGGATGCACTCCCACGACAGTCCTGCCTGGAACGACTCCAGCAGGAGCATCTCATACAGCCTGTGGTCATCATGCACGGGCCTGCCCCATTCGTGGTCGTGATACTCCACATACCGTGGGTTCTTCCCGTTGCACCAGCGGCATCTGCCTGCCTCCTTGCTCATGGCCGCAGGTGTTCGGCGATGATGCCCTTCAGGTCAGCCAGTCCAATGGCCCCACTCTGCCTCCACAGCATCTTTCCGTCACGGAAGAGCATGAGGGTGGGTACAGACTGGATGCGGTAGGCACTTGCGAGTGCCTCGTTCCTGTCCACGTCAATGGTGATGATGCGTATGCCCGCTCCCAGTTCGCCTTTGAGTTGTTCCAGTATGGGGTGCATCATCTTGCAGGGGCCACACCAGGTGGCAAAGAAGTCAACCAGGGTGGGCTGGCTGCCGTTGATAATGTCGTTGAACTTTTCCATAGTGCTTGATGTCTTATGGTCTTTTGCCTGCAAAGTTAGGAAATTGTTTGCACATGGATGCACAGGCATGCCGCTATTGTCAGGCGCGCCTCTTTCCTTCCCCAGCCTGTGACGCTGGTGGCTGGTGTGAAGTCAGTGTGAATGGTGGGCCTGTGCCTCGTCTCCTGTGCAGAGGCGTATGTAATACAATAGTTTGTAGGCATTGAACAGGGAGACCGACGGACTGCCTGTCACCAGGCGTCTCCTGATGCCTGGGCATAGCAGGCGTGAGGCTCTCGCCGCCATGCTGTACAGCATGCGGTGCCTGGCCAGGCGTTCCTGCCAGCGGATGAGTTTGGAATGGTCACCCAGCAGGAGGCGGAACTGATGGAGGGTGCGGCACGCCTCCTCGGTCTTTCCCACATAGGTGAGATTGTCCTCATAGTCATCCATCAGGATGGGATTGTCTATGTGCGCGATAGGGTAGCCATGTGTCGAGAGGCTTTTGCCCAGCAGTGCGTCCTCATAGCCATAGTGCCTGAAGTGCTCGTCAAAGGGGCATTGCTCTATCACAGCCTTGGATATGAGGAAGCAGGCTGCGCTGAAGTCCCTGTCAGGGTGCTGGCTCCTGTGCTTGTGGTCATGCTGGCCCTCGCTGGCCTTCTCATACCGGTATCTGAGGTTCTGGTGTAACTTCAGGGCATCTCCGCCCATCCTGATGCCACCCACCACCACCTCTCCGCTGGCCCGGACATACCGCTCCAGGAAGTGGGAAGAGCACACATGCAGGTCGCTGTCGATGAAGAGCAGGCGGGCATACCTGGCCTCCCTGGCCAGGAAGTTGCGTATGGCAGCACGGCCAGCATTGGGCTTGCGCTCGATGAGCCTGCAGTGTGGCAAGAGGTTGATGGCACGGTTCTCCCGGATGGAGTCCATGTCGGTGGACCCGTCATCAGCCACCACTATCTCATAGTGAAGGCCAGGCAGCCGCGCGGCCTGCTCCTGCAAGTCCCTCACCAGCGACACACACACGTTGTCATGAGCCGGGAGCAGTATGGAGACCTCCCTGGTGACCAGGGCGTCAGAGTTCGCAGATCCGC
Organism: Opitutia bacterium UBA4654; assembly: GCA_963658045.1. Taxonomy (GTDB): domain Bacteria; phylum Bacteroidota; class Bacteroidia; order Bacteroidales; family Bacteroidaceae; genus Physcousia. The sequence goes on from CAVKOT010000052.1 coordinate 10,447, forward strand.
TCATTCTCCTCTTCCTCGGGGTGTGCCACCACCTCTCCCGCATGCTTCTCGCTGAACTCGCGGTTGATGTCGGCCAGTTCCTTTATACCATATATATAGTCGTCATACATGTCTGTGAGGTCAATGGCCTCGCAGTCGCTGTCGGCTCCGAGTGCCTCGCGCACAATCTGCGCCCGCTCGCTCACCGTGGTGTCCTTGATAAGTAAACTCTTCATGCTTGTCATGTGTCTCTTTGCTCCCGATGTGGGGAACTTGACTGGGGAGTCGCCAGCCCTCTCCTGGGTGACGGATGGGGCTCCCTCTCCTTTTATTTCGTTTGTGTGTATCCTTCCTGCCTGAGTATCTCTGTGAGCCTGGTGCGGTGGTCACCCTGGATGATGATGTCACCATCCTTGACCGAACCTCCCACTCCGCACTTCTGTTTCAGCATCTTGCACAGCGCGGCACAGTCTTGTTCCGTCCCGGTGAAGCCCCTCACCAGCGTGACCGTCTTGCCTCCACGGCCAGCACGTTCCATGGCCAGGCGCAGCCGCTGCTGGTTCCTGGGTAGGGTGGGGCATTCCTCCTGACTGTCCTCGGTGTACTCATAGTCGGGACTGGTGGAGTACACGACCCCCACACGCTTCCTGCGTGCCGTATCGCCCGCCTTTACTAGGTCACTGCCTTTCTCATCCCTCGTCCCCAGCACGGCCAGGGCACTTTTCCAGTCTGCCATCTTCTTTTGGTCACTTTTACGTTATTGCCATCCATGCCATTGCCTGCAGGACAGCAGTGGGGCAAAGGTAGCACAATCTCGCTCTACTCACAATTATTCCAGATATAATTTCATAGTCCATGGATGCAAACATGGAACTGCATCTCGTCCTTGTGTGCGGGTGCTGGTTCTCAGTTTTCTCGAATGTCACGCAGATGAGTGCGATGCCTATGGTTTCACCTTGAAGACGATGCGGAAGGAGCCATCCTGGTAACTGGTGCTGGTTATGTGGAAGAAGCCTATCTCGCTGGTGGATGTCACATGCTGGCCGATGCAGGGACAGATGTCAAAGTCGCTGATGCGCACGATGCGCAGGGTCTCGCTGGCATCTTCTGGCAGCCTGTCCAACTTCACTCCCTGGGGGATGTGGTCGCGTGTGACAAACTCATAGGTCACGGGCAGGTCCTGGGCGATGAGTTCATTCATCTGCCTCTCTATCTCCTGGACTTGCTGGGGCGTGGGTTCGGCATCCAACGTGTAGTTGATTTTGGACTTCTTGCGCTCGATGTGGGCATTCCTTGACCGCTCACATCCAAACATTCTCACCATCACCTGGTTGAGCAGGTGCTCGGCTGTGTGTGAGGGACGGTGCTCCTCCTTGTTGTGCTCGTTCAGTATCGGTTGGCTTTCCATACTTCTGTGTTGTCGGGTTTCTTGATGGGTTACAGGCGGGGCATGGCTGTTGGTGGGGCACGCCTCGCCTTTGTGCAAAGGTAAGCATTTCTTTATGACTTCACTCCCTCGTGTGTGGACAAAAAGCGGGGCGGGCCACAATTCCGTGGTCTGCCCCTTGGGTGACAGTTCTGCTGTGCAAGTTCCCCTCTTATCCTATTCCCCAGGCCTTCAGGTCATCCTGGGCATTGGTGATGCCTTCGAGGCCAAACCTTTCCACTAGCACCCTGGCCACAGCGGGCGAGAGGAAGGCTGGATGTGTGGGCCCCAGGTGGATGTTCCTGATGCCCAGGCTCAGAAGTGCGAGCAGCACGATGACGGCCTTCTGCTCATACCAGGCGATGTTATAGGTCACGGGCAACTCGTTGATGTCGCTGAGCTCCAGGGCTTCCTGCAGCCGGAGTGCGGTGAGCACCAGTGAGTAACTGTCATTGCACTGTCCCGCGTCCAGCACACGGGGGATGCCGCCGATGTCGCCCAGGGCGAGCTTGATGTATCGGTACTTGGCGCAGCCAGCGGTCAGGATGACGCAGTCGTGGGGGAGTTGCCGGGCAAACTGGGTGTAGTAGTCACGGCTGGGCATGCGGCCATCACATCCGGCCATGACCACAAACCTGCGTATGCTGCCGTTCCTGATGGCCGCCACAATCCTGTCGGCAAGGGCCATCACCTGGTTGTGGGCAAATCCTCCACGAATGGTGCCCGTCTCAATGGCAGTGGGAGGAGGGCAGGAGCGGGCCAGGGCGATGAGTTCCGAGAAGTCCTTGTGCCCGTTCTCGTCGGCAGGGATGTGCTTCCAGCCAGGATAGCCGGCACTGTTGGTGGTGAAGGCACGGCTGGGATAGGTGTGTCGGCCTGTGGGCGGGACAATGCAGTTGCTGGTGAAGAGGATGGGGCCGTTGAAGGACTCCAACTCCTCGCGCTGCCTCCACCAGGCATTGCCATAGTTGCCCCTCAGGTGCTTGTACTTCCTCAGCCTGGGGTAGTAGTGGGCGGGGAGCATCTCGCAGTGCGTGTAGATATCTACTCCGCTGTCCTTGCTCTGCTCCAGCAGTTGCTCCAGGTCGTTGAGGTCGTGCCCGCTGACGAGGATGCCGGGTCTCGTGCCCACGCCTATGTTCACCTCGCCCATCTCTGGGTGGCCATAGGCGCGTGTGTTGGCCTTGTCAAGCATGTCCATGGCCTTTACGCCCCATTCCCCTGTCGTGAGCACGAGGTTGGTGAGCGTCTCGGCATCCCTGCAGGTCACGAGCATGCCCAGGGCGTGCAGGATGAAGTCATGTATGCCCGCGTCATACTCCCCCAGTCGGGCAGCATGCTCCAGGTAGGCCGACATGCCCTTCAGTCCATACAGGGTAAGTTCCTTGAGTGAGCGGATGTCCTCGTCCTCCTCGCAGAGCACACCCACTTGTGCGGCCTTCTGGCCATACTCGGCGCGTGTGCCGTCCCAACTCAGGACATCGAGTCGGGAGATGGGAATGCCTGCCAGATGGCATTGGGCAACGAGCCGGTTGCGGAGCATGAGTGCCCTGTCGATGCGCTTCTCGATGCTCTCGCGGTCAAAGTTGGCATTGGTGATGGTGGAGAACAGGGCATCGGTGACAAACTGCTGTGCCATCTTCCTGTTCTTGCAGCACGCCTCGCCCGCCTGTCCTGCCAGGTCAGCGGCAAGTCCAATCCCCTTTACTATATATATAAGGAGATCCTGGGCACGTGCCACATCTGGTTTCTTGCCACACACGCCAGTGTGCCGGCATCCTGTGCCGAAGGCTGTTTCCTGGCATTGGAAGCAGAACATCTCGCTTGCCTCGTGGGGAGTGGGGGAGAGCCCCTTCTGGTCTGTTTTCATGATACTGAATTTTTAGTTGGGTTATACGGACAATATTGTCCTTTTCTTGCTTCTCTTCTCTCATGGTATCAGTGGATTGCTGGCATCCTACACTGGCAAAGGTAGTGCCTTTTCCTGGCATGGCCATCGCCCGTTTGCGAGTGTTAACAAATTATAGGGATTATATACACTTCAGCCTCAGTGCGAGGCTGTTGTTACGGGTTATCCCAGCCCCCACATGTCATTGAGCATTCTGATGGCAGACGTTGAGCGGAACACTCGCTCGCGGAAGGTGATGATGCCCTCGTGCGTGAGGTGGTCCTCAAATGAGTTGACCAGGAAATCGGCCTCAAGCAGGATGCGGTGGTCAGCTGAAGTCACGCCGGTGTAAGTGTGGTGATGTGCTATCAGCCAGCATATTCTGTCAGTCTGTGCAGGCGTGAAGCCCTCCACCCCGGCCAGCACCTTCCTGGCCTCACCAGGCCCCAGTTCTTCCTGGTGCTTGCCATTGCAGTTGCCATAGCGTGCCTCGGCCGCATGTATGCCCACGTCATGCAGGATGGCCGCTGCCTCCAGGACGAAGAGTTCCTCGTCCTCCATCCCCTCGGCAATGCCTATCATGCGTGCGAAGTCATGCACTTTCACCAGGTGCTGGATGCGTGGCACGTCATTGCTGTCATACCATATCATGGCCATCATGAGCCTGGCAAGCCTTCTCTCCTGTATTGTAGTCATATTCTCCTGCTCCTTTTTCTTTCACACCACAAAGGTAGCCATAAATAATGGGAAATGAGTGGAGAGGGGTGTGTGAAAGATACGCAATCCCCATGGAGGCGCAGTGGTTATTATCTCACCTTTATGCATATTCAGTTCATTATTGTTTGACATTATCTTTCAATCCCTTTTCCAATTCCTCAATAGTCGGCATGGAGGACTTGAAGTCTTTCGGGAAGAGCTTGGACAGTTGATATTC